>CAYMHL010000066.1:0-3203 GCA_964390205.1 uncultured Marinobacterium sp.
GTCCGGGCAGGCGTTAATCGCTCAGCCCGGACCTGTCCCCGGCGACCCGTTTCAGAGGTCGTCAAACATCCCCTTGAGGCTGTTCAGCGTTGCCCGCCCCCGGGCGCGGTTCTGCTCGGGACGCGCATCCCCCCGTCCTTCGTGTTCCACATCTTCCGCCGGCAGCTCCTCCAGAAAACGGCTGGGCATGCACTCCATCCATTCACCGAACTGGCGCCGCTGTTTTGCCAGCGTCATGGTCAGGGTTTGCTTGGCCCGGGTAATGCCCACATAGGCCAGACGGCGCTCTTCTTCGATGGTGTCCTGCTCAATGCTGTTGCGGTGTGGCAGCAACTCCTCCTCCATGCCAAGCAGGAACACATGGGGAAACTCCAGCCCCTTGGAGGCATGCAGGGTCATCAGCTGCACCCGATCGGAGTCGTCTTCCTCTTCCTGACGGTTGAGCATGTCGAGCAGCACCAGGCGGGCAATGGCATCCTCGATGCCGACACCCTCATCCTCCTCCTGCAGTCGCTCCAGCGTGGACTTGAGCGAGTCGATCAGGAAGTAGACGTTTTGCATCCGCTTCTCCGCCACGACTTCGCTGGAGGCGTTCTGACGAATCCAGCCCGGGTAGTCGATCTCCTCGATCAGTTCGTGGATGGCCGCGATGGGATCGCCCTCGCGGCAGCGCTGGTACAGACGGTCGATCAGGGCACAGAAGCGGCGCAGTCGATCCACGCCCTGTGCCGGCAACACCTGCTCCAGTCCCAGTTCGCCACAGGCCTCGAACAGGCTGATTTCGCGGGTGGAGGCGTACTCACCCAGCTTGTGCAGGGTGCCGGGACCGATCTCACGGCGCGGCAGATTGATGATGCGCAGAAAGGCGTTGTCATCGTCACGGTTGATCAGCACCTTGAAGTAGCTCATCAGGTCCTTGATCTCGGCGCGGGCAAAGAAGGAGGTGCCGCCGCTGAGCTTATAGGGAATCTGGTAGTGCTGCAGCTTCATCTCGATCAGCCGCGCCTGATGGTTGCCGCGATAGAGCACGGCAAAGTCGCGAAAGGCGATGCGCTCGCGCAGGTGGCGATCCAGAATCTCGGTGGCGACCCGCTCGGCCTCGGCATCGTCGTTGCGGGCGTGGATCACCCGCAGCGGCTCGCCGTAGCCCATCTCGCTCCACAGCTGCTTTTCGAACACGTGCGGGTTGTTGGCGATCAGGGTGTTGGCCGCCTTGAGGATACGGCTGGTGGAGCGATAGTTCTGCTCCAGCTTGACCACCTTGAGGCTGGGAAAGTCGGTCTGCAGCTGAGCCAGGTTTTCCGGCCGGGCGCCGCGCCAGGCATAAATCGACTGATCATCATCCCCCACCACGGTCAGGCCGCCCCGGTGGCCCACCAGCTGGCGTACCAGACGGTACTGCGACAGGTTGGTGTCCTGGTACTCATCCACCAGCAGATACTGGATGCGGCGCTGCCAGCGCTCCAGCACATCTGCATGGTCATTGAACAGCTGCACCGGCAGCAGGATAAGGTCATCAAAATCCACCGCGTTGTAGGCCCGCAGGTGGCTGTTGTAGGCCTCATAGGCGCGGGCGGCGAGGATATCCTCGGGCAATTCGGCCTCGGCCAGCGCCTGATCCGGGGTGATCATGTCGTTCTTCCAGTTGGAGATCTGGTGCTGAACCGCATTGATCCGATCGGTATCTTCGTCGTTCTGCAGCATCAGATCACGCAACAGCGCCTTGGTATCCTGGTCATCGAACAGCGAAAAACCCGACTTCAGCCCCAGATGCTTGCGCTCACGGCGGATGATCGACAAGCCCAGTGTATGGAAGGTGGACACGGTCAGACCGCGCCCTTCCTGCTTGCCCAGCAGCTGGCTGACGCGCTCCTTCATCTCGCGCGCGGCCTTGTTGGTGAAGGTCACTGCGGCGATGCGCCTGGCTTCGAACCCGGCCTCCTGAATCATCCAGGCAATTTTGCGGGTGATCACACTGGTCTTGCCGGAACCGGCACCGGCCAGCACCAGCAGGGGGCCGCCAATGTAATGCACCGCTTCACGCTGACGCGGATTGAGTTTGCTCATGACACCTCGAAAAACGCTAAACCTGATCAGAAAATGGTCGATAAGGGTGTGAGTGACTGCATCCGGGGACGGATTAACACCGTCCGAACAGCCGCTGCAGCCCGCTGTTTCTGGACACTGAAAAACCGTGGTAATCTCGTTGGGCGATATACAGCATCGCCTATTATGACATGGCCCCCTGATGAAATTCAGTTCCCGCTGGATGGGATTTTTTCAGGTGTGACGGGGAAGCAGTACCATGCAGGTCGATACAGCACAGACAGATACGGCTCAAACCCAGCCACCGCTGGTCCTGATCAGCACTTCGGATGCCCTGGAGGCCTGCTGGCAGGATTGGCTTCAGCCCTGGTGGCAGGGCCGATTGTGCCGCTGCCACTCGGTTGAGGCCGCGATTCCGGTGCTCCAACGTCTGGATGCGCCCATCGCGCTGCTGGACACGGCCAGTCCCGAGCAGGCCGAGCAGGCGCTGAAGCGACTGCGCCGTCCGTTGGGACCGCTGCCGGTGGTGCTGCTGAGCCATGCTGCCCAAACGGCGGACTGGCACCCCCTGCTGACCGATCCCTGGAACGACTACCTCTATCTGCCCGGCAGCAGCCTGGACACCATTCGGCGCATTCTGCGCTACTGCCAACAACTGCAGCAGAACGGTCGCTCGGATACAGCCTCGACGGCGGTTGAAGCCGAACTGATGAACGGCTACGACCCGGAACTCTGGCGCGCGTTGCAGCGGCAGGAATTCGAGCTCTACTACCAGCCGCGCATCGACCTGCGCCGCGGCGCCATCTGCGGTGCCGAAGCGCTAATCCGCTGGCGCCACCCCGAGCGCGGGCTGCAAACGCCCGACAGTTTTATCCCTGCCTGCGAAGCATCGGGCCTGATCGTTCCCCTGGGCTATTGGATCATCCAGGAAGTGGGCAAGACCCTGCCTGCCATGAAGGAGGCCGGTCTTGAGGGTCGCATCGGCGTCAACCTCTCCTTTCGCCAGTTTCAGGACCGTCATCTGGCGCCGACCATCGAGCGCCTGATGCGTGAACATGTCATGGACACCCGTGTGCTGGAGTTCGAACTCACCGAAACGGCCCTGTGCAGCGATGAAGAGCATGTGCGCAACACCATTCGTCAGCTCAGCGACCAGG
>CAYMHL010000066.1:3303-12032 GCA_964390205.1 uncultured Marinobacterium sp.
CTGTGCAGCGATGAAGAGCATGTGCGCAACACCATTCGTCAGCTCAGCGACCAGGGCGTGGAGTTCTCGCTGGATGATTTCGGCACCGGCTACTCCTCGTTCAGCCTGCTGCAAAAGCTGCCGATCACCACGCTGAAAATCGACAAGTCCTTTGTCGATGGCATCCCCGGCAATCAGGATGACGAGGAGATCGTGCGCGCCATCATCAACCTGGCGCACAACCTCAACAAGCAGGTGATTGCCGAAGGTGTGGAGACCCGTGCCCAGCTGGAGTTTCTGATTCGCCACGACTGCGACCAGGTACAGGGCTACTTCTTCAGCCGCCCGGTCAGCCTGGATTCCTTCCTCAACCTGCTCAGCACCAACCGTCGCCAGCAAGCCCTCTGAACGCCAGGGCTTCCAGCAATTGTTGCCGGGTTACCCGCTCAATACCGGCCAGATCGGCCAGGGTACGCGCCACCCGCAACAGGCGGTGACAGGCGCGAGCCGACAGCTGGCTCTGCTGCATCACCCGCACCAATAGCGCCTCGGTGGTGCTGTCCAGTGCACAGACCTGTTCCAGCTCACGCCCGGACAACTCCCGGTTCATCTTGCCCTGCCGCTGCAGCTGGCGCTCCAGTGCCGCCATCACCCGCTGTCGCACCTCGGCACTGGACTCGCCTGTGGTGCCGGCCTGCAGCAGCGTTTCCGCCGGCAGTGCCGGCACCTGCAATTGCAGATCGATACGATCCAGCAGCGGGCCGGAGATTTTCATTTGATAGCGGCGGATCTGGTCCGGCGTGCAGATGCAGCGATCGGTGCCGTCATCATGATAGCCACAGGGGCAGGGGTTCATGGCGGCGACAAGCTGAAATCGAGCGGGGTAACGGGTCTGACGTGCCGCACGGGAAATCAGGATTTCGCCGGTTTCCAGGGGTTCGCGCAGCACCTCCAGCACCCGTCGGGGAAATTCGGGCAGTTCGTCAAGGAACAGCACGCCCTGATGCGCCAGCGAAATCTCGCCGGGGCGAGGATGGCTGCCACCGCCCACCAGGGCAATGGCCGATGCCGTATGGTGCGGGCTGCGAAACGGCCGAATACCGGCGCAGGCCGGGGCCACACTCTGCCCTGACACCGAGGCGATCGCCGCCACTTCCAGTCGCTGGGCAACCGCCAGGGGCGGCAGCAGACCGGGCAACCGCGCCGCCAGCATGCTCTTGCCACTGCCGGGTGGTCCGGAGAACAGAAGGTTATGACCGCCGGCAGCCGCGACCTCCAGCGCCCGTCGCGCCTGCAGTTGGCCCTTCACGTCCGCCATGTCCGCCAACGCATGCCCGTTTTCGGTGCACGTCTCCGCCACCGAGGCGGGCAAGGGCTGCTGCCGGTTCAGGTGCGCCACCAGATCCAGCAGATGTCCGGCAGCAAACACCTCGGTGCCCTCCGCCATCACCGCTTCCGCAGCGTTTTCCCGCGCGACGATCAGAGCGCGCCCGAGCTTGCCCGCCGCCACGGCAGCCGGAAGGATACCGCGAACCGGACGAATATCTCCGGACAGGGCCAGCTCACCGATCATCTCCACCGACGGGTTGGCTTTCCAGCCCTTGAGCTGTCCCGAGGCGGCAAGAATGCCGATGGCGATGGCCAGGTCGTAACGCCCACCCTCCTTGGGCAGGTCGGCCGGTGCCAGATTGATGGTGACACGGCGCTGGGGAAAGTCGAAACCGGCAGTAATCAGCGCACTGCGTACCCGCTCGCGGCTTTCCTTGACCGCCGTTTCCGGCAAGCCAACGATCGACATGGAGGGCAAACCGCCGGACAGGTGGACTTCGACCGCCACCGGCGGTGCTTCAATTCCGAGCTGCGCCCGGGTGTGAATAACAGCAAGAGACATGGGCCATCCTTGGCTCAAATGTAAACATGACAGGGGTCGCCGAGAGGGTTCAGTCTTCCCGGGCAGGGGTATCGCCGGCGGGCGCTTCCGCTGCCGCCATGCCATCGGATTCCAGCGCCGCCAGGCGGGCTTCCAGCTGTTCCAGCCGCTCACGGGTGCGCAGCAGTACCGCCTGCTGGGCATCGAATTCATCCCGGGTAACCAGATCCAGTTTGGCAAAGCTGCTCTGCAGCATGGTCTTGATCTGTCCCTGCAGCTCCTGCTGCCCCGGCATTTCGGGACGGTGGCTCAGCAGCTGGCTGAACTGGCTGGACAGGCTGTCGATCAACTTCTGGTGAATCATCCGGGTCTCCATCATCAATAGGGCTCACAGTCATCACTATAAACCAGAACGCCGGTCAGGTCAGATCGGAAAGGCGCACCTGGACAGTGCATGCACCACAAGAGTGCATAAAAACACCCCGTCAACAGCCTACCGCGGGTCAAAAAAACGGCTGAGAACCTATCAAAACCTCGCAAGCAGCTGTTTTGACTGCATAAACACAAATTGGCACAGCCTTCGCTTATGCAAGGCATAGCGCCCAGTGCCCACTTTCGGATGCCCGGGTGAACACTCAACAGAGGACTGATGCCATGAAACTGATTTCAGCGATCATCAAGCCATTCAAACTTGACGACGTGCGTGAAGCCCTGTCCGACATCGGCGTGCAGGGGATCACCGTGACCGAGGTCAAGGGCTTTGGCCGCCAGAAGGGCCACACCGAACTCTACCGCGGTGCCGAATACATCGTCGACTTCCTGCCCAAGGTGCGCATCGATGCCGCCGTGGCCGACGACATTGTCGACCAGGTGCTGGAAGCGATCACCAAGTCGTCCCACACCGGCAAGATCGGTGACGGCAAGATTTTCGTCACCCCCCTGGAACAGGTGATCCGCATCCGCACCGGCGAAGCCGGTCACGATGCACTCTGATCACCGCTGAGTACGATTCCGTTTATCTCTGGAGGATACAACAATGGAAGCACTGCTGAACTCGACAGCCGGGGACCTGGCCCAGCTGAAATATGCGGTCGATACCTTCTACTTCCTGGTGTGTGGCGCACTGGTGATGTGGATGGCGGCCGGTTTTGCCATGCTCGAAGCGGGCCTGGTGCGCGCCAAGAACACCACTGAAATCCTGACCAAGAACATCGCCCTCTACGCCATCGCCTGTACCATGTACCTGCTCTGTGGCTACTACATCATGTACAGCTCCGATGCCGGCGGCGTGCTGCCCAGTCTGGGCGCGCTGATCGGTGACGAAAATGCGCTGGATGCGGTAATGGCCGGAGGTGAGGATGCACCCTACTACTCCGCGCGCTCCGACTTCTTCTTCCAGGTGGTGTTCGTGGCCACCGCCATGTCCATCGTCTCCGGTGCCGTGGCCGAACGCATGAAGCTCTGGGCCTTCCTGATCTTCGCCGTGGTGATGACCGGTTTCATCTACCCGACTCACGGCTACTGGACCTGGGGCGGTGGTTTCCTCAGCGAAGCCGGCTTCTTTGACTTCGCCGGTTCCGGCATCGTGCACATGGCCGGCGCATCCGCCGCGCTGGCCGGTGTACTGGTACTGGGTGCGCGTAAAGGCAAGTACGGCAAGAACGGCGAGATCAACGCCATTCCGGGTGCCAACCTGCCGCTGGCGACACTGGGTACCTTCATCCTCTGGCTGGGCTGGTTCGGCTTCAACGGCGGCTCCGAGCTGAAACTGTCTGATGTGGGCGAAGCCAACGCGGTGGCTCAGGTCTTCGTCAACACCAACGCTGCGGCTGCCGGTGGCGTGATTGCCGCCCTGATCCTGGCACGCCTCTGGTTCCGCAAGGCTGACCTGACCATGGCGCTGAACGGTGCCCTGGCCGGTCTGGTGGCGATCACCGCCGATCCGCTGTCATCCAGTGCCTTGAGCGCGACTTTGATCGGTGCTGTCGGTGGTGCGCTGGTGGTGATCTCCATCGTCACGCTGGACAAGCTGCGCATCGATGATCCGGTCGGTGCCATCTCCGTACACGGTGTCGTGGGCATCTGGGGTCTGCTGGCGGTACCGCTGAACAATGCGGATGCTACCTTCGGCGCTCAGCTGCTGGGTATCGTCTCCATCTTCGGCTGGGTATTCCTGGCCAGCCTGGTGGTGTGGCTGATCCTGAAAGCCGTCATGGGCATTCGCGTCAGTGAAGAGGAAGAATACGAAGGCGTCGACCTGGCCGAGTGCGGCATGGAAGCCTACCCCGAATTCTCCGGTGGCAAGAAGTAACCACCGATCCGTTACAACTTTCAGGCTGCGTACCTTGTGCGCAGCCTTTTGATTGTGGGTATACTGGCGCCAATGGTTTCTCCACCGGCCGTCCGGCTGGAGCGAAGTGGGACCGCCACAGATCTATGAGGACTTGAATGATGAAACTCGTCTCCGCGGTGATCAAACCGTTCAAGCTGGATGACGTTCGTGAAGCTCTGTCCGATATCGGGATTCAGGGTGTCACCGTAACCGAAGTGAAGGGGTTCGGCCGCCAGAAAGGCCACACCGAGCTGTATCGCGGCGCGGAATACGTGGTCGATTTCCTGCCCAAGGTGAAGATCGAGGTCGCCATCGATGACGACATGCTCGATCAGGTGATCGAGGCGATCAGCAAGACCGCCAACACCGGCAAGATCGGCGATGGCAAGATTTTCGTCATGCCGCTGGAGCAGGTCATCCGTATTCGTACCGGTGAAACCGGTCCGGACGCACTCTGACTCAGCCACCGGCCCGCGTCAGTCTGACCGGGCCGGTACACTCACCGGGGCACAACTCAGCTGCCTGCGTTGCGCGCCGCGTCCCGAATCGCTTCACCCGCCTTTTCGATATCCTTGCCGGCGCCTTCGATGGTGCTGCAGCCGGTTGCGGCGCTGCCCAGCGTCAGCAGCAGCAGGGTGCCGAACAGCAGTCTGATCAGTTTCGTGTGCATCGTCTCTTCCTCAATGACAATCCGTTGCAGATCATACCCCCGGGGTACAACGCCTGTCATTATGCCCGGTCCGCCTATACTCTAAGCTGAATGTTTCAGTCTGCGGGAGGCAAACGGCATGCTGCGTGTACGTCCAATCACCGCCGCGGATGGCGACCTGCTGAAAACGATCGCCGTCGAATCCGGTACCGGTTTTACCTCGTTGCCCGATGACGAGGCCCTGCTCGAACACAAGATCGAGCAGTCAGTCAGCCATCTGGCCCGGGAAGTCGATGGTCCCTCTCCGGTGACTTATCTGTTCGTGCTGGAAGAAAGCGATACCGGCGAGGTGCTGGGCACCTGCGGCATCACGTCGGCCGTGGGTCTGGATGCACCCTGGTATCACTACCATATCGGCACCATCGTCCATGCGTCCCACCAGCTGGGAATCTACAACGAGTTCCGCACCCTGTATCTGTGCAACGACTACACCGGCAGCAGCGAACTCTGCTCGCTCTACCTGCGCCCGGCCTTCCGCGGCAGCGGTGGTGGTGGCCTGCTGTCACGTGCCCGTTTTCTGTTCATGGCCGAGCATCGCCGCCGTTTTGCCGACCGCATCATCGCCGAGATGCGCGGTTTCACCGATCAGCACGACAGCAACCCCTTCTGGGAGGGGCTGGGTCAGCATTTCTTCTCCATGCACTATCAGCAGGCGGATTTCCTGACCGGTTCCGGCAACAAGGTGGTGATTGCCGAGCTGATGCCCAAGCACCCAATCTATATCCACCTGCTGCCACCGGAGGCGCAGGCCACCATCGGCCAGGTCCACCCCAATACCGAGCCGGCCTGTCGCCTGCTCAGCGCCCAGGGTTTTCGGTTCGAGAACTATGTCGATATCTTCGATGCCGGTCCGACGCTGGCGGCACGCCCGGACGAGGTGGATGCCATCCGCCGCAGCCGGCGGGTAGAGGCGGTCATCGACACCACACCGGTGGCCGAGGATGCCCGCCTGTATCTGGTCAGCAATACCGGCTGCAGCGACTTCCGCTGCGTTCAGGCCCGGCTGCAGCCAACGCTGAACCGGGTGCGCCTGACGCCGGCACTGGCCGCGGCACTGGAGGTCGAAAACGGCGATCCTGTACGGCTGGTCAGCCTGCCGATGGCAGCAGGATCCTGAGTTCCAGCCCGCCCTCGGGGCGGTTGTGGGCACTGATCTCTCCGCCCAGCTGGGCAACCGCCCGCCGGGCGATGCTCATGCCCAGACCAAAGCCATCACCGCTGCTCTGTTCGTCGCGCACGAAGGGTTCGAACAGTCGCGGCAGCAACTCAGGGTCCACGCCCGGCCCGGCATCACTCAGCCGCAGAGAGATGCGCCCATCAGCCAGCCGCTGCAGACTCAGGCAGGCCGCAGCATCTTCGGGGGTATGACGCAGCATGTTTTCGATGCCGTTCTGCAGTGCCCGGCGCAACAGTTCGCGCCCTCGCGGATAGTCCAGCACAGCATCAGGCAGGTCCAGAGTGAACGGCCGCAGGGGTTGGCGCAGGTGCACCTCCTCCTCCAGCTCGGTACAGAGTTCGGTCAGCGAGAACGGGGTATCAACCTGATCCCGCTGTTGACGACTGAAGCTGAGAATCTCGCCGATCAGGGCATCAAGACGACCACATTCCCGATTGATCCTGTCCATCAGCGGATCATCCGGCGCCAGTCGCTGCTCGATCAGACCGGAGGCGGCTTGTAGCCGTGCCAGCGGTGCCCGCAATTCGTGGGAGACATCCTGCAACAGGCGCTGCTGCGCCAGCAGGGTCTGTTCCACCGACGCTACCATGCGATCAAATTCTCGTGTCAGCTCACCGATTTCGTCCCGCCGTCGGCTGAGTCCCGCATCCGCTCGCAAGGTCATGTCCTGAGCCAGATGCAGGTCACGCACATGTTGCTGCAGGCGCCGTATCGGCCGTACCACCAGCGCGCCCAGCACCAGCCCGGACAAAGCGGAAATCAGCAGGATCAGCACCATCTGCAGGGAAAACAGCCGCCCCAGCAAACGTTCCGCATGAAAGGTTTCCCGTGGCACCGCCACCCGGGCACGGTATTCCTGGCCGCTGTCCGTGGTCAGGTCCAGCGTCAGCGCCCGGCGCGGCGGATCCTGCCGCCAGGGCATCAGCGACGTTTGACCGTCAGCCGCAAACAGCCACAGGGGAACGGGATGATGGCGGCCCGGCAACTTGTGCCAGTCGGGCGTACCGTCTTCGTATCGCTCAAGCATCAGCAAAGCCTGCCCGCGGGCACGGGCCTCCAGCAGCTCCAGCCGATGATCACGGTCATAGCGGCTGCTGAGCGCCAGAAAGACACTGCCCATGCCCACCAGACTGACCAGCCAGATCACCAGGAACATCTTCCAGAACAGGCGCTGATACCACCTCATGAGCGGCTCCGGATGAACTGGTAACCCTGACCGCGTACGGTTTTGATCAGCTCGCATTCTTCGCCTGCCACGGCCGCCAGCTTCTGGCGTACCCGACTGACGTGCACATCGATGGCACGGTCATAGGCACTCAACTCGCGGTGCAGCACCCAGCGGGTCAGATCCGCCTTGCTCAACACCTGCCCGGCATGCTGCATCAGGTAGGCCAGTACATTGAATTCGGCGCTGGTCAGCTGTAGCGGACTGTCCTTGAAACTGACCTGCCGTTGGCCGGGGTCGAGCACCAGATCATCGACTGTCAGCGGACGGCTCGGGAAGGCGCCCGCATCCTCGGCATCATCGCCACTGCCACCGCTGTCGCAGCGGCGCAGGATCGCCTTGATCCGGGCCGAGAGCTCACGCGGGTGACAGGGTTTGGACAGATAGTCATCGGCCCCCATTTCCAGCCCCAGAATGCGGTCGATCGCTTCACCACGGCCGGTGAGCATCAGCACCGGCACACGCAGACGCGGACGCAGCTGCTGCAGCAGCTCCAGCCCGCTCATGCCCGGCATCATGATATCCAGCACCAGCAGGTCGGGGACCGACTGCTCCAGGGCCTGCAGCGCCGCTTCGGCCGAATGTACACTGTCAACACTGTAGCCCTCATGGGTCAGATACTCGGCCAGCATGGCGCACAGCTCGCGGTCGTCATCGACCAGCAGCAATGTTTTACTCTGCATGTTGTGTCCTCCTGCTGCCATTCTAGCCCGGCCTCCGCTCTGTCTTATCAGCCTTTACCTAACTTTACCCCCGGTGCACACAACTTTGCGCCGGCCTTGTTCATACTGGCAGCAGATCAACACAGGAGGATTGTCCGATGAAAGCACGCAAGATGATGGTATCCGCACTGGCGGTAACACTGGTGGCAGGCAGCAGCGCTCTGGCATGGGCCGGTCCCGGACAGAAGGGTGACTGCAACGCCGAAGACCGCGCCGAAAAGCGGGTGGAACGCATGGCGTCCAAGCTGGAACTGGATGAAGCACAGCAGGCTTCACTCAAAGTGCTGTTTGCGGATCGTGCCGCTCAGCAGTCTGAAAAACCGCGCAAACCGCGCGCCACCCTGGCTGGTCTGGATCCCAACGCGGCTGACTACCAGCAGCAGGTCAAGCAGCAGATCAACGAGATGCAGCAGCAACTGGCTGAGCGCGTTCAGGCCCGCGCCGACTTCAAGGCCTCGCTCTATGCCATCCTGACCCCGGAGCAGGAACAGAAACTGGCGGAACTGCACAAGCAGAAGCGCGGCAAGCATGAACGCAAGGGTCATCGCCATGAAGGACCGCGTCACGAGCGCTGATCCCTGATGGGTGATATCCGGCAGGCACGCCGAAATCAGTAGTGAAAACGAACAGGGGGCTGAAACAGCTCCCTGTTTCATATGACCCTCAGGCCTGCTCTGCGGTCACACCCAGCACGGCCAGGGCCGCTTCGGCACAG
>CAYMHL010000067.1:0-1659 GCA_964390205.1 uncultured Marinobacterium sp.
CAGCTTCGGCTGGATCAGATCAATCATCTCCAGCGTCAGGGCGTTCAGCGATTTCTCCGCATTGAGGCGGATCTCGCCGATGATCTGGCCATCCTTTGTCGCGTGTTCAGTAAAGAGTACACAGCTCATACTTTGGCTCCCTTGTCACCGGCTCAGCGGTTTTTCCATTCAGCCTTGCGTTTTTCGAGGAACGCATTGACCCCTTCGCGCTGATCTTCGGTATGGAACAGATCCACGAAGAGTTCGCGCTCGATGATGTAGCCCTGATCCAGCGGACGGCTGCGGCCGGATTGAATCAGTGTCTTGCAGGCCGCCACTGCGGACGGGCTCTGCTCGCCCACCTGCTCGGCCAGCTGCAAGGCACGCTCAAGCGCCTGACCCTGCTCGACCACTTCTTCGACCAGCCCGATCTCAAGCGCTTTATCCGCCTTGAGTCGCTCGCCGCACAGGATCATCCGTTTGGCCCAGCCTTCACCCACCAGCCAGGTCAGATTCTGGGTACCACCGGCACAGGGCAGCAGGCCAACTTTTGCTTCCGGCAGTGCCATCTGGGCCTGAGTTTCGGCAATGCGAATATCACAGGCCAGCGCTACTTCAAGGCCACCGCCCATGGCGAAGCCGTTGATCGCCGCGATGGATACGCCCCGGAATCGACTCAGGGTTTCAAAGGCTTCGCCAAACAGGCGTGCCATGTCCCGGGCCACGCTGCGATCGCCATCGGCAAACAGTTTGAGATCGGCACCTGCCGAGAAGAACTTTTCACCCTCGCCGGTCAGCACCAGACTCCAGATGTCGCGATCTTCATTCAGCTCACCGACGATCTGTACCAGCGCCTGCAGGCTGTCAGCGGTCCAGGTGTTGGCCGGCGGATTGTTCATGGTCAGCAGCGCCACATGGCCGCGCTTTTCAACTCGAATCAGTTCAGACATTACCCTGTTCTCCTTATGCTGGACTTATCAGTAGGGCTTACAGCTCGGCTGCACCTTCCGCCAGTACGCGGCGGGAGATGATCAGACGCATCACCTCATTGGTGCCTTCAAGAATACGGTGCACACGGGTATCACGCAGATAACGCTCCAGCGGATACTCCTTGATGTAACCGTTGCCGCCATACAGCTGCAGCGCTTCATCGCAGATGTTGTAGCACACGTCCGTGGCGAAACGCTTGGCCATGGCGCAATACGTAGTGGCATCCGGGTGCCCCTTGTCCAGCTTGCTGGCCGCCAGGCGCACCATTTGACGTGCTGCGATCAGCTCGGTCTGCATGTCGGCAATGCGGAACTGCAGCGCCTGAAAATCAGCCAGTCGCTTGCCGAACTGCTTGCGCTCCAGCATGTATTCGGTGGCCTTGTTCAGCGCCTGCTGAGCGGTACCGACGGAGCAGGTGGCGATATTGATGCGGCCGCCATCAAGACCCTTCATGGCTATTTTGAAGCCGTCACCCTCTTTGCTCAGCAGGTTCTCGGCCGGTACTCGTACATCCTCGAAGGTAATCATGCGGGTTGGCTGGCAGTTCCAGCCCATCTTGTCTTCCTTGCGGCCGTAGCTGATGCCATCACTCTTGGCATCAACCGCGAAAGCGGAAATGCCGGAGGCACCCTCGCCCCCGGTACGCGCCATCACCACCAGCACATCGGTGCTGCCGGCACCGGAGATGAA
>CAYMHL010000067.1:1759-11889 GCA_964390205.1 uncultured Marinobacterium sp.
ACTGTCTTGGTCTCGGTGTAGAACTTCACCGCCTGCTTGCCGTAGGCATGCTGATCACCGTAGAACGACTTGCGCCAGCCGGTGAAGGAGAACATCGGCAGCGGCACGGGCACCGGTACGTTGATGCCGACCTGACCCACCTTGATCTCGTGCTGGTACTTGCGCGCCGCCGCACCGGACGAGGTGAAGATGGAAGTACCGTTGCCGTAAGGGTTTTCGTTGATCAGCGCGATCGCCTCATCCAGCGTATCCACCTCCAGCGCGATCAATACCGGGCCAAAGATCTCTTCCTGATAGATCGACATGTCACGGGTCACGTTGCGGAACATGGTCGGGCCAACCCAGTTGCCATCCGGATAGCCTTCCACCACACATTCGCTGCCATCCAGAATGCAGTCCGCACCGGCCTCTTTGCCTTCCTGAATCAGGCGCAGCACACGCTCGCGCGCCTGCGGGTTGATCAACGGGCCGTAACCGGCTTCAGGGTCGTTCCAGGCACCCGGGCGCACCTTGGCCAGCGCATCGCGCACTTCCGGAATCCATTCACGGGCCTCACCCACGAATACCGCTACGGAGATCGCCATACAACGCTGCCCACCGGCACCAACGGATGCACCGGCGATGTTGTTGACCACCTGGTTTTTGGAGGCATCCGGCATCACCACCATGTGGTTCTTGGCACCGGCGAAGGCCTGCACGCGCTTCATGTGGTCGGTACCGGTGCGGTAGATATGCTCACCCACGGTCACGGAGCCGACAAAGGAGATCGCCGGGGTATCCTTGTGGGTCAACAGCTGGTTCACCACATCCTTGGTACCATGCACAATCTGCAGCAGGCCTTCGGGGGCACCGGCCTGCTGGAACAGCTCGGCCAGGCGCATCGGCGTCAGCGGATCCTGCTCGGACGGCTTGAGCACAAAGGTGTTGCCGCAGGCGATCGCCATCGGGAACATCCACAGCGGAATCATGGCCGGGAAGTTGAACGGGGTAATACCGACACAGACACCCAGCGGCTGGGTGATGCTGTAGCAATCGATCTTGCGGGCCACGTTCTCGACGGTCTCGCCCATACTCAGAGACGCGATGTTACAGGCGTGTTCAACCACTTCGATACCGCGCCATACATCACCCTTGGCGTCTTCAAAGGTCTTACCGGTTTCCTGCGCCAGCAGTTCGGCCAGCTCATCGTGATGCTCTTTCAGCAGATGCTGGTAGCGCAGCATCAAACGGGCACGGTCTCCGACCGAAGTTTCTTTCCAGGTTTCGAATGCAGTTTTGGCGGCTTCGATGGCGCGCTCAACCTCTGCGGGGGTCGCACAGGGAACCTGCGCCAGCACTTCCTGCGTGGCGGGGTTGGTGACCGGCAGCCACTGGCTGGTTTCACTCTGGACAAATTCGCCACCGATCAGGAGCGGTACATGCTGAGTCATTCGTTTCACCTTCACTGTCAGATTTATTGTTGTTATCTGTTCAGAAAGCAGCCAGGCCACCTTCTGTTTACGTTAACGTTAATGCCTTGTCCATTTTGTAACACAGCCAGAGTGACGTCAGGATTGATAATGTTGTTCAGATGATGGACTATATTGCTGCCAAGTAAGGGTTTTCACTAAAGCATATAAAACCAAAGGCTAAGGGATTCCATGAGTACTCCATCGAGCTGGCCCCTGCCCCCGGAAAGCATTCGCTTCGTTCTGCCCCGGCAGATGGTTTCGAAACTGGCGACACACCCGCTCAGTCAGCAGCTGTATCCGCTCGGGATCGGTTACTATCAGCTGGCACGGGGACACGAAATGCGGCGTGAGCAGCATGACGACTTCCTGCTGATCTACTGTCTGGAAGGCAGTGGTCGAGTCGAGTATGGCACCGACCGCAAACGCCGCATCATCCGTGCCGGCGACCTGCTGGTGCTGCCACGCGGCACGCCGCACCATTACTGGACCGACCAGCGCGACCCTTGGAGCATCTACTGGATCCATTTTGACGGTGCCCTGTCACAGGAGTTTGTTGAGCAACTGGCGCTGGACCCGGGATCACCGTTGTTGCCGCTGGGGATACACTCGCGACTGGTGTCCGATTTTGAAGCCCTGCTGGATGCCCGGCAGGCGCGTCACCACCTGGCCTCCTACCTGCACAGCGCCAATCAACTGCGCCAGCTAATGACACATATTGCGCTGTTACGCCCCCTGGCGCGACAACAGCAGGAGGAGTCGCTGGATCTGGAGAAGATTCACAGCCTGATGCAGGCGCGGCTGCATGAACAGATCGATGTAGACACACTGGCCGCCGCCGTTAGCCTGTCAAAGTACCACTTCATCAAGAAGTACAAGGCACTGACCGGCACCACACCGATCAACCATTTTATTCAGCTCAAGATTGAACGTGCCTGCCATTTGCTCGATGTCACCAACAAGGGCATCAAGGAGATCGCCTGGGCGGTAGGGTATGAAGATGCCTACTACTTCTCGCGCATCTTCAGAAAAATGATGGGAATGTCGCCGCGACAGTATCGGGAGATTCGGCTGGGCCGCTCATCCTATGTCGGCTGAGCACCCGGCACAGCAACAGGGATCGTTGTAGAGGATGACCTGATTCTTGCCGCCGTGCTTGGCGGTATACAACGCGGAATCGGCCCGTGCCACCAGATCCACTAACGTCTTGGCATCACGGGGGTAGATGGACACGCCAATGCTGGCGGTCAGGTCGAGGGATTTAAGCCCCTCGGGCAGTGGCAGATGCGCAATGCCGTGACAGAGTTTTTGCATCAGCTTTTTCATGCCTTCGGCATCGGTATCCGGACAGACCAACACAAACTCCTCACCCCCCCAGCGGAAGAGCACATCGGAGCGGCGCGTCGATTCGGCAATGTGCGTTGCGACCTGCTGCAATACCTGATCACCGGCCAGGTGACCATAGAGGTCATTGATCTGCTTGAAGTCATCCAGGTCGATCAGTGCAAGCCCTAAAGGCCTGCGCTGACGACGCATCAGGGCGATCTGCTGTTCGGCCAGATCTTCGCCGCGGCGTCGATTGAACAGGCCGGTCAAGGCATCGTAATCGGCATGTTTTTGCAGTTCCAGCTCCTGCAGTTTGAGATCGGTCAGATTGAACAGCATGCCGATCATCCGTACAGGCTGCCCCTGATCGTCACGCTCGCGTACCTGGCCACGGTCATGTATCCACAGGTAATGACCGTTGCGGTTCTTGATGCGATACTCGGCTTCAAATAAATGCCGCCGCCCCTGCAGATGCTCATCCAGAATACTCAGCACCAGCGGTGCATCTTCAGGGTGGATGTTGTTTTTCCAGCTTGCCAAGCTGGGATGCATCTCATCCGGGCCATAACCCAGCAGGCGCTTGAGGTTGGGACTGAAATACAACTGACCGCTGTCGACCTGCCAGTCCCAGACACCATCGGCCAGATCATGCAGTCCCTGCCAGATGTTCTGCGGCGCCTGCTGTACCAGGCAGAACTGTTGCATGCGATTGCTGATATCGCGGGCCACCGAAACAAACACTTCCCGCCCATCGACATGATCGATTGAAATGCGAATTTCGACCGGCAGGTCGTGGCCATTGGCACAACGGTGATGACCGATAAATACGAAGGTGCCGCTGCGGCGTGCGCTGTCGACGATCTTGCGCCAGTGCGCCATATCCATGACGTCACGCTGCAGTGTGAGTACCGAATGTGCCAGCACCTGCTCTCGGCTGTAGCCAAGATCGGTGCAGGCAGCACGGTTGCAGCCGATGATGTTCGAGGTCTCGGAGTCGACGATATAGACCGCATCCGGGAGGTGTTCGTAGAGGTGTGCCAAATCCATCTGAGGCTCCTGGCTTCGGTTTATTCTGTCAGCCTGCATCCGAAGCGATTAATCTGCCCATAATATGGCGACAGTTCCTGCTGTGAAGAGGGACCGAGCTTTATTGCTTGGCACCCTGAGCCTGGGCAAGTTTCTGGCGTTTTTTTCCCTCATCCAGAGGGTCCAGATTCCAACCCTGCAGATGATTGAGAACCAACCCTTCAAGCGCATCGATGTGCGCCGGTTGAGCATTCAGGGCTTCGATATACTCGTATCGCTCACCACCGGCTTCCATAAAGTATTCCCGGTTTTCCTGACCGATCTCTTCGATGGTTTCCAGACAATCCGCCGAGAATCCGGGGCAGATCACCTGCACCGACTTTACTCCCTGTCCGGGCAGACCCTTGAGAGTTTCATCGGTATAGGGCGTGAGCCACTCTTCACGACCGAAACGGGACTGGAAGGTGGTCATCCATTCGCCCTCTTTCAGCCCCAGGCGCTCGGCCAGCAGACGACTGGTCTTGTGGCACTCGCAAAAGTAGGGATCCCCCTGCAGCAGGTAGCGCTTGGGCACGCCGTGATAGGACATCAACAGGCGATCGGCACGCCCGTGCGTCTGCCAGTGAGCTTCCACCGACGCCGCCAGAGCTTCAATGTAGGCCGGATTGTCGTGGTAGTGGTTGACCATTCTCAACTCGGGCAACCAGCGGCGAGTACGAAAATCTTCGGCAACGGCATCAAAGGTTGAAGCTGTGGTCGCCCCGGAATACTGCGGATACAGCGGCAGTACCAGCAGGCGGCGCACACCCGCTCGCTGCATCCGCTCGATGGCACTGGCGATCGACGGGTTGCCATAGCGCATGGCAAACTCCACCACCAGGTTGTCACCAAAACGCTGCTGCAGACGATCACGCAGCGCATCGGTCTGCGCCTGCGTATGCAGCATCAGCGGTGAGCCCTGCTCGGTCCAGACCTCCCGGTAAGCCGCAGCTGAACGGCGGGGCCGAATATTCAGGATGACGCCGTTGAGGATGCACCACCAGATCGGGCGAGGTACCTCGACCACACGCGGGTCCCAGAGAAACTCTTTCAGGTAGCGTCGGAGTGCCTTGGGTGTCGGCTCATCCGGTGTCCCCAGGTTGGTGACCAACACACCGGTCAAATCCTTCTGGTCATGACTGAAGCCCTTAACGCCGCGATACCCCATTGCAACTCCCTGAAAATAACAAAGCCCCGACAGCAAACGTCAGGGCAGGTGGACTGATTTAAGTGTCATGAATCCTATTGCATACGTGCATGAAGGCCAAGCGGTTCACCCCATGTCTTATAAAAACAACAAAAAACGCCTGCCGGGGGCATCTCCGACAGGCGAATGGCTCGACGATCCCTACTCAGCCGAAGTTGCGCTTCCACACTTTCTGCAGTTCACCCACGATACCGCTGCGGAACGCCAGCACGCAGACCACGAAGATGAAGCCCATAATGATGTGAATATAGTTGCCCAGCTCGCCGCCGGACAGGTAGTTCTGCATGGTCACGATCACACCGGCACCCACCACCGGTCCCAGAATGGTGCCAACACCGCCCACCAGCGTCATCAGCACCACTTCACCAGACATGTGCCAGTGCACATCGGTCAGGGACGCCAGCTGGAATACCAGTGTTTTGGTCGATCCGGCCAGACCCGCCAGTGCCGCCGAGATGGTAAAGGCCACCCACTTGTAATCGTTGACGTTGTAGCCCAGCGAAGTTGCCCGCGGTTCGTTTTCACGGATCGCTTTTAGCACCTGACCAAAGGGCGAGTGAATGGTGCGGTGGATCAGCCAGAAGCCGAACAGGAAGATCGCCAGCACGAAATAGTACATGCTCAGGTTATCGGACAGATCGATAAAGCCGAACAGGTTGCCGCGCGGCACCCCTTGCATGCCGTCTTCACCGCCGGTGAACGGGGCCTGCAGGTAGATAAAGAACACCAGCTGCGACAGTGCCAGGGTCACCATGGCGAAGTAGATGCCTTCACGCTTGACCGACAACTTGCCGTAAATCGCCCCCAGCACACCGGCAGCGACCGTACCCAGCAGAATTGACAGCTCGGGACTCAGCCCGGAGTTCATCATCAGCCAGCCGGTAACATAGCCGCCAGTACCCAAAAACGCGGCGTGACCAAAGGACAGGAGTCCCACGTAGCCAAGCATCAGGTTGAACGCACAGGCAAAGAGTGCGAAACAGAGCAGTTTGGCCAGGAACACCGGGTAGAGGAAGAAAGGTGCCACCAGAGCAAACAGAAGCAGTGCCAGATAGAGTTTATTGATTTTCATGCCAGTCTCCTCAGGCTTCCTTGCCGAACAGACCTGCCGGCTTCAGCAGCAGGACAATTACCATTACCAGGAAGATCACCGTGTTGGATGCTTCCGGATAGAAATACTTGGTCAAGCCTTCGATGATCCCCATGCCGAGCCCGGTCAGGATGGCACCACCGATGGATCCCATGCCACCGATCACCACGATGGCAAACACGACGATCAGCAGATTGGACCCCATATCCGGAGACACCGAGTAGATCGGCGCCGCCATAACACCGGCAAGACCCGCCAGACCCACACCGAAGCCAAAAGTCAGGGTTACGATCAGCGGTACGTTGATACCAAAGGCCTGCATCAGCTGCGGGTTTTCGGTACCGGCACGCAGATAGGCGCCCAGCTTGGTTTTTTCGATCATCCACCAGGTCAGGCCACAGACCACAACCGAAGCACAGATGATCCACAAACGGTAGTCCGGCAGATACATGAACGGCAGCTTGGTGCCGCCACGCAGCGCTTCGGGAATCTGGTAGGACAACCCGGAGGAGCCGTACAGGTGGGTGAACACCCCCTGCAGCATCAGCGCCAGGCCGAAGGTCAGCAGCAGGCTGTAGAGGTGGTCCTCATTGGCGATGGGACGAATCAGGAAGCGCTCCATCAGCACACCGACAAAGCCCACTGCCAGCGGCACCAGCACCAGCGCTGCCCAGTAATTGATGCCCATGTAGTTCAGCGCCAGCCAGGCAGCAAAGGCCCCCAGCATATACATGGCACCCTGAGCGAAGTTAATGATCTTGAGCAGACCAAAGATGATTGCCAGCCCCAGGCTGAGCAGAGCATAGAAAGAGCCATTGATCAGGCCGACCAGCAGCTGGCCGAACAGACCGAAGAGATTGATTCCAAGAAATGTCGCCATAGCCTTGTCCCGTTCTCACCTGCCTGATCCTGCGGCCAAAAGCAGCCGTCAGGCTGCCCTGCCGCCCGATTCAGGGCAGCAGAACAGTGGTTTGGCAGGGGTTGACGCTTATTGTTATTTGAAGTCGCATTCCGGCAGTACCGGCGCATACGCCTGGTCACCCGGAATCACGCTGAGCACCTTGAACAGGTCATCCTTGTCCTTGCGCTCCTCGGCTTTCTTGATTTCGACATAATACATGTCGTGAACCATGCGACCGTCACTGCGCAGAGTAGCGTTGCGGGAGAAGAAGTCGTCCGGCTTCATCTCTTTCATCTTCTTGATAACAGCGTCGGAATCATCGGTCCCGGCCGCCTCGACCGCCTTGAAGTAGTGCATCGCCATGGAGTAGGCACCGGCGTGGCCCATGGCCGGAATGGAACCATGGCGCTCCTTGAAGCGCTTGCTCCAGGCACGGGTTTCATCATCGTAATCCCAGTAGAAACCGGTGGTGGTGCGCATGCCACCCGCTACACTCGGGTCCATCGCCTGGGCGTTCGGCGTAAATACCAGCAGACCGGCCACATCCACCATTTGCGTCAGACCAAATTCGGCCGCCGCTTTCAGCGAGTTCACCGTATCGTTACCGGCGTTGGCCAGCGCCACTACGTCAGCACCGGAAGACTGTGCCTGCAGGATATAGGACGAAAAGTCGGTGGTACCCAAAGGTGCGCGGGCCGATCCGACCACTTCACCGCCATTATCGGTGATCACCTTGGACGCCACGTTCTCCAATGCATGACCGAAGGCATAGTCTGCAGTGATGAAGAACCACTTCTTCTTGCCGCTCTCGACCATCGGTTTGACCGTACCGTTGGCCAGTGCCTGGACGTTATAGGTCCAGTGTACGTTGTAGGGTGAGCAGTGTGAGGTGGTGGGCGCGTTGGAAGCCGCCGTGGAGATCATGGCGATCTTCTTGGCATCGGTGGTTACCTTGGTCGCCGCCAGTACCACCGAAGAGGCCACCAGACCGCCTACGGCATCCACCTGCTCGTTCTCGATCCACTTGCGCACGATGGCAGAGCCCACATCCGGCTTGAGCTGATCATCGGCGCTGACGATTTCAATCGGCGCACCCAGAACGCTGCCACCGAAGTCCTCGGCCGCCATCTTGATCGCGGTCACACAACCTTCGCCACAGATATCCGCATAGACACCGCCCATATCGGCCAGCACGCCGATCTTGACCTTGCCATCGGAGACATTGGCCATGGCGGCAGAGGATGCAAAAGCGGCAACGGATGCAGCGAGAAGGGTCTTTTTCATCAGTTTCATCGATACTCTCCTGTCGAGCATTTTTATTGTTATGTCTCAAGTGCGAGCGTCAGACGCCCAAATAGGTATTCAGGAGCTCTGTCTTGGCTTCAAGCTCATGCGCATGAATTTCCTCGACGATATGACCGTGTTCCATAACGTAGTGACGGTCGGCAATGGGAGCGGCAAAGCGGAAGTTCTGCTCCACCAGCAAGATGGTCAGGCCACGCTCCTTCAGCTTGACCAGAACCTCGCCCAGTTTCTGCACGATGACCGGGGCCAGGCCCTCGGTGATCTCGTCCAGCAACAGGATATTGGCACCTGAACGCAGAATGCGTGCCAGCGCCAGCATCTGCTGCTCGCCACCGGACAAACGGGTGCCCTGGCTGTAACGGCGTTCATAGAGGTTGGGGAACATGTCGTAGAGTTCCTCCACACTCATGCCATCGGAGCGCACCGACGGCGGCAGCAGCAGGTTTTCTTCAACGTTCAGGCTGGAGAAAATGCCCCGTTCTTCCGGGCAGAACCCCAGGCCCAGGTGGGCAATTTTGTGCGCAGGCATGCCGATGGTTTCGGTGCCGTTGATATTGATCGAGCCGGTGCGGCGACCCACCATGTTCATGATCGCCCTCAGCGTGGTACTGCGACCGGCGCCGTTGCGACCCAGCAGGGTTACCAGCTCGCCCTGCATGATATTCATGTCGATGCCATGCAGGATGTGTGACTCGCCATAGAAGGCATGAAGATCATCAATGCGCAGTTTTTCGCGGTGCGTACTCATGCTTCCACCTCCTCCTTGCGTGCCGCTTCGGCATCGGCGGATGCTTGCGCGTTGATACGATCCTGCTCTTCACTGGCTGCAGTACCCATGTAGGCTTCACGCACCCTCGGATCGGCAGACACGGTAGCGTAGTCACCCTCGGTTAGAATGGCGCCGCGCTGTAGCACGGTAATGCGGTCTGCCAGTTTGGACACCACATGAAGGTTATGCTCCACCATTAGAATGGTGCGTCCTTCAGACACCTTCTTGATCAGATCCGCCACCAGACCCACATCTTCATGGCCCATCCCTTGCGTCGGTTCATCCAGCAGCATCAGTTCAGGTTCAAGCGCCAGTGTGGTGGCGATCTCCAGAGCACGCTTGCGGCCGTAGGAAAGATCCACTGTCTGCGCATCGGCAAACTCGGCCAGACCTACCGAATCGAGCAACTCGACGGCACGGTCGTTGAGCTTGTTCAGCACTGACTGGGGACGCCAGAAATGGAAGCTGTTGCCCTCCTTGCGCTGCAGGGCGATGCGAACATTTTCCAGCACCGACAGATGTGGAAAGACGGCCGAAATCTGAAAGGAACGCACCACACCGGCACGGGCGATGACGGCGGGTTTCATGGCGGTGATATCCTTGCCGTTGAACAGAATCTGGCCCGAAGTCGGCGTCAGAAACTTGGTCAACAGATTGAATACCGTTGTTTTGCCGGCTCCGTTGGGGCCGATCAGGGCGTGTATATGGCCGCGTGTCACCTGGAGATTGACATCGTCGACCGCGGTGAAACCCTTGAACGCTTTTACAAGGTTACGGGTTTCGAGAACGTAGTCTGCACTCATGTGTAAACCAAGCCTCTTGTTGTTGTTATGCAGGCTTTCGCACTGGGCGTCGAATTCTTACCTTCACGTAAGATATGGACGCAAACTAGCAATTTACCTTAGGGGAATACAATTACTACTTTAGTCTAACACCACCATTTATCTGCCTATTAATCCATCATTAATCCTTTGTTTTTCATAGCGTTATCACCAATCCCACCATTTTATTAAGGGGAT
>CAYMHL010000068.1:0-2998 GCA_964390205.1 uncultured Marinobacterium sp.
ACGCTGCTGCACAACCCCGAGGGTGTCTCCGGCGGGGAAGAGATCGTGCGTTTCTACCAGATGCCGGGCTATCGCAGCTGGGACCCGTCGCGGGTGATCTTCTTCTCCTTCGCCATGTTTTTTGCCCTGATCATCTCCGATGCCGGTTATGCCCTGTTGCTGGCGGCCGTGCTGGGCTTCTACTGGCGGCGCATGGGTGAAAGCCCCACCGGGCTGAGGCTGCGTGCGCTGGGCGTGACCCTGACCCTGTTCTCGGCGGTCTGGGGTGCCATGGTCGGCAGCTATTTCGGTGCGGCGCCGCCCGAGGCGCTGGCCGGGCTCAAGCTGTTTGACATGAACGACTTCGACAGCATGATGAAAATTTCCGTCATCATGGGTGCCGGCCATCTGGTGCTGGCCAACCTGATCACCGCCTGGCGCAGCCGCGGCAGCCTGCGCCTGCTGGCGCCCTTGGGCTGGGTGGTATTGATTCTGGCCGGTGTCAGTGCCTGGCTGCGGCAACAGTTGGATGTTGAGTGGGTGATGCTGGTGGCGGGCATGCTGGCGATCCTGCTCTGCTCCAGTGAACGTCCCTGGCAGGGCGCGAAGAATTGGCTCCGGCGCCTGATTGACGGCCTGATGGCCCTGACCGGGCTGTCGAAAATGTTCGGTGACGTGCTCAGCTACCTGCGCCTGTTTGCGCTCGGGCTGGCCAGTGCGTCTCTGGCCATAACCTTCAACCAGCTTGCCGGTGATGTGGCCGCTGCAGTACCCGGCATGGGATTTCTGCTTGAAGTTTTGATTCTGCTGCTGGGCCACCTGCTCAATTTCGTACTGGCAGTGGTCAGTGGCGTGATCCACGGCCTGCGCCTGAATTTGATCGAGTTCTACAACTGGAGCCTTGCGGATGAAGGCTACGCATTTCAACCATTCACCAAGCGGGAGGTGAACCCTTGGACAACCTGATACTGGCACTGGGATGGGCGGGGCTGTACGGCCCCATGGCATTGGGCGCCATCGGCAGCATCATTGGCTGTGCGTTGGCAGGGCAGGCCGCCTGCGGCGCACTGCTGGAAACGGAAACCGGGCATGGTCGCTACGTTGGTATTGCGGCCATGCCCTCATCGCAGACCATCTACGGCATCGTGGTGATGTTCTCGCTCAATCGTGAGGTCAGCATCGACAACGCACCGGGTCTGTTTGCGGTGGGCATTCTGGCGGGGCTGGCACTGCTGTTCAGCGCCGTGCGTCAGGGGCAGTGCTGCGCCAGCGCGATCAACGTGTCCAAAATCAAGCCGGAAATTTTCGGTATGTCGATTGCGCCTGCGGCCATCGTGGAAGGCTTTGCCGTATTCGCCTTCATTTTCGCTCTGGTGATCAGCGCCGGTATCCCGGCCTGAGGAGGACGATCATGAGCGAGCAGGTGAAAGGCCATGCCGCCTCCGGCGTTGAAGCACTGATCGAGCGCCTGCGTGAGCAGGGGGTTGAGCAGGGTCAGCAGCGGGCGGCTGAACTGGTGGAAGAGGCCGAGCGCCGTGCCGAATGGCTGTTGCAGCAGGCACGGCAGGAGGCGGAAGAGGTCAAGCGCAAGGCACATGACGAAGCCGAGCGGCTCAAGCGTGCCGGTGAAGATGCGCTGAAGATGGCTGCGCGGGACATGAACCTGCAACTGCGCGAAATGCTGTCGCGTACTTTTGCGGACCGGGTAAAACTGCTGATCAGCGAGCAGCTGGACAATCGTGCCTTCATGCGCGAGCTGGTGCGTGAAGTGGTGCTCCAGGCCTGCGGCAATGCGGATCTGGCCGAACTGAAGCGGATCGATCTGCTGCTGCCGGCCGATTTTGTCGGCCTGGAAGAACTGCGCCGTCAGCCTCAGGCCTACCGTGCCAGTCAGCTGAGCCAGTTTGTGCAGGAGGAGTTGAATGTACTGCTGCGTGAAGGCATCACCCTGGATACCCACGACGGCAAGGGCATTCGCATCCGCACCAGCGGCGAAGATACCGAGATTGACCTCAGCGACCGGGCATTGGCCGAGCTGCTGCTGCGCCATCTGCAGCCGCGCTTCAGGGCGATTCTGGAAGGGGTGATCCGCTAGTGTCCTCCTATTACACCCTGGTCCCGGCGCTGCCTGCGTTGCCCGCCAGGTTGGACCAGCTCAAGGAACTGCCGGTGTCCATCCTGCAGCTTGAGCAGCGACTGGGCATGCTGAATGAAACCGATCAGCAGCAGCTTCAGCTGGCGCTGCGGCTGTTTCAGCGCGAGCGGGACGGGGATGAAGGGCTGTCGGATCGTGATGAGGTCCAGCACTGGCAACAGGAACTGGCACAGATCCGTGATCCGGCACTGAAGCAGGTGCTGGAGCACCATCTGATCTGGCGCACCCTGATCGCGGCGCAGCGCTACCGTCTGGCAGGCCAGGCGGAGGGGCAGGGTTTCCAGGGCTTTGGCGATCTGGTCTGGCTGATCCGGCGCCATTGGCAGGAATCCGATTTTGCTCTTTCCGGTCGCTTTCCCTGGCTGATCGAGGCACAGGGCATGCTCAAAAAGGGCCAAAGCGCCGAACTGGAGCAGCATCTGCTGGCCTGGTTCTGGCAGCAGCTGCGTGAGCTGGAGCAGGAACAGCCCTTCAGCTTCACCGCCGTGGCGGCCTACCGTCTGCGTTGGTCGCTGGCCGAGTATCGCTTGCGCTGGCAGCCGGAGCAGGCGCAGGAGGAGTTTGACCGCTTGGTCGTGCGCGCGTTGGCAGGCTTCAAACAGGATGAAAGGCTCCACTCAGTGACAGAGGCAGGATAATGAGTTCAGCGAATACCGTGACCGCACGTGTAACCGGCGTGCATGATGATATTGTCAGTATCCGCATGCTGCGTGATGCGGAAGGCGAGTTTTACCCGCTGACCAAAAACGAAGTAGTGCTGATCTGCCCTCGGCGCAGCGACACGGGCCGCAGCGAAAAGCTGCAGGCGGAGGTGCTGCGCGTGCGCCACGGTGAGGCCGATGTGCAGGTATTCGAAACCACCCG
>CAYMHL010000068.1:3098-11791 GCA_964390205.1 uncultured Marinobacterium sp.
CTGCTCGGGCGTGTGCCCGAAGGCAAGTTCAGTCACAAGATCATGGTGCCGTTCAACCTGCGAGGCGAGGCCGAAGTCAGCTGGGTGCAGGAAGGCACCTTTAACGTGACCACGCCGGTGGTGCGTGTCCGCCTGCAGAACGGCGAAGAGCGCGAAATCACCATGCAGCAGCGCTGGCCGGTGCGTGTGCCGGTCAACCGTGACCTGCTGCGCGAAGGGCACAGCCGCCGCCTGTTCCCGGAACAGCCCATGCTGACCAGTATTCGCCTGATCGACACCTTCTTCCCGGTGGCGCTGGGCGGCACCGCCTGTATTCCCGGCCCCTTTGGCGCCGGCAAAACGGTACTTCAGGGTCTGATCTCGCGCTATTCCAACGTGGATATCGTGGTAATCGTGGCCTGTGGCGAGCGTGCCGGTGAAGTGGTGGAAACCATTACCGAATTCCCCAACCTGCCCGATCCGCGTGGCGGCACCCTGATGGACAGGACCGTGATCATCTGCAACACCTCGTCGATGCCGGTGGCGGCGCGAGAGGCGTCGATCTATACCGGCATCACCATCAGCGAATACTATCGTCAGATGGGCTACAACGTGCTGCTGATCGCCGACTCCACCTCGCGCTGGGCGCAGGCGATGCGTGAAACTTCCGGGCGTCTGGAGGAGATTCCGGGCGAAGAGGCCTTCCCCGCCTATCTGGACTCGGCGGTGCGCGCACTCTACGAACGCGCCGGCATGGTAGAAACCAACGATGGCAGCATCGGCAGCCTGACGCTGATCGGTACCGTATCGCCCGCAGGCGGCAACTTTGAAGAGCCGGTGACCCAGTCCACCCTGCGTACGGTTAAAACCTTTCTCGGCCTCAGTGCCGAACGTGCCTACAAGCGTGCCTACCCGGCGGTAGACCCGCTGATCTCCTGGTCACGCTATCTGGATCAGCTGGAAGACTGGTTCACCCGCGAGCTGTCCGACGGCTGGGTGGCGCAGGTCAAGCGCATGATCGAGCTGGTGCGTGACGGCGAGCAGGTGCAGCAGATGATGCAGGTGACCGGTGAAGAGGGTGTTACGCTTGAGGACTATCTCACCTTCCAGAAAGCTCAGTGCCTGGATCAGGTCTACATGCAGCAGGATGCCTTTGACGATGTGGATGCCTCGACGCCGATCAGTCGCCAGCAGGAGCTGTTTGGCCTGCTGGTCAGCTGTCTCGACAATCCCCCTGCCATGGAGGAAAAGGAGCAGGTGCGCGAGCACTTCGTGCGTCTGAGCGGACTGTTCCGCAACCTCAACTACAGCCGCCATGACAGTCCGGACTACGCCCGCTACCTCAAGGAGATTGAAACCCTGGGGCTGGCCAGGGCCGGCTGATCAGCGCTTCAGCAGCAGCCGATCGGTGCCGGGCTCCAGCTCGATGTGCCGCAGCGGGAAGTGGTTCTCGCGCCGATCGGCAAAATAGAATCTCAGCGCATTGCGGATGGTGGTAAACGCCAGCTGCTCCCAGGGAATCTCGTCCTCGCTGAACAGGCGGCTTTCCAGAGTTTCACTGCTGCTGCCAAAGCGCGGCTCCGGCAGATCGGCCAGATAGATCAGCTGTACCTGATTGACGTGGATAATCGAGGTCAGGGTGTAGAGCTGACGCAGCTTGACCTCCGCCTGTGCCTCTTCCAGTGTCTCACGCAATGCCGCCTGCTCGGTGGACTCGCCGTTTTCCATAAAGCCTGCGGGCAAGGTCCAGTAGCCGTAACGCGGCTCGATGGCGCGTCGGCACAGCAACACCTGATCGCCATGTACCGGCAGGCAGCCGGCAATAATGCGGGGGTTCTGATAATGAATCTGACCGCAACTGTCGCAGACATACCTGGGTCGGTTATCACCTGCCGGGACCTGTAAACTGACGCGCTCGCCGCAGTGGCTGCAAAAATTCATGGGCTTTGCCTGTCGTTGTATGCTGTGGGCAGCCTGAGGCTGCATTTGCCTGACGCGCAGGCAGGCTCGCTGATGGCTGCCGCGCAGGGTATTATAGGCGGATCAGATGTAACCGGATCTGCCCATGCTGGATCAACTTCGTTTCCGCCTGCAGCATCACCGCCCCTGGCGCCTGCGTACCCGTGGCCGTGAGGCGGGTGTGCTGGTTGCGCTTACCGAGTGCGCTGACCCCGAGGTGGTCCTGACCCTTAGATCGCCCTACCTGTCCACGCACAGTGGCGAGATTTCCTTCCCTGGCGGCAAGCGTGACCCCGAGGATCACGACCTGCTCGCGACCGCCATGCGCGAAGCCGAGGAGGAGATCGCCCTGTCGCCGGGACAGGTGGATATCATCGGTTCCCTGGGGCAGGTGGTGTCCAAGCATCACCTGCAGGTCACTCCCTGGGTGGGCGTGATCTCACCCAGTCTGCCGCTGACCGCCAATCCGGGAGAAATAGCCGAGATCTATCGGGTCCCCCTGAGTTTTCTGCTCGATCCTGCGAACCGGCGCATGGATCGGCTGGAGTTTGCCGGTCAGACGCGCTTTGTACCGGCCTGGCCCTGGCAGGGTGAAGTG
Source organism: uncultured Marinobacterium sp. (assembly GCA_964390205.1). GTDB lineage: Bacteria > Pseudomonadota > Gammaproteobacteria > Pseudomonadales > Balneatricaceae > Marinobacterium. Next base: position 5,635 of record CAYMHL010000068.1, read on the forward strand.
ATCTGGGGGCTGACCGCCTATATTCTGACTGAACTGTTGAATGTCGGTTTTGATGCCGCCATCCCCGTACGTCCCCGTCCCGAACACCTGGAGAACCCGCATGACCGATAGCCGCGACGAAAAACCTGTACCCAGCCCCTGTGTCAGTATTTGTGAACTGGGCAAGGGCGATATCTGCGTCGCCTGCCACCGCAGCGGTCAGGAGATCAGTCGCTGGGGGCGAATGAGCAACGAGGAAAAACGTTCGGTCTGGGCGTTGATCAGGCGCCGGGAGCAGGGTGAGAACGTCTGATCTCACCCATACCCTCGACCCGGTGAAGGCCTAGCGTCCCTCGCGTGCCCTGGCGGTTTTGGTGACTCTAACGGTCTTCACCAGGTTGTCGCAGATCTGCAGGGTTTCCATGCGGTAGCCGGAGACTTCCAGACAGACATTGGCGTCGGGGATGGACTCCAGAATCTCGGTGATCAAGCCGTTCAGCGTCTTGGGGCCATCCGTGGGCAACTGCCAGTCGAGCGACTTGTTGATTTCGCGGACATAGGCGCTGCCGTCGATGAAGAAACTGCCGTCTTCCTGCGGATGAATCTCCTGATTCATGTCGTCATGGTCGTTGGACAGCTCGCCGACGATCTCTTCCAGAATGTCTTCCAGGGTGACAATGCCCTCGACATCACCGTACTCATCCACCACCACGCCGATACGACGGCTCTGGCGCTGGAAGTTCAGCAACTGGGTTTGCAGCGGCGTGCTCTCCGGCACGAAGTAGGCTTCATGCACCACCTGCATGATCGCCGGCTTAGTGACATTGCCTTGCTGGATCAGCTGCGCCAGATTGCGCATGTGCAGAATGCCGACGATGTTGTTGATGTCGCCGCGATAGACCGGCAGACGGGTGTGGCCGGTCTTGGACAGCAGGTCCAGGATCTGCTCCATCTCCAGATCCAGATCGATCCCCTCGATTTCGTTGCGCGGAATCATGATGTCATTGACGGTGACTTCATTCAGCTCCAGCACGCCGAGCAGCATCGACTGGTTGCGGTGCGGCAACAGTGAACCGGCTTCGTGCACAATGGTACGCAGCTCTTCGGTGCTCAGGTGTTCATTGCCGGCTTCGTTGACATTGATGCCGAACAGGCGCAGAAAACCGTTGGTAATGCCGTTGATGATCCACACCAGCGGGTAGGCCAGCTTCAGCATCGGCTTGAGAATGTAGGACGCCGGGAAGGCGATTTTCTCCGGGTGCAGCGCGGCCAGCGTTTTGGGCGACACTTCGGCGAAAATCAAAATGATCAGCGTCAGGCCGGCGGTTGCAATGGCGATACCGGCATCGCCCCAGAGGCGCACGGCGATGACGGTGGCGATGGCTGACGCGAGGATATTGACGAAGTTGTTGCCGATCAGAATCAGGCCGATCAGGCGGTCGGGGCGCTCCAGCAGACTGTTGGCCTGGCGGGCGGCGCGGTGCCCGTTTTTCACCAAGTGACGTAACCGGTAGCGGTTGAGGGACATCATCCCGGTTTCGGAGCTGGAAAAGAACGCTGAACAGAAAATCAGCAGGACCAGAATTGCCGTTAATGTGCTTATCGACGCGTCGTCCAAGGGACAAAGACCTTATTTAAATTCGGGGCGTTCATTTTCTGGTCAGACTGGTGGCCTGTCAAGGTGCAGGGCTACGCCTTGAGCAGCAGTTCCAGCACCAGTTTTGAGCCGAAAAAGCCCAGCATCAGCAGGACGAACCCACCCAGTGTCCAGCGCACGGCCGTGCGACTGCGCCAGCCGAGGAAGTGCCGACCGGCCAGCAGGACCGCATACACCAGCCAGGCGAACAGGGACAGCAGTGTCTTGTGTGCCAGGTGCTGGGCAAAAAGGTTGTCGACAAACAGAAATCCACTGACCAGTGAAGCACTGAGCAGCAAAAAACCGGCCCAAAGGCTCTCGAACAGCAGTCGCTCCATCATCTGCAGCGGTGGCAGCGAAGTGACCAGACCGCGGGTGTGGTGCTGTTTGAGCGCCGCTTCCTGGCGTGACAGCAGTACCGCCTGAACGGTGGCAATGGTGAATAGACTGTAGGCCAACAGTGACAGCAGAATATGGGTGATCAGGCCGCCGGCATAGGGTTTGGGCATCGAGCCGGTATCAATGAACCCGGCCAGCAGGGCGGTGATGGCCGCCAGCGGAAATACGCCGATAAACAGGTTATCCAGACGTTGGCGCAGGCTGCTGGCCAGTACCATGCCGGCGACGGCCCAGGCGACCAGAGAACCGACCGGAAAGAAACTGAGGTCGATGCCGCCCGGCTGGTGCAGCAGCAGATAGACGCTGTAACCCTGGAGCGCAAAACCGCTCAGGCCCAGCAGGCGGACAGGCAGACGCAGTGCGGGCTGATTACCGGTCGACAGGCGACGCCATTGCAGCCCGGTGGCGACAAGATAGCAAAGTGCGGCGATAAGCGTCGTGGTGATCAGCATCCATATCCTCCTTAATGGCGGCTAAGTGTGGCACAAATGCCGGGGGGAGGAAATATAGGTGCCCCCGGGGCGGGGGCTTCTGTATAATATGTCGCCAAAGCGTTTACAGGGCGGGTGCCGGGAGGGTACCGCCGGCAGATAGAGGTATTCGATGTTTGATAATCTGACAGAACGGCTTACACAGACGCTGCGCTCGGTGACCGGTCAGGCAAAGCTGACTGAAGACAACATCAAGGGCACGCTGCGTGAAGTTCGTATGGCGTTGCTGGAGGCGGACGTTGCCCTGCCGGTCGTGAAAGAGTTCATCAACAGCGTCAAGGAACGCGCGGTTGGTCAGGAAGTCAGCAAGAGCCTGAGTCCGGGCCAGGTCTTCGTCAAAATCGTCAACGAAGAGCTGGTCAAGGTGATGGGCGAGGCCAATGCCGAACTCGATCTGGCGACCACACCGCCGGCAGTACTGATGATGGCCGGTCTGCAGGGGGCGGGCAAGACCACCTCCGTGGCCAAGCTGGCGCGCTTCCTCAAGGAGCGCAAGAAGAAGAAGGTGCTGGTGGTGTCCGCGGACATTTACCGTCCGGCGGCGATTCGTCAGCTGGAAACGCTGGCCGGTGAGGTCGGGGTCGAGTTCTTCCCGTCTTCCGCCGATCAGGACCCGGTCGATATCGCCGAGGCGGCGATCCAGCATGCCCGCATCAAGGCCTTTGATGTATTGATTCTGGATACCGCCGGTCGTCTGCACGTTGATGAAAACATGATGCAGGAGATCAAGCGCCTGCACGCTTCGGTCAAGCCGGTGGAAACCCTGTTCGTGGTTGACTCCATGACCGGTCAGGATGCCGCCAATACGGCCAAGGCCTTCAATGAAGTGCTGCCGCTGACCGGCGTGATTCTGACCAAGACCGACGGTGATGCCCGCGGCGGTGCGGCCCTGTCGGTGCGTCACATCACCGGCAAACCGATCAAGTTCCTCGGTGTGGGCGAAAAGACCGATGCGCTGGAGCCTTTCCATCCGGATCGTGTCGCCTCCCGCATTCTCGGCATGGGCGACGTGCTGTCACTGATCGAGGAAGCCGAGCACAAGATCGACAAGGAAAAGGCGGAGAAATTCGCCAAGAAGATCACCAAGGGCAAGAGCTTCGACCTTGAGGACTTCCGCGAGCAGATCCAGCAGATGCAGAACATGGGCGGCATGATGTCGATGCTGGAGAAACTGCCGGGCATGGGCCAGATGGCTCAGGCCGCGCAGGCGGCTCAGGCCGAGAAAGGCATCCAGCAGATGTGTACCATCATCAACTCGATGACCCCGCACGAGCGTCGTCATCCGGATATCATCAGCGGCTCGCGCAAGCGTCGTATTGCCTTGGGCTCCGGTACTCAGATTCAGGATGTGAACCGCCTGCTCAAGCAGCACAAGCAGATGGCCAAGATGATGAAGAAATTCGGTTCCAAGTCCGGCATGGCCAAGCTGGCACGCGGCATGAAAGGCATGATGCCGCCGGGCATGGGCGGAGGTGGCGGTTTCCCGCGCTTCTGAACTGTTTAAAAACTGATCTTTTTGCTTTTAACGGGCGGTGGTTTGACGTAAAATCACCGCCCTGTTTAGTTTGGCCTTCGTTTATCTGGGCAGTTTGGCCGGGGAAGCGAAGAAACAAAAACGATGGGCGATCCTAAAACCCATCCAGCGAAATAAAGGGGTCCAGCGCATGGTCACTATTCGTTTGTCTCGTGGTGGCGCTAAAAAGCGTCCGTTCTATCACATCTCCGTAGCCGATTCACGCAATGCGCGTGATGGCCGCTTTATTGAGCGTGTCGGCTTCTTCAACCCGGTTGCCCGTGGTCAGGAAGAGCGTCTGCGCATCAACCTGGAACGTGTTGAATACTGGGTTGGCAAAGGTGCTCAGACTTCTGAGCGTGTTGCTCAGCTGCTCAAAGAAGCACGCAAGGCAGCAGAGTAAGGTCGGATTCAGACCGTGTCAGTGAACAGTGAAAAAACAGAAGACCTTGTCGTACTGGGTCGTTTCACATCTCCCTACGGCGTACAGGGGTGGATCAAGGTCTACTCGTTTACCGACCCGATGGAGAACATACTGAAATACAACTCGTGGCAGGTGGAGTGCGACGGGCGTCTGACGCCGGTCAAACCTGAAGCTGGCAAGCGCCACGGGAAAGGTCTGATCGCCAAATTGGCCGGTGTGAATACTCCGGAAGAGGCGAGGCTTTGGAATGGGCGTGAAATCAAGGTGCCCAAGTCCGAGCTGCCGCAACTGGAGACCGGTGAGTATTACTGGAGCCAGCTGGAAAACCTGTTGGTATACACCGAATCCGGCGTATTGCTGGGTCGGGTGAGTCATCTGATGGAAACCGGTGCCAATGACGTGCTGGTGGTCAAGGGAACAGCCGAGAGTATCGACCGCGAAGAGCGCTTGATTCCCTGGCTGCCCGATCAGGTGGTGAAAGAGGTTGATCTTGATTCAGGACGGATGCGGGTCGATTGGGACCCGGATTTCTGAGTCATGTGGTTCGGGATCGTCAGCCTGTTCCCGGAGATGTTCGAAGCGGTTACCCGCTACGGCGTCACCGGACGGGCAGTACGCAATGGCTTGATCGATGTGGAGTGCTGGAATCCCCGCGACTTCACTTATGATCGTCATCGCACCGTGGATGACCGCCCCTACGGCGGTGGCCCCGGCATGTTGATGAAGGTTCAGCCGCTGCGTGATGCGATCGATGCTGCCAGAACGGCCGCAGGCGAAGGTGCCCGGGTGATTTATCTGTCACCTCAGGGACGTCGTCTGGATCAGGTCGGGGTATGCGAACTGGCGGCAAACGACAAGTTGATTCTGGTAGCGGGTCGCTACGAAGGCATTGACGAGCGTTTGTTGCAGAGCGAGGTCGACGAGGAGTGGTCACTGGGCGATTTTGTCCTCAGTGGCGGTGAACTGCCGGCAATGGTGGTGATCGATGCCGTGGCGCGCATGGTGCCCGGGGTCCTTGGTCATCAGGATTCGGCGGTTGAAGATTCCTTCTTCGAGGGCCTGCTTGACTGTCCGCACTATACCCGTCCTGAAGCCCTTGATGGCCAGTCGGTGCCGGCGGTATTGCTCAGTGGCAATCATGCCGAGATCCGTCGCTGGCGCTTGAAGCAGCAACTGGGGCGAACCTGGGAGCGGCGACCGGACCTGTTGGACAAGATTGATTTGAACCCGGAACAGCAGACGTTGTTAAGCGAATATATCCGCGAGGCCCGGGCGGCCGGCGGAAGCAATATCTAGGAGCGAGCAATGAGCAACAAGAGCCTGATTATTCAGCAGATCGAAGCTGAACAGATGAGCAAAGAAGTCCCGGCTTTTGCACCGGGCGACACTGTAGTGGTACAGGTACGCGTAGTGGAAGGCACTCGTAGCCGTCTGCAGGCGTTCGAAGGCGTAGTGCTGGGCAAGCGTAACCGCGGCCTGAACTCTGCTTTCACTGTGCGCAAGATCTCCCACGGTGTGGGCGTTGAGCGTACTTTCCAGACCTACAGCCCGACCGTTGAACAGATCGAAGTGAAACGTCGCGGTGATGTACGTCAGGCCAAGCTGTACTACCTGCGCGAGCGCAGCGGCAAGTCTGCACGTATCAAAGAGAAGCTCAGCTAAGACTGACGCTTCTTGTGATGAAAAAGGCAGCCCTGGTGGCTGCCTTTTTTGTT
>CAYMHL010000069.1:0-7266 GCA_964390205.1 uncultured Marinobacterium sp.
GTCACCCGTGAGCGTATCCGTCAGATCGAAGCCAAGGCGCTGCGCAAACTGCGCCACCCGAGCCGCTCCGATCACCTGCGTACCTTCATCGACGAAGGCTAAGTACTTCATTTCAATCGTATTGCGCCAATGACCGGAAGTGGTATCATTGGCGCTCTCTTTTCGGGCCTATAGCTCAGTTGGTCAGAGCAGCGGACTCATAATCCGTTGGTCCCAGGTTCAAGTCCTGGTGGGCCCACCAATCTTTTCAAGGGGTTACGCGCTTACGGATTAGTCGCAGTACCGCAAGTGTCCATAAAATGTCCACTTTGGTACATCGTGTAAGGAGTTGCACATGCCAGATCCCCGCGAACGTATCCTTTTTGAATCCGCCCCTCCTGCAGGTTCCACTTCACCTCTTTGGTTTCAGGTTACTCTCGGTGTCATTGCTGGCGGCGTGGTTCTCTTCTTCCTCTGGTTTGGCTATCAAAAATATCAGGAATACCGCCTTACCCGCGCCCTGCATGCAGCTGCTCAGAGTTTTCAGCAGAGTATAGGCCGTTTCAATGAGGAGTCTCGAGAAGCTGCAATTGAACACCGTCAGCGTCTTGAAGCTGAAAACCTTGCCCGACAGCTACGCCTGGAGCAACAGCGCCTTCAGATTGAGCAGGAACGTATTGCCAGCGAGGCTCGTCTATCAGCTGATCAAAATCGTGCCCTCTACATGAAGCAGCTTTCAGATCCCAAGTGCCAATTCTGGCTTGATAACCTGCGCACCACAGGATCTGAAAAGGCAAAGGTTATGGTTGATTACCACTGTCCTCAGAATACACCGGGGTTCTCGTTAAAACTTGATTGAGATGTTCAGGAGTAGGTGCGCATACCTCATTGTAAAAGTGATTAACGGAGTCTCGCCATGCTGCCCTATATGCCAGATACCCTCCCATTGACGAGCTGTGTTTCCGCCTGCTGTTACCCTTGGTTGGTCAGGCCAATGCCGCTTTGGCAAGTTATGACGGGTTGCTGCAGGGCATTCCAAACCCTGCCGTCATGCTCTCCCCGCTGACCACTCAGGAGGCGGTGCTGTCATCAAAAATTGAAGGCACCCAGGCAACGGTGGATGAAGTACTGGAGCAGGAAGCAGGTCTGATCAAAGAGGGCGAGAAGTACAAGGATATTCAGGAGATATCCAACTACCGCACTGCCCTCTTTTCCGCCCGTGAGTATTTGGAGTCTTACCCGATCCGTCTGGGCTTTATCCGTGAACTGCATCGCATTCTGATGGACAGTGTTCGCGGCCAGGACAAAACGCCGGGCGAATTTCGCAAGGACCAGAACTGGATTGGCCGGGCTGGTTGTACGATCGAAAACGCAACCTTCGTCCCCCCAAACCCTGTACAACTGCCTGATTATCTGTCGGCTTGGGAGCACTACCTGGACAGTGATGATATCGACTTTCTCATCCAGACGGCTGTCGTCCATGCTCAGTTTGAACTGTTGCACCCCTTCAAGGACGGTAATGGCCGTATTGGTCGAATACTGATCCCTTTATTTTTGTATCAGAAACGGGCGCTCTCACAGCCCATGTTCTACCTGTCCGAGTACCTGGAGCACAACCGGGATGAATACTACGAGCGCCTGAAAGCAATTTCAGCCGAAAGGGACTGGAACGGCTGGATTGCTTTTTTCCTCCGGGGTGTCAGCCAACAGGCGGAAGAAAACAGCCATCGAGTACAGCAGATCCGCTCGCTGTACGATGAGATGAAACAAGCTATCCAGGAGACAACGCGATCGCAATACACGGTTCACCTTCTGGATGCCATTTTCAGCAAGCCTATTTTCAAAACGTCTGATCTTGCCAAGCAGCTTCATCGAGATTTTGGCGTGCATGAGAAAACAACTCCCAGCTTGCTGAGGCAGCTGAAAGATGCCGATATTTTGCTGGAACTGGTGCCTGGCAGCGGTAGGCGGTCTGCTACCCTGTGCTTCCCACGCTTGATCAATCTCGCAGAAGGGCGTGAAGTCGTTTGAAGAGCCTGCAAACGGAACAAGGCAGCCTAAAGAGCCTGTTAGAGCGAATAGACTCCCCTAAGGTATTTGAAGAGTCACCAAACTCTACAAGCTATCTTGAGGAGCCTATTTCTAACAACAGGCTCCTCAAAGTAAATAGTGGAGCACGGCGACTCCGTAAGCTCTACAAAAGCACAAACAAACAAAACCATACAAAACAATCAGTTATGCCTTTCTGCAAAATCACCCACTCAGGGTTTGCAGAAAGCAGTGCAGTAAACTGCAGAAAGGAATGCCATGAAGCTCGAATTCAAAACCCAGGCCTACCAAACCAATACCGCTTAGTCCGTGTTGGACCGCTTTGAAGGACAACCAAACAATCAGCAATATTTGGCCCTTTGCAGACCTCGGACGAACCGCGCTCTGCAAGAGGGGGCGAATTCTGTTTTTTGCCAGCCCTGATGAACGCCGGCCGGACCTTATGACTTGGCAGATTGAGGGCCATGAAGCCGTCACAGACCCCGACTTCAAATTCCATTTCTGTCCGACTCTTGGTGAATTGGGACCCTATCGAATGCAGGCGTGGAAGTAGTCATCTCCCCGCCAAAAATCCGTCTTTCTGAACACCCGTTTCAGCCTGCACCTCTGCTATGTATCCATATACATACACACAATACAGGAATGGTTTTTTTATGATGTAACTCTATTGTCATGACCATTCGGATCGTCTAAAACCGTAATCGAACTGCATTATTTACGTGCTTGAATATGCATCCATTCCTACCCTCGTCCGCAGGCTAGAGCTGGCAGGACTAACTGAACAGGGAAGACGCATGAAGATTGGGACACTTGGTTTCCCGGAAGACCAGCTCAAGAAGCTGGAAAAGATTCTGACCCTCGCCAAGAGCAAAACGCTGTCGCTGACCGACTATGACGCCGACAAATTGCCGGATCTGCTGTTGGTCTTTGCTGACACACTGTCCGAACATCCGGAGATTGCCACTCTCCCCGACTCGTATCGGGCACGGCTGATTCTGGTCAACAAGCAAAAGCCGGATGCCGAGCAGCAAGCGCATATCAAGCTGCCGTTCATTTCGTCGCGTGTGCTGCGAACGCTGGAAGCCTTTGATCCCCTGCCGCAGCCTGCTGCCGAGAAGGTAGAAGAAACCAGGGCGATTGAGACGGCACAGGTTGAAACGCCTGCCTCCACACAGCAGCAGCCCGAAGCAGCGTCCCAGGCTGAAGCCCTGAGCGCAACGATCGAGACCGAAGCAACTGCAACCGTTGTGCCCACAGGCAAGGCTGCTGTGGCCGAGGCAGTCCAGACTCCCGCCGAACCCGAGCCTTCAGTTGCCGAAACGGCTGCCATCGAACCGGTCACCGACGAGCAGATTAAAGTCGAGCCCGAGGTCACCGAGTCACCTGTGGTTGAACCGACACCCCGGCAGCAGGCCGCTGCCGAGACAGCAGAAATTGAGCGGGTAGAGGCTGAACCGGTTGTTGACGACGCCACACAGCCGACCGCAGAAACTGCAGCTGAGCGCCACCAAACACCGGCACAGGGCTCCTCAAGCACTGAAAATAAGGCTGAGAAAGACAACCCGTTCAGCAAATATGAGGCCCAGATCGAAGAGGTCCGCCGCCGCCAGGCCGAAATCGCCGAACAGCACAGCGATGACCACTATTCGGTGCTGGTTGTGGATGACAGTCACCCGATGCAGCAGATGCTGGCAAAGGAGCTGCAACACATGGACCACCCGGTCGATATCGATTTTGCCGACGATGGTGAAACAGCGCTCGAAAAGGCCGGACAGAACCAGTACGACTTCATTTTCCTCGACATCATGATGCCGGGTATTGATGGTTTTGAAACCTGTACTCGCCTGCGTCAGATGCCCGGATTGAAGAAGACACCGATCATCATGCTATCGTCGAAAACATCTCCACTGGACGAAGTGAAGGGGATAATGGCAGGATCATCCACTTATCTGACCAAGCCGATCGATCACGTCGAGTTCCAGAAGGTGATCAAGCGTGTTTCCCGCTGGGTCAGCGAATTCAAAAAATAACCGCCGTATCGATACAGAACACATACTGGATATACACACATGGCAGTCAACAAGATTTTGATCGTAGAGGATGACCCGGTACACCAGCAGCGGCTGCGTGAAGTTCTTCAGTCGACCGGTGCGAGCATTATTGTCGCGGCCAATGGCCAGGACGGCATTAACCTTGCCGAACAGGAAAAACCCGACCTGATCTTCATGGATATCGTCATGCCGGGGGTGGACGGATTTTCGGCCTGCCGCCAGATCACCAGCGGTGCCGCCACCAAAGGCATCCCGGTCATTATCGTCTCCAGCAAGCATGAAGATGCAGATCGTGTCTGGGCTCAACTGCAAGGCGCCAGCGCCATTGTGGCCAAACCGTACTCGGACCAGGAAATCCTGGACCAGGTAAAGGCCTTCAGTTGAGGAGAGCAACGCCTTGATGGATGACCTGATCCTGTCCGACAGTCCCGATCACGCCCTCTTTGCACCGCAGGAAACCTCAAGCTTTGACGAAATCCGCCACGGCTTCGAGCTTGAAGGCCGGCATTACCTGCTGGCCGCCGGCGTTTTTTCCGAGCTGGCTTCGAGGAGCCCGATCTGTCCACTGCCGGACAGCCCGCCCTGGTTTGCAGGCTTCATCAATCATCGAGGCCACACAGTGCCGGTATTCGATCTGCCCTGCCTGGCCAGTGAGAAACGCTCCGATCAGAGAGAACCTTACTGGATTCTGCTGCTGGATCAACAGCCTCATACCGCCGGCTTCCTGCTCAACCGCATCCCCGGCGTTGTCACCGATCCCGAACGGGTCAGGGACGCCCTGGAAGAATCGCCTTCGATCCCCAAACCGCTGCAGCCATTCCTGAGAACGCAGTACCGTGCTCTGGATACCTGCTGGCACGAGCTTGATCATCAGGAATTGCTGAAACAGCTGAAGAAGGCCTTCTACCAGCCGGCCTCGCTGTACGAATAACAACTGACCAGTCGTCTATTTGCTGAAAGGAACCACACATGCCGCTTTTCTGGGAACTGCAGAACATACGGATGGGGATCAAGTTCGCCATCGCCGGTGTGCTTCTGATCGTAGGCATTGTCGCCATCGCCATCGCCTATTATCAAACCATCGTCATTGATGAACAGTCGCAGACGGTCAGCCGGGAAACCCGTCAGCTGGCCGAAGACACCTCGCGTCTCGATTTCCTGCTGGTGGATGTGCAGCAGGCGCTGACAGAGGCACGCCTGTCTCCCAGTGACAAGAACCTGACCCGCTTTGCGGTGGCGGCCGAAAACTTCAACAACGGCCTCAACTCCCTGATGCCGCGCCTGCGCAGCAACGAAGACCGTCACAACATCCAGCAGCGCCTGGACAGTCTTGGACTGGCAGACAAAATGGCCCGCCTGAGCGAAATTCGTGCTCAGGAGGCTGCACCTACCCTGCAGGCAGCGCTGATGCAGCAGACGTTCAGCACCCTGCTGACCGACCTGCGTGAGGTTAACGCCAGTCTGCAGCTGCTGACGGGTGTCTATGCCGATCAGGACGTACAGGCGCGTACCGAAGCCATGAAGCAGATGATTCAGCTGTTCTTCGCTTCACTGGTCATCCTCGGCCTGGCGCTGGCAATCGCACTGGCCATCACCAAATATGGCGTAATTGATCCGGTACAGCGCATACAGGACACCGTGGATGCGGTGCGCGCCGGTGACACCGAAGCCCGTACCCGCCTGGAGACCAAGGACGAACTCGGTCAGATGGCAACCGTACTGGATACCCTGCTGGACGAAAAAGAGGAAGCACTGGCCAAGCAGGCGGCGGAGAACAAGAAGCTCAACGCCTCCATCATCGAGCTGATCCAGAGCGTATTCAAGATCAGTCAGCGTGACCTGACCGTGCGTGTACCGGTCGCGGAAGACATTACCGGTGCGGTGGCCGACTCCATCAACCAGCTGACCAACTCCATCGAAAACGTACTGCGTGAGGTCAGCAAGGTTACCAACGAGGTCAACACCACCTCGGTACAGGTTAAAACCCAGTCCGAAACGGTACTGCTGCAAGCCACCAAGGAGCAGGAAGAGATCAACGAAACCCTGGAAGGTCTGGACTCCGCCATTCAGGCGATGCAGCTGATCGCCAAGCTGGCGGCGGTGACCAACAGCGCCTCGCAGAAAGCGATCAGCACCTCCGAAAACGCCAAGGAATCGGTATCCGCCACCATCGACAGCATCAACAAGATCCGTCAGACCATTCATGAAGCGGAAAAACGCATCAAGCGTCTGGGTGAACGTTCGCAGGAGATCGGCGGCATTATCAACCTGATCAACAACATTTCCGAACGTACCCACATACTGTCGCTGAACGCCAGTATGCACGCGGCGTCTGCCGGTGAAGCCGGGCGCGGCCTGATGGTGGTGGTAGACGAGGTACAGCGTCTGGCGGAAAACTCCCGCGAGGCGACCTCTGAAATCGAAAGTCTGGTCAACAACATCCAGCTGGAAACGGCCGATACAGTCCACGTTATCAACACCGTAATCGAGGACGTGGTGGCCGGTACCCGTCTGGCCGAACAGGCAGGCGAGCGCATGGAAGAAACCCGTGCCACGACCCAGTCGCTGGTTGAATCCGTGGTCCGTATTGCCCAGAACGCGACCGGTCAGGCCAAGCTGGCGCAGAACCTGCGTCAGCGTGCCGGCAGTATCAATGAATTTACCCAGGCCACCAACGCCGAGATGTTGCAGCAGAAGGAGTTGTCCGAGCGTCTGGTAGGTGCCGCCGATGAGCTCAAGCGCTCCATCAGCGTATTCAAACTGCAGCATTCGGAGTAAAGCGTGACGACCGACATGGCGCAATGGTCAGAGACGGCTCCACTGCAATCAGCAATCGAGCAGCTGCTTGAGACCCCCTCCGGCCTGCAACCGGCACAATTGACGGAGCAGCTGCCGCCACTGGCGGATGCCTGTTTCGAAGCAGGCTGGTCGGGCAGTGCCGACCTGCTTGGTCTGCTGACAGAACTGCTGGAAGCCGAAGACCCGGAGTCAGAATTCACCCCGGAACAGCAGCAACACCTGCAGGCTCTGTTTTCACTGCTGCCCTCTGCCTCCAGGGCGCAGCCTTCGGAAGAGCAGTTGTCGACGGTGCTGTCGATCCTGAGTGGCACCGACTGGCAAAGCCCGCTCGACCCCGAAGACCTTGAGACGCTGCCGGAGCTGCTGCAGGATGACTGGCAGCGCGCGG
>CAYMHL010000069.1:7366-11665 GCA_964390205.1 uncultured Marinobacterium sp.
CCTCAAGTCGAATCACCCCAGGCTCTGGCTGAACGGTTGCAGGCAGAGGCCGAACCTCTGGCCGAGCTGGACAACCCGCTGCCATCGGATCTGGCGGCACTGGTCATCGAACTGATCGACAGCTGTGACGACCCCGAGCTGCCGATTATTGGCGAGGCACAGGCACGGGTTCAAGCTCTCATCGACTGTCCCGAGCGAGACAACGCCGCTGCGGTTATCGAGCTGCTGGATTCGGACGCCTGGCCCGAGCCGCTGGATGCCGAAGACGTGGCAGAGCAGCGCGCCCTGCTGGCGGAGCTGTTCCCCGAAACGGGGCCCGAAGCCGAAGCCGAAGCCGATCAGCCGTCTGATGCACCAGCCTCAGCCGAGGCGCTGGCCGAGCAGCTGGCTGAGCTGGCGGAACCTCTGGCCGATGCCGATAATCCCCTGCCCGCCGACCTGGTTGCCCTGGCCACCGAACTGATTGGCCGCTGCGATGACGCCAACCTGCCGATCATTACCCGTGCCACGCCGCTGATTCTGGCGCTGATCGAGCATCCCGAACGCGCCAATGCCGAAGCCGTTATCAACCTGCTGGCAGATGATGGCTGGCCCGAGCCACTGGATGCCGAAGACATTGCCGATCAACGCGCCCTGTTGGACGAAGTGTTCGAGGCGGCAGCACCCGCGGCTGCACCGGCAGTGACCGAATCGACTGCTGCCGCCGAGCCGATCACCGAACCAGCCCCTCAGGCCGCAGACGAAGCCGACGCCTGCGCAGCGGAAGCCGCTGAATTGCCCGGTTTCTGTGATATCGACATGACACTGCTGGAGCAGGCTGGCCCGTCGGTGGATCCCGGCATCCTGACCATGCTGGTCGGCTCGCTGCAGGCACTGCAGGAGCAGTGGCAGAATGCGAATGCCGATCAGGCTGAGCCCCTGCTGGAGGCCAGTGTGGACGCCCTGACCCCGCTGGCCCGCGCCTGCACCACGATTCAGATGCACGGTTTGAACCTGCTGCTCAGCGGCCTGGTGCGCAACCTGAACTGGTTCCTGCAGCATCCGAACCGCTTCCACAGTGCCGAATGTACTCATTTTGCCGACTGTCTGCAGGCGGTCCACCAGCACCTGGAAGCGCTGGGCGACAAAAGCATCCGTGAAGATCTGATCGATGCGATCAGTGATGAACGGCTGCCGATCCACGCCGATCCTCAACAGGGCGCCTTCATCTCCGGACTGCTGGCACTGGCCAGCATACAGTCGCCCGACGAGATCGAATGTGAAACCGCCACCCCGGAAGATGTTGTGCTGGCGGTAGGCGATGAGATCGATCCCCAGTTGATGGAGATGCTCTACGACGAGCTGCCGGTGCTGGTAGAAGAGTTTCAGACCCAGCTGCAGGCCGTGGTGGTCGACCATGAAGCCGACTCCCTGCTCAGTGCCCAGCGCGCTGCGCATACCATCAAGGGTCTGGCGAATATGGCCGGCATCAAGGGTTTGGCCAACCTGACCCACCACCTCGAGGATATTCTCGAGGTGCTGACCAATGCCAAGACTTTCCCCGGCAGCAAGCTGACCCGTGATCTGACCACAGCGTCCGACTGTCTGGCGCAGATGAGCGAAAGCATCACCGAAGACGCCGAAGCACCGGACAACGCCCAACAGCAGCTGCAGTTGATGATGACCTGGTTCTATCGTCTGCAGACCGAAGGCGTGGACGCGGCCGGCGAAGCCCTGTCGGATACCGACCCGGCCGCCCAGCCGGAACCGCCGACACCGGACAGGTCGTCCGCTCCATCGTCGCCCAGGCAGGCCGCAGCGAGCAGCCATGATGGCGAAAAGGAACACGCACATCTGCGCGTCCCCGTGGGCATTCTCGACAACCTGTTCCGCATCGCCGGTGAGTCCAGCACACTCAATGCGCAGCTGGATGACACCCTGACCCAGCTGCGCCGTCTCAGCCGCTCCAATCGTGAGCGCCAGCGTGCGCTGCAGAAAGTGTTGTTCGATCTGGAACAGCAGCTGCAGGACCATTTCACCCTCAACAGCCACCTGCATGAGGACGACAGCGATTTCGACCCGCTGGAAATGGACCGCTACAACAGCATGCACACCACACTGTCGCAGCTGCAGGAAGCCGTCGCCGACGTGCGCGAGGTCGATATGGAGGCGGATCACCAGCTGCGCCAGCTGGCCGAGCTGCATGTACGTCAGAACAACCTGCAGAAGGAATCGCTGGATAACGTGCTGCATACCCGTCTGGTGGCAGTCAAAACAATCAGTTCACGCATGCAGCGCATCATGCGCCAGGCCTGCAGTACCGCGGGCAAGGAAGCACGGCTGGTGATCGAGGGCGAGGATGTGATGATGGACAGCCAGATCCTCAACCAACTGGCCGATCCGCTGATGCACATTATACGCAACGCGGTCGATCACGGTCTGGAAACACCGCACCTGCGTTTCGAAGCGGGCAAGGACGAAACCGGCACCCTGACCATCCGCTTCAGCCAACAGAACGGCAAGGTGTATGTCAGCTGCGAGGATGACGGCGGCGGCATCAACCTCAAGCGCGTGCGCGAGATCGCCGAACACAAGGGCCTGATCACCCCGGACACCGAACTGAGTGAACGTGATATCCAGCGCCTGATTCTGGTACCGGGCTTCTCCACGCGCGAGGAGATCAGCCAGCTGTCCGGCCGTGGTATCGGCATGGATGTGGTTTACCAGCAGGTCACCCGCATGCAGGGCTCGCTGAACATCGATTCCACGCCGGGTCAGGGCAGCCGTTTTGAACTGTCGATGCCGGCGTCCTCGCTGCTGGTGCACACCCTGCTGGTTCGCTCCGACAGCCAGCGTGTTTTTGCGCTGTCCAGTCATACGGTGGAGCAAAGCATACTGTCACTGGACGGGGAACTGAAACAGACCGACAACGGCCTTACCTTCACCACCGAAGAAGGCGAGTTCCCGGCATATACCCTTGAAAGCCTGATCGGCGAACCTTCCAGAGACTATCACGGCACGCGTATCCATCCGGTGCTGCTGATCCATCTCGACCATGGCCGCAAGGCGGCGGTGCTGGTGCGTGAAGTACTGGCCCACCGCGAACTGGTATTCAAGCCGCTGGGCGAACACCTGCCGGATATCGCCGGTATTCCCGGTGTGACCATCCTCGCCAACGGCGAGGTCGCACCCATCATCGACCTTCAGGCCCGCATCCTGGACCGCGACTCGATCCTGGGTCCGGCTCACGACGTTTCGGAAGCGGCTTTCGAACTGCGTCTGCCGCACGTTCTGGTAGTGGATGACTCGCTCAGCGCGCGCAAGACGCTGGCGACACTGCTCAGCGACAGCGGCTATCAGGTCACCACGGCGATTGACGGGCTGGATGCACTGGACAAGGTGCGCTCCGACCCGCCGGAACTGATTCTGACCGACCTGGAGATGCCGCGCATGACCGGCATGGAACTGGCCGCGATCATTCGCAACAGTGACCAGTTCAGCAGAATTCCGGTGGTCATGATCACCTCAAGGTCAACCCACAAGCACCGCGGCGAAGCCGAGGCTGTGGGTGTGTCCGCCTATCTGACCAAGCCCTGGACGGAAGCCGGCGTACTGGATACCGTCCAGTCGCTGCTGTTCTAGGCTGGCTCATCAACACCTTCAGGTCGGCGGTTTTGCCGGCCTGAAGACCGCATTTTGCCCGTATTGTCAACGGTAGACGCCTGCTTCCCCAGACGGTATAAAAGGGCAATCCGTTACGATAATATTAATCATTTCTAATGCATTTTTTCGACACTGACTGGAGCCCGACCCGCTGATGAGCTTATTCTGGATCCCGCTTCTGCCGCTGCTTGGCACCCTGGTTCCCCTGCTCAGTGAACGCTTCGGGCGCAGTGCCTGTGCCCTGTTCACCGGCATACTGCCCGCCATTTCACTGGTCCTGGTACTCAGCCTGGCCCCTCAGGTTTTTCAGGGCGAGACGCTGCAGCAGAGTTTCAGCTGGATACCGGCGCTGGGACTGGACCTGTCGTTCCGACTGGACGGCTTGGCGTTTCTGTTCTGCCTGCTGATACTGGGTATAGGGCTGCTGATCATCCTGTATGCGCGCTATTACCTGTCCGCACAGGACTCCATGTCACGTTTTTATGCCTATCTGATCCTGTTCATGACCGCAATGGTGGGCATAGTAACGGCCAACAACCTGGTTCAGCTGTGGCTGTTCTGGGAGCTGACCAGCATCAGCTCCTTCCTGCTGATCAGTTTCTGGAACCACAAGAGTGACGCCCGCAAGGGTGCCCGCATGGCGTTGACCGTCACCGG
>CAYMHL010000070.1:0-11595 GCA_964390205.1 uncultured Marinobacterium sp.
AGCCGTTCGTCGGACGATACGGTCGAGCGTTTTGAAGCTGCGGGCGCAGACGTGCATGTAATTTCTGCCAGCGAGTTTAATCATGGTGGTACCCGGGAGTGGGCACGGCGGCAGGTTGCTGCCGATGTGATTTTCATGCTGACCCAGGATGCCATTCCCGAGCCGGACTGCTTTGAACGATTGCTGGAAGCGTTTGAAAACCCCGAGGTGGCTGTTGCCTATGCACGCCAGCTGCCCAGGCCGGGAAGCGGATTGTTTGAACGGCATGCGCGGCTCTACAACTATGGAGCAGAGAGCCGCCTAAAAAGCCTTGCGGATGCGGCTGAGCTGGGGGTGAAAACCTGCTTCAGCTCGGACTCCTGCTCGGCTTATCGCGCAAGTGTTCTGGATCAGCTGGGCGGCTTTCCGCAGGATGTCATTGGCAGTGAAGATGCATATGTGGCTGGCAAGGTCTTGCTGGCCGGGCACAAAGTGCATTACGTGGCGGAAGCCAGGGTGGAGCACTCACATCACTACAGCATTCTGGAAGAATTTCGGCGCTATTTTGATATTGGCGTGTTTTATGGGCGTGAGCGCTGGATTGACGAGCACTTTGGTGCAGCTACCGGAGAGGGGCGCCGGTTTGTTTCAAGCGAAATGAAAATGGCACTGCAGGATGGGCAGTGGTACTTGTTGCCGAGCGCATTTGTGAGAAATGGTTGCAAGCTGATTGGATACAAGCTTGGCCGGACTGAGGCGTATTTGCCGAACTGGCTGAAACGCAGGGTTGGCATGTTTTTTGGTTATTGGGTGAAGCAATGAAAAGAACGATAATGATGGCGTTGTTCGCCGGTGCGGGCCTGGTGCTTGCCGGCTGCAGTACACCGGCGCATGTGTCGGTTCCTGGCGGTAAAACTGCGGATGCATATCAGCAGGAAGGCATGGCCTTGGCCGACTTGCCGCCGCCCCGGCTGGTAATTCTCAGTGGCGATACGTTGCGCATAGTCCGTGATGCTCGCGAGCCGGCCGAAGCCGATGACATGACATTGTTCCAGGTTCGGCCCGACGGTTACATTTCCGTTCCCGACGTGGGCACACTGAAGGTTGCGGGCCTGTCACCGGAGGAAGTGGCCGAGCTGGTAACCCGTGAATATGCAAAGGTTTATCGTGAGCCCAGGGCCACGGTAAATATCGCCATTGCACCCAGCAACCGGGTTTTTGTCGGGGGCGCAGTTCCCAATCCGGATTTCTTTGACCTGACTGGTACTGCAACCATTGAGCAGGTGTTGATGTCGTCGGGCGGGGTACTGCCCACGGCGGACATGCGCAAGGTGGCTTTGCTCAGGCTGGATGAAGAGGGCCGATACGGCATGTACTTTTTTGACATGTCGGCAATGCTCAAAAAACCGGGCCGTCAGGCGGTTGTAATGCAGCGTGGGGACCTGATTTATGTTCCCCAGTCGGGCATCGGGCGCACGGTTGAGGCCATCGATATGTACTTTACGCGGCTGTTCCCGATCAACAAGGGAATTGGTGTGGGCTTCAACTACGACCTGAACAACAAGGGCGTCAAGAATAGTGGTAATACCAACTACATAAATAATGGGCCTGTAAGTGTTACTCCCTGATTATGCTGTTATAGAAAACAAGAAAGCCTGATTGTTTGCCGGTTTGGTGGCGTGACTGCCGGACCGGCACGGCTAAGATGAAGTTGGTCAGCATGTTTCGCTAATGCGGGCTTTGTTGGACAGGGCTTTTGTCCTGGTTAATTGATGAGACAAAAATCATGATAGAAATCCGTTCGTTCAGAGACCTTCTCAGGCTCTTTTTCATCTTCCGGCGCGATGCCCGTACGGCGTTTCTGGTAACGCTGGTCATAGTGGTGCTGGGGGCATTTTTGCTGCCTTCGAAATATGAGGCCAATGCACGTCTGCTGGTCAAGCCCGGGCGGGACAACTCGACCATGCCGATTGAGGTTTCCAACCGCCAGGCGCTGATTTCGCCCAGCACCCAGAGGGACCCTGTGGTCGATGAAGAAAAATTGCTGACGGGCAAAGGGCTGGCCCGCCTGCTGGCCCGGGATGTTTTGGCAGAGCTGGATAAGTATGAACCTGAAGGAACCTGGGAAGCTTTCAAGTACAAGTTGAAGCAAGTGGCCGGTTCGGCCAAGGAAGGGGTGCGCAATCTGTTAGTGCTGGCCCAGATACTGGAGCCCAAGCCTGTGGAAGAGCGTCTGGCCGAGCGCTTGCTGAAAGGCTTTACGGTCAGTCATGACACAGGTTCCAACGTGATGGAACTCAGGCTGGTATGGGGCAACCCGCGTCTGGCCGGGTATATTCTGGAGCGTTGGGTTGACCTTTATCTCGAGGAGCGTACACGCAGCCTTGGGCGAACCAGTCTGCAGGGGTTTTATGAGCGTGAACTGGCGCGACAGGATGAGCACATCAAACAGCTGAAAGCCCAGTTGCAGGAGCACTACAGAGGCATCAACTCTGCGGGCGTAAGGGAGCGCATTGAGCACCTGATGGATCAAACCCATCGCTTGCGTGACCTGCGCATGGAAAAAACCAATGAAATGGCCGGCCTGACCCGCCTGATAGCCGAAGCCACCAACCAGATTGGCCAGCACCCTGGAGAGGTTGTTGTTGAGCGCGAACTGTCACTTAACCCTACCCAGCTGGACCTGAAACTGAAACTGAACCGCCTGCAGGAAGAGCGTACGGCAATGTTGCGTACCTACCTGGAGGATGCGCCGCAAATCAGGCGGCTGGATGAAAGCATTGCCAGCATGCGCAAGCTGGTTGCTGGCGAAGCTGAAAGGCTTGAGCGTTCCCAGAACCGCGCCCCCAACAGCCTGGTGGTGAACATTCGTCAGGAAATGCTGGATGCGGGCCTGCGGCTGGAGCGCCTTAAACAGGAAGTCGAGGATATTGACCAGCAGCTGCAGACCCTTGCGGAAGAGCGTAATGCAACGTTGGCAAAGGAGCCTGAAATCACCCGTCTGGCCATGCAGCTGGAAACGGCAGAAAAAAGCTATGTGCTGTATTCCGACAGTCTTGAACAGGCGCGTATTGATAAAGCCCTGGACGACAGCCTGATCAGCAACATCAGCATTGTAGAGCGGGCCAACAGCAGCGCCGGGCGCATTTTTCCGAAAACACTTGTTTTGTTGCTGCTTGCAGTGCCGTTTGCGGCCAGCTGTGGTTTGTTGACCATTTATCTGTGCTATCTGATTGATCAGCGTATTCATGATGGCAGCAAGCTTGAGGAGCGCTTTGGTGTGCCGGTGTGGGGTGTTTTGCCGGAGCTGGATAACCCGCAGCGCTCTTCTGCGGTTTTTGAGGCAGGCCTGTACCGGATCCTGAGCATGCTGTCGTTGCAACAGCTTCGCGAGCAGGGAGGTTCACTGGCTGTTGCTTCGGCGCATGCTGGCACCGGCTCCAGATTTGTCATTGAGCGTTTGAAAGAGCTGCTGAAAACACAGGGGTTGGAAGTACTGGATGAAGTGCCGAGAGGACAGCTGCAGCCTGGTCAGATTGCTGTTGTTGATGCCGGTTCGCTGGTGGAAAACCCGGAAGCCTTGCTGGTGATGAATAATGTGCAGAAGAGGGTTGTCATGATCCGCGCACGCCGGACTACCGTCCCTATGCTGGGTAATGCCCTGTCGGTACTGTCGACAGCTTTTGGCAAGGTCGATGGTGTGGTGCTGAATGGCCGGCAGTATGAAGTGCCGGCGTCCGTATTGAAGCGCTTTGAGGGGGCCAGGGGGTCGGTCTGATGAAAATTGCGCTCTTGTCTCCACTGCCGCCCGAACAGTCAGGAATTGCTGACTATGCGCAGGTTTTTAAGAACCACTTGTCGGCTTGCGGTGTAATTGTTGAAACACCCTTGAAGGCAGTAAGCCGGGACGCGCTTGAGAGTGCAATGAAAAAAACGGACTGGAGCCGCTATGACGTGGTCCATGCAGAGCTGGGCGGCGGAGGCTTGCAGGAGTTTGCCGCTTTGCAGTGGCTGATGCGCAACAGGCCAGAACTTGCACTGACTGCCACTGTGCATGATCCGGAACGTTTGGTGTGGCGGCCGCTACGCTTTCCTCTCGGGTTCGATAAGCTGGCACAAAACTGGTCTTTGGCAGACAGGCTGTTGACGGTGCTGCTCGACCCCTTGACGTTAAGGGCAGAAAGAGCGTTGGCAGGACACTTGAAAAAGGTGATTACACTGACGCACACGGGCGGACAGGTTTTACGCAAACGCATGCGGATTGATGAGTCGGCCAGTGTGGTCATTCCTCACGGCGTGGTACAGGTGGAAAATCGCCCGCCTCCGCCTATAGATACTTTGTACCTGCTGTATTTCGGTTTCATTTATCGTGGCAAGGGGATTGAAGATATTCTTCAGGCCCTGGCGCTTTTGCTGGAGCGTCAGCCAGAGCTGAAAAAAAAGGTACGCCTGACCCTGGCTGGTGGCACAGAACCGGCAATGGCCTTCAAACCAGGCGGAGCTTACATTGATGGCCTGGCCGAGAGCATCCGGCAGCTTGGGCTGGAACAAAACATTGACTGGCAACTGGACGTGCCTGAACAGCAGATAGCAGAGCTGATCCAGGCTCATCACTGTATGGTGTTGCCGTACCGCGAGTCACGAAAACTGGCCTTGCTGGGGCAAATGAGAGGGACCAGTGGTGCGCTGGCGTGGGCAACTGCCTGTGGACGCGGGGTTCTGGCCTCGGATGCCAGGGCATTTGCCGAAGAGCTTTCATATGGAAACGGGCAGGTATTTCCCCAGGGGGATACAGCGGCTTTGGCTGCGGAGCTGGAACGGCTGCTGGATACTCCCCAAACCTGCCTGGACTGGGTTGACGCTGCAGAGTCGCGGGGAAGGAAACGGGCCTGGCCCCAGGTGGCGGAGCAGTTTGCCAGTCTGTTCAAGGAGGCGGCATGCGCGTCTGGTTAAAAAGACGAAGTTTTTTGGTAGCGCTGGCAGCTTTGTTTGGCCTCGCATGCAGCAGCTTGCAGGCTTCCGGCTTGCAGCTGGTACCTGAGCGAAGCCTGGCCTGGAAAGACTTTCTTGGCGTTAATGCACATTTTTTGTGGTTTGAGCCGCAAGCCTATCAGCAGCAGATGAGCATGCTGCAAAAGCTTGGGCTGGAATGGGTGCGCGTTGACATTCACTGGGATCGGCACGAAACCAGTGAAGAGGTATACCGGCTGCAGGAGCTGGACCTGCTGATGGATGAAATCAGCAAGAAAAAGCTCAAGTCACTGGTTTATGTGGTGGGTTCAGCAGGGCATGCCACCAGCGCCCCCAGGGGCTCGCCGACGCCAGACCAGTACCCGCCGCGCAAGCCGGAAATGTTTGGCAAGTTCATGTACCGGCTGGCAAGCCGTTATCAGGGCGTGGATGCCTGGCAGGTTTGGAATGAACCAAACATCCCAGCTTACTGGCGACCGGCAGAAAACCCCAAGGCTTACGGTGAGCTGTTGCAGACAGCTGTTCAGGCCTTGCGTCTGGCGGATCCGTACAAGCCGGTTGTCATGGGCGGAATGGCCTACTACAGCCAGATGCCTGTTAGGGGTGGGTTGATGCTGGAAGCGCTGGGCGGGCTCGGCGTGCAAAAACTGGATACTGTGGTGGCTTACCACCCTTATACCCAAAAGCCCGAAGGCAACGAGGCAAAGCTTCCGGATTTTGTGCAGCACGCCCGTCAGCTCAATGCAATGTTGCGTGGTGCCGGGGTCAAGGAAATATGGGCTACAGAGTGGGGCTGGTCGAGCTACGAGGGACCGAAGGAAGAGCAGGCCATTATCGGGCGTGAAGGGCAGGCAGACTATGTATTGCGACGGCTTGCCCTGATGAGTGCGCTTGATTACGACCGAATTTTTTTATTTGCGCTTAGCGATCTTGATTCACGGGCCACCGTCAGGGACCGCCAGTACGGGCTGCTGGATTTGCAGGGCCGGGCAAAGCCCGTCTATACAGCGCTGGCCAGCTTTCTACGAACCATGGGGCCAGAACTTGAGCCGGGCAGCTTGCCTGCCATGGCCACCGCGCCTGAGGACCTGTACAGCGTAAGCTGGCAAAAGCCGGACGGTAAACAGTTGCTGGTTTTTTGGGGGGGCAAAGGCAAGAAGCTTGTACTCAAGGATATTGCACAGGCCACTTTGCATAACCCGTTTACAGATGGCCGGCTGCTGCTTGAAAACAGTGCGGCAGGGCTACTGGAAGTTCCCGTCGCCAGCCATGTACAGATTCTTGAGTGGTGAGCCCGGTGCGTGTTTTATGGATCTTGCCATACCTGCCCTGGCCGGCCACCAGTGGTGGCAAGACACGTCAGTATCATTTACTGAAAAACCTTGCGCGACAGGGTTACAGGATTACTCTGCTGGTGCAGTCCAAGCAGCCTGCCGATGAAGCCTGTCGCAGTGAGCTGGAGAGTTTTCTGGAGGCCTTGATTGTGTTTCCGCGTCGTCCGCTCAGACATCCGCTGACACTGCTGATGGCCCTGTTCGGGCGCTGGCCGTTGTTGACCAGTATCAATGGACACGCGCCAGAGCTTGAGGCCGAGTTTTCCAGGCTGCTGGAAAGCAGCTGGGACATTGTGCAGATTGAGCACAGCTACAGTTTCCAGCCCTATGCGCGGGAGCTCAAGAAGCGTCAGCAGCCTTTTATTTTGACTGAGCACAATCTGGAGTCGTCTCTGGGTGGGGCTACCTACAATCGCTTTCCGCGCTGGATGCGTCCGTTTGTTGTCTGGGACCAGTGGCGTGCCAGACGCTGGGAGCGGGAAGTCTTTGCTGCTGCAACACGGATTGTTGCTGTTACAGAGGAGGATGCGACGGCCATTCGGCAACTGACACAGACTCCGGTGGACGTAGTGGTTAACGGGGTGGACTGTGCAGCGTTTTCTACTGTTTCGCCATCCCCGGAGGAACAAAGGCTGTTGTTTCTTGGCAACTACGAATACCCGCCCAATGTGGATGCGGTGACCTGGTTGCTGGATGAAATCATGCCGTTGTTGTGGCAGAAAAGGCCTGATGCCAAGTGCACCGTTGCCGGTTATGCGATGCAGCAGGAGTGGGCTCTGCGCTGGCCTGACAGCCGTATTGAGTGGGCTGGCTTTGTAGAAGATTTGGCCGGTTTGCAGCGTACCAGCAGCGTCTTTGTTGCCCCCTTGCAGGACGGGGGCGGCTCCAAGCTTAAGGTGCTGGAAGCCATGGCCGGCGGATTGCCGCTGGTAACTACCAGGCAGGGCGCATCAGGACTGCAGATTCAGGACGGTCAGGAGTACTTGCATGCAGATGATGCGGAAAGCTTTGCGGAGGCTGTTGCCCGGCTGCTTGAACATCCTGCACAAGCTGCATCGCTGGCAGCAGGGGCGCGGCATTATGTGCGTGACAGGCACGATTGGCAGGCAGCTGCTGATCAGCTTGCAGGGGTATACCGCAGCATAAAAGGGGCAAGCGAATGAAAGTGGCAATCGACTTCAGGCCGGTGGTTGTGGCTCCATATTCGGGCATAGCCCGTCAGGCCAGCGCACTTTATCAGGCGTGTCGGGGCATGCAGGATGTAGAGGTGATTCCCTGTACCGAGGCGCCACTGGATCATCCCGTGCGGGCTACGGCTCTTTGCCCGGCTCGGCCAGCACCGGCAGGCATGCAGCGGCCCCGGGCCCGGTTGAAGTTTGAAGCGGGCTTTTTGCCCGGGGCCCTGAAAAAGGCAGATGTGGATCTTTATGTGGCCACTGCCAATATGGGGTTACCGCTGGGGCGGAAAGGGCGGCGTAAACAGGTTGTGCTGATTCATGATTTGTTTCAGCTGACGGAAAGCAACTTTCACCGGTCCAGGATCAAGGCTCTGGCATACAGGCTTATTGACCGGCTATCCATTGCCTGGTCGATACGTACTGCAGATGCGGTCTGGTGTCCGTCGGAGTTCAGTGCCGGTGAGGTGGCGCGTCTGTTTCCCCGGGCGCGGGGCAAAACCCGGGTCCTGCCCAATCATGTTGCACAGTTGCCAGCGCCTGACGGGGCAGGGCTGCCAGAGATTGAGCAGTCTTTCTGGCTTCTGGTCGGAACCAGGGAGCCGCGCAAGAATATCGTTTTTTTTGTTGAGACATGGCTGCGATTGCGGAAAGAGCTGCAGTTGCCAGCGTTGGTCCTGGTTGGTGATTCCGGTGATTTTCCTGCCCTGCAAGGGGTGGAGGATATTTACTGGGTATCCGGATTGACGGATGCCGGACTTGCGAGCCTTTATCGGCAGACGCAATGCCTGTGGCAGCCCTCTTACGCTGAAGGGTTTGGCATGCCGGTTGTAGAAGCACTAAGTGTCGGTACGCCGGTTGCTTTGGCCAGGGGATCGGCTCTGGATGAAGTGGCACCAGACTATTTGCCCAGGTTCTCTCCTTTTGATTCTGCAGAGCTGGAGGCTTGCATGCGGCAATTGGTGCAAAAGCCGCTGCAGAAGGGTTTGCGGGAATATGCTGACTGGTGCCAGCGTTATGCTGTTGAAGCTTATGCTGCAAGGGTGCAGGAACTGGTACGGGAGTTATTTCAATCATGCAACGGCTAGGTATTTTGTTGGCTGTGTTGCTTGGAGTGCTGCTGGGTGGTCTTGCGCTGGCAGTTAGTCCCGGCAAGTGGTGGCTGGTTTGCAGTGCTGTAGTAGTTTCCGTACTGGTGATGTTGCAGCCGCTGCGGGGCTTTTTGCTGTTTGTTTTTTGTGCGGCATTTATTCCCTACACCACGGTTAATCTCGGGGTGCGAACAACAGTCAGTGAGGCCTTGCTGCTGTTGACTTGGGCAGGCGTTGCCTGGCAGATGTTTACCGGGCATATGCAGCGCAGCGGTGTGTGGCACCCTGCCGAACGCAGCATGGTATTGCTACTGTTTTATAGCCTGATTCCTCTGGTGGCCGGTGTTTTTCTGATCAGCGTATCAGGCAGTGCGTTATCCAACTGGGTTCGCTGGGCAATGAACATGTCCGTTTTCTTTTTGGTGCCGTTGCTGCTGGCAGGTGAGCGTGAGCGTGAACTTGTGGTGCAGGCATTTTTGGCAGGTAGCCTGGCAATGCTTTTTCTGTCGGTGGGCTACTTTCTCAAAGACCGTGATGCCAATACCTTCATACCTGTCCTGACCAGTCTGAAATACGCACACCCTGAGGCAGTTAAAGATATTTTTTCTGCCAACTATACGCGGATGGCATCGCCCTGGGTGCACCCGAACCTTACTGGCGGGATCCTGGCCCTGACAATTCCCGTGGCCTTCATGTACGGCTGGACTCGTACTGGCTGGGCAAGGTGGCTGGGGATGACGGTGGCCATTCTGGGCTGTGCCGGCCTGTTGTTCAGTATTTCCCGCGGCGCCATAGTTGCGCTTGCACTGGTACTGTTCTGGCTGGCTCACAAAAGGGTTCCGTTGAGCCTGCGTCTGATTATCTATGCGGCTGTCCTTGGTACAGCATTGATTGCGTTTTACCCGCCGTTGCAAGAACGCCTGCTGACCATGTTCCTGACCAGTAATGCCAGTACTACAATTCGTTTTGAGGAGTACCGGCTGTTTCCACAGGCCATGGCGGCTTATCCGTTGGGGATTGGTTTTGCTGTTGATCCGCCGGTCCCGGGATCAGGTTTGCTGGGAATTTCCAATTTGTGGCTAAACGTAATCTATAAAATAGGAGTGCCCGGGCTGCTTATATTTGCAGTGCTGACCCTGAGATGGTGGCGTGCGGTTCGTCCACTCGGGGCGGTGCCGGTTTTGAATCGTGAAAATGCACTTTGGCTTGGAGCGCTGTCCGGCGTGTTGGCTGCATTGCTGACCGGGCTGTTTGATCACTATTACAGTTTCACTAACGTCATCATCGCTCTGTTCTGGTTGTTTGCGGCAATGGCCTTGCAAACTGCGACGCCAGACAATCGGCAGGGTCAGGTCGTGGAGAAAAACTCATGAAACACAGGATAAGGCTGGGCTTCAACGTTCGTGAACAGCTGCCCGTGCATGCGGTGCAACTTGGTTGCACGGATGAAGAGCTTGAACTGGCCATTGACCACATGCTGGCCAATAACCTGTTGTTTGAGGACAGGGCAGGTGAGTTCAGCTTGTTATCCATTGATGTTGAAAGCAAGATTGATCTGCCGCTGGTAAAACGGTTGTTTGCACTGTACAGGGATACTTTGCCTACCACTCTGGTGCCTCTATACGGGAAAAACCTCCGGACCTTGAAGGATCGTTGGCTAAGGGCATGGGAGCAGGCATACAACATTTTGATCAATAAAATACCAAGTCATCACGTGCGCATCTGGTGGCTGCGGGCGGGTGGTGCCAAGATAGGCAAGGGCTCTTCGGTGTGGCGCAATACCGAAGTGCTTGGAGTTGAAAACCTGGTTATCGGTAATGACAGCGTGGTTGCCTGGCACTGTTTGCTTGATGCAAGGGCGGGCCTGATTATTGGTGATCATGTGGCCATTGCCTCCTATGTGCACATTATTGCCGGCTCACACGACTTGCAGGCCCCCGAGTTCTGGTCGGTTTCTGCACCGATTTATATTGAAGACTATGTATGGGTGGCCAGCCGTGCCCTGATCGGGCATGGGTCAAAACTGGGCCGCGGATCTGTGGTTACGGCCTGCACAGTTGTTGCCAAGGAAATACTGCCATATAAGATCGTGGGCGGTACAGGTGCCAAGCCTATGGGTGAGCGCCCGCACGACCTGAACTACCGAGTGGGCGGGAAAGGGTTGTTCACCCTGTTCCATTGAATTTATGCTGAACTCAGCACTGCTTTTGACGCTGGTAACGCTGGCGGGGTTGGTACTCGGCTTTGCGCGAGAGTGGCTCCTGATTGATGCATGGGGTGCTGGTGAACAAACAGATGCCCTGGTGCTGGCACTTTTTTTGCCGGACATGGTGCGCATGACCTTGGCGGCGGGCTTGCTCAATGTTGCTGCTGTGCCCCTTTTTCATCAGCAAACCATGGAGGCAGGGCGTCAATGGCTTAATTCGCTTGGCAGCTTGCTCTCTTTATTTGCCCTGGCGCTGGCCGGTGTTTTTTATCTGTTTGCTCCGTTCTGGCTAAAGCTGCTGGGCCCCGGAATGGCCCCGCAGTCAGGGGCTATTGCCGTTTCTGCCTTTGAAATACTGGTTTGGTGTTTGCCCGGCATGTTTTTGCATGCTGTTTGTGGCATCTGGCTGCAACTGCGAGAACGCTATGTGTTGTGGGGAATGGGCAGCTTTCTGTTCAATCTTTTTCCGGTTGGCTGGCTGATGATCCGGGGGGCGGAGACGATGGCGGACGAGTTCGCTCTGGCCTGTGTGCTTGGCAGTGTGCTTATGGCTGCCGTAGTGCTTCCGGCAGCCTGGCGCGGAGGCTGGCGCCCTTTGGCATTTACGGGAATGTCGGCTGCTGGCGGGCTATTTATGCGACGTATTGGCCCGGTTTTGTTGAGCAATATCGGTAGCCACTCGGTTACGCTGGTTGAGCGGATGGTTGCCAGCCTGCTGGGCGAGGGAATGGTTACCTGGGTAAACCTGGCCCGAAAGTTCATTAACCTGCCGTTGATTGCCCTGCCAGCATTAAACCAGGTTTTATTGGGCAAGCTCAGTGCAGGCCATGAGGGCGAGC
>CAYMHL010000071.1:0-2272 GCA_964390205.1 uncultured Marinobacterium sp.
TTGGCTTTGTATTCACACAGATCTTCGATGATGCAGGCGCCGCAGCGAGGCTTGCGGGCGGTGCACACATAGCGGCCGTGCAGAATCAGCCAGTGGTGGGCATCGACCAGGAAGGGCTTGGGTACGAAGCGCAGCAGTTTCTTCTCCACTTCCAGTACCGTTTTGCCCGGCGCGATGCGGGTACGGTTGGCGACGCGGAAGATATGGGTGTCCACGGCCATGGTGGGCTGGCCGAAAGCGGTGTTGAGGACGACATTGGCGGTTTTGCGGCCCACGCCCGGCAGCTTCTCCAGCGCTTCACGGGTCTGTGGCACTTCGCTGTTGTGCTGCTCGATCAGAATGCGGCAGGTCTTGATGACGTTTTCGGCCTTGGTGTTGAACAGCCCGATGGTCTTGATGTATTCCTTCAAGCCATCAACGCCCAGCGCCAGGATCGCTTCGGGGGTGTTGGCCACCGGATAAAGCTTGCGCGTGGCCTTGTTGACGCCCACGTCGGTCGCCTGTGCCGACAGCAGGACGGCGATCAGCAGCTCAAAGGGCGAGCTGTATTCAAGCTCGGTTTCCGGGTGGGGGTTCTGCTCCTGCAGGCGGCTGAAAATCTGGTATCGCTTGTCGGCGTTCATGTCTCAATGTCGGGTTGTGAGTTGACTGAAACCCGACATTATTCCAGATCACCGGCCAGGGTGGTACGGTTGCGGCCGTTCTCCTTGGAATGGTAGAGCGCGGCATCGGTATCACGCATCCACTCTTCATGAGACTGATGGCTGTTGCTGACTTCGGCAATGCCAAGGCTGATGGTAAAGCTGATCAAATGGGGTCCATGGCGGATCTGCAGGGCCTCGGCAGCGGTGCGCAGGCGTTCGGCAAATACCTGGGCGTTGAGCTCGCTGGTGTTGACCAGCAGTACACCAAACTCTTCACCGCCATAGCGGCCGGGGATATCCGTGCTGCGTGCATGCTGCCTGATCAGCTCGGACAGTCGACGAATCACCTCGTCACCGGCCTGATGGCCATAGGTGTCGTTGATCTTCTTGAAATGGTCCACGTCCAGCATGACCAGGCTGGATAGCGTTTGGGTACGACAAAAGCGGTCATACTCCTGACTCAGGCAGGTTTCCCAATGGCCGCGATTGTTCAGCCCGCTGAGCTTGTCGGTGCGGCTGAGCAGGGCCAGTTCAGCATTGGCCGCCTGCAGTGCCTGCTGGCTGATCGCCACCGCCGTCATGTCGTAAATCATGATGCCGACATGTTCGATGGCACCGTTGGGCGAGGACAGCGGAATCAGGGTTACGTTCTGATACATGAAATCTGCCGCGCCGGTAATCGGATGATGCGGTTTGAAACGGAACAGATAGGGGCGTTCTTCCCAGGTCATGAAGGCGCGGTTACGCAGCAGGAATACGCTGTTCAACTTGCGCTTGAACCAGCTGTCGGGGAAGTAAGGGAACAGTTCCGGCAGTCGCTTGCCGCAGGCCTGGGGATCAGTGATACCCGAGTGGTTGGACATGAAGCTGTTCCACACCACGACGCGATGATCCGCATTGAGGACCACCAGCCCCACATCCAGGTTCTGCAGCAGGCCCATCTGCCAGTGAAATTCGTTCATGGTCAAAACATGTTCCGGCGGGTTGATCATGACAGGTGACTCGTCAGCTGGTTGAGCGTGGGCAGGGAGTCCTCGGTGAACAGCATCAGCAGATCACAGCTGAGCGCCAGCCCTTCGATACGGTAGCAAATCTCAATGCTGAGAATACGGTCAGGCTGGCCACGACCGGTGAGGCTGCTGCGGCGGGGCAGGGCGTCAAGCAGTTTGGGCGAACTCTGACTGAAGCTCATGTCGAGCTGCTGACCAAGGCCGTTGAGGAAGGCGCCAATCAGCAGGGTGGCGATTTCCATGGTGAGCTCGCGCTCGACCTGTTCGCTTACTTCACCATGATGATCCAGCAGTTGTGCCAGCTGGTCGCGGCGGGTGCCATTGAGGATCAGCAAGGCTTCACCGGAAATGCCGGGGGCAATAAAGCCCTGACATACGGTCGTAAAAGCGGATTGACTGATCGACTGCTGCATCGCCATCTCCAGCTCACCGGCTTCCACCAGTTTGACGCTGGGAATGGGCAGCTCAATAAACGCATCGATCAGCTGAGCCAGCAGAGCGGCGGCCTGACCCATGGCGACATTGGCCAGCTCCTGGTAATGGCAATTAAGCGCCATGGCCTGTTCGATCGGGGAAAGCGTCGATGACGCGACCGGTGTCGATACGCGCGGTACGGAC
>CAYMHL010000071.1:2372-8404 GCA_964390205.1 uncultured Marinobacterium sp.
TCGCCGGAGACGACGATGGTCAGTACCGGCAGATCCTGGGTCTGGATCCGTTCCAGCACCTCATAGCCGTCCATGATCGGCATGTTCAGATCGAGGAACAGCAGTTCCCCCTTGCCGGCCCGGATCGCTTCCAGCGCCTCCAGGCCGTGTTTGGCGTGTGTGACGTCAATATTCCAGGGGGACAGCGCGCGCTCCATCTGCTTGCGTGCCAGTCCCGAATCGTCACAGATAATAACCGGAAGAGCGTTGCCCACCTTGGCTCCTGCTACTCATGAATGTGTTAAGCATCGAGAGTAGACAAAACCAACACCTGTTACAACACAATCAAGGGGTTGTTAACCGGTAACACGAACGCGTTTGCTGCCGGTCAATTCCGTTGGTGTCTGCTGACGCTGCAGGCGCTCCTTGATGCGGGTATCGATCAGGTTTTTCAGCGCGATCATCAGCCCCAGGCCGACAAAGGCACCCGGTGGCAGAATGGCAAAGAGGAAGCCGGGGTAATCGGCAAACAGGGTCAGCTCCCAGCTGCGCGCAGCCTCGCCGAACAGCAGGTGCATGTTGCTGAACAGCATGCCAGTGCCCAGCACTTCACGCAGACCGCCGAGCAGCACCAGGACAATACTGAATCCGACGCCCATCATCAGGCCATCGAGTACTGAGGCGCGCACCGGGTTTTTCACCGCGAACGCATCGGCGCGCCCCATGATGGCGCAGTTGGTGACAATCAACGGAATGAAAATGCCCAGGATCAGATACAGCTCGTAGGTCAGTGCCTGCATCACCAGCTCGATGGCCGTCACGAAGGAGGCGATGATCATGACGAAGATCGGCAGGCGCACGGTTTCCGGCACCAGCTTGCGGAACAGGGAGACGGTCAGGTTGGAGCTGACCAGTACCAGCGTACTGGCGATCCCCAGGCCGAGGGCGTTGACCACGGACGCGGTCACGGCCAGCAGCGGGCAGAGGCCCAGCAGCTGTACCAGCGCGGGGTTGTTGTGCCAGAGCCCATCCAGGGTGATTTTGCGGTAGTCGACACTCATTCTGAAACTCCTGCAGCCCGGGGCTGCGTAGTGGCCGTCACCGGCGTCAACAGGCGCTCGCGGTGGGCACGGAAGAATTCGATCGCACGGGCGGTGGCACCGACGATGGCGCGCGGGGTGATGGTTGCGCCGGTAAACTGGTCGAAACGGCCGCCATCCTTTTTCACCGCCCAGCTGTCATCGCCGCTCATGGCCAGTTGCTGATCGTTGAACGACAGTATCCAGTCGGATTTGCTCAGCTCGATCTTGTCACCCAGCCCAGGGGTTTCCTTGTGGCTGAGGACACGCACACCGGCGAGGGAGCTGTCGGCATTGACGCCCACCAGCAGTTCGATGTCACCACTGTAGCCATCCGGTGCGATGACCGGCATCAATATGCTGACGACCTGCCCCTCATGAATGGCCTGATACAGCTCGATCGGCTGGCTGTGGCCCAGCTCGGGGGCCTGCATCAAGACCCGGTGATCAACCAGCTCGGGGTCGAGGGAGCGGGGCACGATTTCAAACAGTGCCCGTGCCTGGAACTCGGCCTTGTTGTGGCTGATCTGTTCCCGCGTTGCCAGCTGGGTAAAGGCGATCACCGCCGAAGTGACGATGGCAAACAATCCGATCGCCAGGGCATTACCGCGAATGGCTTTTACTATTTCGTTCATGCCTTGCCTCCACGTCCCTTGTTGGCGCGTGTATGCCCGTAACTGCGTGGCTGCGAATAGATATCGATGAACGGCGCGGCCAGGTTCATCAGCAGCACGGCAAAGGCCACGCCGTCCGGGTAGTTGCCCCAGGTGCGGATGATGAAAATCAGCACACCGATACTGGCACCGAAAATGATGCGGCCGCGGTTACTGGTGGCGCTGGAGACCGGATCGGTAATGATGAAAAACGCCGCCAGCATGGTGGCGCCGGTACTCAGGTGGAAGAAGGGATCGGCGTAGCTGTCCGGGTCAAAGCCATAGAACATAAGAGAGCAGATCGCCAGCGCCAGCAGCATGGAGATGGGGGCGTGCCAGGTGATGATTTTGCGGTAGAGCAGGAAAATGCCGCCCATGAACCAGGCGGCGCTGACCGCATGCCAGGCACCTATACCCTCTGACAGCACCGCCGACTGTCGCCAGGCTTCATCGGTGGTCAGGCCGCCACGGTGGCGCAGCTCGTCCAGCGGTGTCGCCCCGGTAAAGCTGTCGTACCAGACAGTATCGATCGAGCCGAAGATGGCACCCAGGGTGTCCATGAAAGAAGCGACCGGCCAGCCTTCGCCGTTGAGCACAAAAGGTGCCGTCCAGCGCGTCATCTCCACCGGGAAGGAAATCAGCAGCAAAGCGTAGGCCACCATTGCCGGGTTGAACGGATTCTGGCCCAGGCCACCATAGAGGTGCTTGGCGATGACGATCGCCACGAATACGCCCACGGCGGTCACCCACCAGGGTGCAAACGGCGGAATGGCCACTGCCAGCAGCAGCGCAGTCACCAGCGCACTGCCGTCATTGAGGTGGAACAGCACCGGGCGGCGGCGCAGTTTGAGAATGGCGGCTTCAAAGCCCAGTGCCAGCAGGCCGGCCCAAGCGATCTGGATCAGCGTGCCCCAGCCGAAAAAGGCGGTGAGGGCGATGATGCCGGGCAGGGTGGCCAGCAGCACCAGCCGCATGACATTGGCGGTGCTGTTGGCCTTGTAGACATGAGGTGAACTCATCCGGATCAGAGACATGTCGATTCGATCCCGTTAACGATAATGGGTGCAGTCAGCATGGCGTCAGGCCGGCTCATGCTGCTGCAGGGTTTGGTTCAGCTGATCGGCCTTGTCGCGGGCGGCGGTCAGCTCGGTTTCAATCTCGGTACGAGCCTGCTCATCCTCGGTTTTGGCCAGAGCACGCTCCAGCTTTGTGACCGCAGCCCGGGCCAGGGCGGCATCGATCTTCAACTGCTTGAGATCGACACCCTGAGCCGCTGCCGCATCGAGCTGTGACTGTTCGGCTGCCTTGAATGCCTGTTCCGCTTCATCGGCTTTCTGCTCCAGCGTGGTCAGCGTCGCGCGCAGTTTGTCGATGCCCTCGAGTCCCTTGTCTTCGGCGTTCTTCAGCGCGTCACGGGCCTTTTTAAGTTTGGTGCGCGCCACCGCAGCCGCGGTTTTGAGCTGCTTCAGATCGGGGCCGGCGGCCGCTTCACCTGTGCCGGCGCCGGACTCGGCCTGCTCCAGTGCCTGCTGTGCCTTGTCGGCCCCGGTTTGAGCGGCCTTGAGGGCATCTTCCAGCGCCTGCAGGTCGCCTTCACCGCTCTCGCGTGCCGCATCCAGCGCCTTCTGCGCCTTCTTCAGCTTGGTGCGGGCCACGGCGGCTGCGGTTTTCAGCGCCTTGGTGTCCTGTACCGGTTGATCAGCGGCAGCCGTTTCCGGTGCCGTGGCTTCGCCGTTTTTGCGTGCCTGCTGTGCCCGGGCAGCTTCTTCGGCACGGGCCTTGCGACGAGCTTCCTTCTCTTCCTGCTCGCGCTCCAGACGCGCCTGACGGGCTTCAAAGCGTTCGCGGGCGTGGTCGGCCTTGCGCTGCTCCGCTTCCTCGGTACGGATCTCCGACTTGGCAAAACGGTAGTACTGCACCAGCGGAATGCTGCTGGGACAGACATAGGCGCAGGCGCCGCATTCGATACAGTCGAACAGGTTGTGGTGTTTGGCCTTGTCGAACTCGCGTCCCTTGGCAAACCAGTACAGCTGCTGCGGCAGCAGGGTCGCCGGGCACACCTGTTCACACATATTGCAGCGAATGCAGGGTTGCTCCGGCGGCGCCGGCGGCATCTCGTCTTCGCTGGCGGCGATGATGCAGTTGGTGGTCTTGATCACCGGAATCTGATTATGCTCGACGGTGACGCCCATCATCGGGCCGCCCATGACCAGCCGGTAGAGCTTGTTCTCGTAGACATGAGCGGCATCGAGCAGGTCCGCAAAGGGCGTACCGATCAGCGCATCCAGGTTCTGCGGCTGAGCCACGGCGTCGCCGGTCACGGTGACGATACGGGAGATCAACGGCTCGCCGAAATGAACGGCACGGTACACGGCGGCTGTGGTGCCCACGTTCTGGCAGACGATGCCGATGTCCGCCGGAATGCCGCCGCTGGGGACTTCCAGCCCGGTGAGCAGTTCGATCAGCTGGCGTTCGCCGCCGGACGGATACTTGGTCGGCACCACGCGGATGTCGATATTCAGCTCGCAGCCCTTGAGCACCGATTCCAGGGTATGGATGGCGTGGGACTTGTTGTCCTCGATGCCGATCATGATATGGCTGGGCTTGAGCAGATGGCTGATCACCCGGATGCCGCCGAGAATCTCATGGGCGCGCTCGCGCATCAGCATGTCATCGGCGGTGATGTAGGGTTCGCACTCGGCGGCGTTGATGATCAGCGTATTGACGATGTGATGATCGCCCAGATGCAGCTTCACATCGGTGGGGAAGCCCGCGCCGCCCATGCCGGCAACACCGCAGCGGCGAATATGCTCGATCAGCGCTGCAGGCTCCAGGCGGGTGTAGTCTTCAATGCCCTGATGCTCGATCCATTCGTCCTGACCGTCGCTCTCGATGACGATGCAGTCAGAGTCCAGCCCCGATGCATGGGGTACAGGATGCGGACCGATGGAGCGCACTATGCCCGAAGTCGGGGCGTGCAGGGCGGCACTGATGCGGCCCACCGGTTCAGCGATCATCTGGCCCTTGAGCACACGATCACCGACGTTGACCATCGGACTGGCGGCCATGCCGATATGCTGCTGCAGCGGCAGGTAAAGCAGCTTCGGCAGCGGCGCCTTGCGGATCGGTGTGCGCGTGGACTGCTTTTTATTCTCCGGCGGGTGAATGCCGCCGTGGAACGCGAATACCTTGCCCATCAGTGCGCCTCCTGGTGTTGCTGCTCGCCACGACCGCGATCGGTGGCGATCAGGTTGCGCGATTCGGCCGGGGCCGGCCACTTCCAGTTGGCGATGGTGGTTTCCACCGGAATCATATCGATACAGTCCACAGGGCAGGGTTCTACACAGAGGTCGCAGCCGGTGCATTCGTCGGTAATGACGGTGTGCATCTGTTTGGCGGCACCTAGAATCGCATCCACCGGGCAGGCCTGAATGCACTTGGTGCAGCCGATGCATTCAGCTTCACGAATGAAGGCCACCATCTTCGGTTTTTCTTCGCCGTGCTCGGCATCCAGCGGAATGGCTTCCACATCGAGCAGATCAGCCAGGGCCTCGATGGTGCTTTGACCACCGGGCGGGCACTTGTTGATCGCATCGCCATTGGCGATGGCCTCGGCATAGGGACGGCAGCCCGGATAGCCGCACTGACCGCACTGGGTCTGTGGCAGCAGGGCATCGATCTGATCGACAATCGGATTGCCCTCAACGCGGAAACGCACCGAGGCGTAGCCGAGGATGATGCCGAACACCACCGCCAGGCCAAAAAGAATCAGAATTGCAGTCATAACAGTGGTCATTGCGTACTCCGCCTCAGAACTGCACGAGGCCGGCAAAACCCATGAAGGCCAGCGACATCAGACCGGCGGTGACCATGCCGATGGCGGCACCGCGAAATGGCACGGGCACATCCGCCACGGCGATCCGCTCACGAATGGCCGAGAACAGCACCAGCGCCATGGAAAAACCGACGGCGGCACCAAAGCCATAGGCGATCGACTCGACAAAGCCGTTCTGCTTCTTGATGTTGAGCAGGGCGACACCGAGTACGGCGCAGTTGGTGGTGATCAGCGGCAGGAAGATGCCCAACAGTTTATAGAGCATGGGACTGGTCTTGTGCACCACCATCTCGGTGAACTGCACCACCACGGCGATCACCAGGATGAAGGCGATGGTTTGCAGATATTCAAGGCCGAAAGGCTTGAGCAGCGCCGAATAGACCAGATAGCTGCACACTGATGACAGCGTTAGCACGAAGGTGGTCGCCAGCGACATGCCCATGGCCGTTTCCAGCTTGTTGGAAACACCCATGAACGGGCACAGCC
>CAYMHL010000071.1:8504-11524 GCA_964390205.1 uncultured Marinobacterium sp.
GACATGCCCATGGCCGTTTCCAGCTTGTTGGAAACACCCATGAACGGGCACAGCCCGAGGAACTGGACCAGTACGAAGTTGTTAACCAGTACGGTGCTGATCAGGATGAGCAGAAATTCAGTCATAGCCCCTGTCAATGCCTCAAGCCCTGCCGGCAGAACCGGGCAGGGCGTATTAGATTCCGCTGAATTTTACCGGATTTATAACCTTAGGGTATAGATCCGCAGGCCGAGCGCAAGCGCTCGACCCCCGACTCAGATCAGATCGGCCTGCTGAATCTGCTGCAACAGTGCCTTGACCTGCGCTGTCGGGGTCAGATCTGCGTCGGCCTCCAGCACCAGATCCGCTTCAAAATCATCACGCTGAGTCAGCAGCAACAGACCGGCAGCCTTGAGCGCTGCAACCTGCTCAGTGCTCTGGAAAGTCAATACCAGCGGCAGGCGGCCACGATTGAACAGCTGCTGTTCAAGTGTATATAGCAGCGTTGCGCCCTGAGTCGCGTCGTCCGCTTTGACTTGAACCAGCGCCGCTTTCTGACCAAAGCGCTCGGCACGCTGCTGAGCGGGAATGACCGATTCGCCGTGCAACTCAATGGCACCTTCATCTTCGGCCTCGGCCTGAATCATGCCCGCCGCTACCGTGGCATTGGTCAGCCGATCGACGATGATGAACGAGCCGGTGCCCTTGTGACGGCGGTAGTCATCCGCCACGATTGGCCGCTCCAGTGTGACCTCAACCTGAGCGATCTCGTTCAGCCCCAGTGTGGCCGCCGGGCTCTGCTCCAGCGTATTCACATCGATGCGGTGACGAATGGCGCTGACGCGTCCTGCCGTGCGGGTGCTGGCCAGCTTGATTTCGTAGCTGCGACCCGGAATCAGCTCCTGCTCCGACATCCAGACCAGATGGGCCGCAAAGCGGTTGGTTGCTTCCGGTACCTGATGGCTGTGTACGATCAGGTCGCCACGGGAGATGTCGATTTCATCTTCCAGTGTCAGCGTCACCGCCATGGGCGCAAACGCCTCTTGCAGCTCGCCATCGAAGGTTACGATCGATTTCACCTTGCTGGATTTGCCGGAGGGCAATACCGTCACCGCATCACCCGGGCGCACGATACCCGCACTCAGGGTACCGCAGTAGCCACGGAAATTCAGGTTCGGGCGGTTGACGTACTGCACCGGGAAGCGCAGTTCGTCGAAGTTGGCATCGCCGGCGATCTCCACGTTTTCCAGCGTCTGCATCAGCGAATCGCCGCTGTACCAGGGCATGTTCTCTGACGGGTTGACCACGTTGTCGCCCTTCAGGGCGGAAATCGGTGCGAAGTGGATATCCTTCAGCCCCAGCCCCTGAGCAAAGTTCAGGTAATCCTGCTTGATCTGCTCAAAGCGTTCTTCGCTGAAGTCCACCAGGTCCATCTTGTTGATCGCCACGACGGTGTGCTTGATGCCCAGCAGGGACACGATGAAGCTGTGACGGCGGGTCTGCACCTGAACCCCGTGACGGGCGTCGATCAGGATGATCGCCAGATCACAGGTGGACGCACCGGTGGCCATGTTGCGGGTGTACTGCTCGTGCCCCGGGGTATCGGCGATGATGAACTTGCGCTTGGCGGTGGAGAAGTAGCGGTAGGCTACATCAATGGTGATACCCTGTTCGCGCTCGGCCTGCAGCCCGTCGACCAGCAATGCCAGGTCAATTTCGTCGCCGGTGGTGCCGACTTTCTTGCTGTCGCTCTGGATGGCGGCCAGCTGATCTTCATAGATCATTTTGGAGTCGTGCAGCAGGCGTCCGATCAGAGTGGATTTGCCGTCGTCCACACTGCCGCAGGTGAGAAAGCGCAGCAGCTCCTTGTTCTCGTGCTGGTCCAGATAGGCGTCGATGTTGGTGGCGATCAGATCAGATTGATGACTCATAATGCTGTACTCAAATATCCGTTAACGAGATGGCGGTGGCGGCTCAGAAATACCCTTCGATCTTCTTCTGCTCCATGGAACCGGCGCTGTCGTGATCGATGGCGCGGCCCTGGCGCTCTGACGTGGTGGTCAGCAGCATCTCCTGAATGATTTCGGGCAGGGTGTCGGCATCGGATTCCACGGCACCGGTCAGCGGGTAGCAGCCCAGCGTACGGAAACGGATATTCTTCATCATCGGCACTTCGCCATCCGCCAGCGGCAGGCGTTCGTCGTCGACCATGATCAGCATGCCATCGCGCTCGACCACCGGGCGCACCGCCGAGAAATACAGCGGAACAATGGGGATCTGCTCCAGATGGATGTACTGCCAGATGTCCAGCTCGGTCCAGTTCGACAGCGGGAATACGCGGATGCTTTCGCCCTTGTCGACACGGGTGTTAAAGGTGTTCCACAGCTCCGGGCGCTGGTTCTTCGGGTCCCAGCGGTGGTGCTTGTCGCGGAAGGAGAACACGCGCTCCTTGGCGCGGGATTTTTCCTCGTCACGGCGTGCACCGCCGAAAGCGGCGTCGAACTTGTACTGGTTCAGCGCCTGCTTCAGCCCCTGCGTCTTCATGATATCGGTGTGCTTGGACGAGCCGTGGGTGAACGGGCTGATCCCCATCTCAACCCCTTCCGGGTTGATGTGGACGATCAGGTCCATACCGGCTTCCTGCGCCATGCGGTCACGGAACTGGATCATCTCCTTGAACTTCCAGGTGGTGTCCACATGCAACAGCGGAAAGGGCGGCCTGCCCGGGAAGAACGCCTTGCGTGCCAGATGCAGCATCACGGAAGAGTCCTTGCCGACAGAATAGAGCATGACCGGATTGTCGAACTCGGCAGCCACTTCACGGATGATGTGGATGCTCTCGGCTTCGAGCTGTTTGAGATGGGTCAGGCGGTGTTCCGGCAACAGATTCATCATTCGACTCTTTCACTTGGTTGCGACACGAAAGCCCCGGAGGGCTAATAACTGGATGGCATTATGTCGAACCGCCAATAAAATAAAAAAGAATATATAAGCATTTTTATATTCCGTCTGGTGATATGGGCGGTATCGACTAATGGTTA
>CAYMHL010000072.1:0-11479 GCA_964390205.1 uncultured Marinobacterium sp.
CTTTGGCTGCTGGCCTATGTCGAGCGCCTCTGGCTCTGGATCGGTGTCATCATCGGCAGTCTGGGCTGGTGGGCACTGAGTCTCGCCACCAGTCCCGCCGAAGGTGTGCGTTCCTTCTTCCTGCTGGCACTGGCCTACCTGTACCTGGCAGTGCCCGAGCATGACTGGCTGCTGCGCCGACAGGAAACAGCCAACATGAGTTGGTTGGCAAGGCTGAAAACGCTGCGCAGTGAGCGCACTTGGCCTGCAATCCCGGCACTGCTTCTGATCGTGCTGGCACAGGGCTGGACGCTGGCAGTCGAAACCCTGGCTGCCAGCAGCTATCCCGCGCTGTTGCTGTTGCCCGCCCTGTTGCTGCTCGCAGCCAGTCGGCGTCCCATTCTGAACCCTCTGCCGGCGCTGTTGCTGGTGCTGACGGCAGTGGCCGTGGTGCTGCCGCTGCTGAGCTACCTGGGCGATCAGCTGTTGTTCATACCACCGGATACCGCGACACAGGCGGCGTTGGTATCACGCTTTGTCATGCTGACACTGCTGTTCACCGTTGGTCCCGCCTGGCTGGTCTGGCGACGGGTTCAACACCCGGCCTTCTGGGTCGGACTGGGCTGTGCTGCCCCGCTGTTGATGCTGGCGCTGGGTTACTACCTGTTCACCGCCTTCAGCGCCGACTGGGCCTGGGGTGGTGCTGCGCTGATTCTGGGACTGGTCTACCTTGCCTTGTCGAAAATGGGCCTTTCGAAAATGGCCCTTGAACGACCGACCAGCGACCTGGTGCGGGTACTGCTGATCAGCAGCGCCCATATCGGGCTGTCACTGGCAGCCGTCATCTGGCTTGCGGATGCCACGCTGACCCTCGCCTTCGCACTGCAATTGGTCAGCCTGTCGTCACTGCAGCAGCGCTACCGACTGCAGCTGCTGCCCTGGGTGATCAGGCTGGTACTGGCGGTGGTCGTCTGCCGTCTGACCTTCAATCCCTGGCTGCTGACCTACACCGGCGACAGCCACTGGTCACTCTGGACTTATGGTGGCGCCAGTGTCTGCGCCTTTGCGGCGGCCTGGATTCTGCGCCGGGACGTCAAAATGACCGCCTGGCTGCAGGGCGGCGGTGCCCACCTGCTGGTACTGACACTGGCGGCCGAGGTGCGCTGGTGGCTGTATGACGGTGATATTTTCCGCACCGAGTACAGCTTCCTTGAAGCCAGCCTGAATACACTGATCTGGGGTGTGGCCGGACTGGTCTATCTCTGGCGCAGTCGCTTGAGCGCCCAGCTGCCCCGTTTCTACCAACTGATCGCCGCCCTGCACCTGCTGGCGGCAGCGGGCAACTACCTGTTCTGGGTGGTACTCGCCTACAACCCGCTCTGGCACAACACGGCGATCAGCCCGACACCGCTGTGGAACCTGCTGTTGCTCAGTTATGGCATGCCGACGCTGTTGCTGCTGGCGCTCTGGCGCCTGCTGCCTGCATCGCTGGGCCGTTATGCGCTACTGACCGCAGGGCTGAACTGGCTGATGTTCATCTCCATGGAGATCCGTCATCTCTGGCAGGGGCAACTCAGTCTGACCAGACCGACACCGGATGGCGAGCTGTATACCTACTCGGCTGTCTGGCTACTGATGGCAGCAGCCGCGTTGCTGGTGGGCAGCTGGCTGCGCCAGCGAGGTCTCTACCGCGGCGGCATGGCGCTGCTCCTGCTGGTGGTGGCCAAGCTGTTCCTGATTGATATGTCGGATCTGACCGGACTCTGGCGAGTGGCCTCGTTCATGGGACTGGGGCTGGGACTGCTGGCGCTGGCCTGGCTGCACCAGCGGCTGATGCCGACACCTGCCCAAGCGGTGAACGCCTCAGCGAACACTGCAGACAAAAACGGCGACTGACAGCACTATCGCTCACCAGCCCAAACGCCCCGGTCCTTTATACCGGGGCGGCTGCCGATCAGCGCGTATGCACCGGCTCCGGCCGTTTGGCCAATTTACGCCCCAAACGGCGCAGGTCTTCCAGCAGCATGAAGTTGACCGGCACCATGATCAGTGTCACCAGGGTGGCAAAGATGATGCCAAAGCCCAGGGATACGGCCATCGGGATCAGGAACTGCGCCTGTACCGCTTTCTCGAACAGCAGCGGCATCAAACCGATGAAGGTGGTCAGCGAAGTCAGCATCACCGGGCGGAAACGGGCGACGCCCGCAATCATCACCGCCTGGTGAGTAGCCTCGAAATGGGAATGCTCACCCGCCGCCTGCAACTCGTTGCGCCGCTTGTTGGTGAAGTCCACCAGCACCAGACTGTCGTTGACCACCACCCCGATCAGCGCCATCAAGCCGAGCAGACTCATGATGGTCAGGTCCATGCCCATGATCCAGTGGCCGACAATGGCACCGATGGCGCCGAACGGGATCACCGACATCACGATCAGCGGCTGCAGGTAGGAGCGGAAGGGGATCGCCAACAGGCTGTAGATGACGAAGAACACGAATGCCAG
Source organism: uncultured Marinobacterium sp. (assembly GCA_964390205.1). Taxonomy (GTDB): domain Bacteria; phylum Pseudomonadota; class Gammaproteobacteria; order Pseudomonadales; family Balneatricaceae; genus Marinobacterium. The sequence continues at coordinate 2,480 of CAYMHL010000072.1, forward strand.
CCCGATCGCCATGGACGCGAAGGACTCGCGCTGCTCCCGCGCCTCGCCTTCCAGACTGTAGGAAGCCCCCGGATACTGACGCACCAGCTCGGACAGGAACGCATCCAGATCCCGGTTCAGCAGGGTGGTATTGGTCGCCTGCTTGTCCATGTCGGCCACCACGCTGACCGTGCGCTGCTGATCGATGCGATCGATGGCCGCGGGACTCTGCCCCGGTACCAACCGTGCCACCGCATCCAGCGGCACCTGTCCCTGTGCCGTGCTGATCAGCACGGCACGCAGCCCGGAGATCGCCTGACGCTCCTCCAGCGGCAAGCGCACCATCACGCGTACATCATCACGGCCACGCTGCACCCGCTGTACTTCAATACCGAAGAACTTCTGTCGCACCTGACTGATGATGTCATTGCGGGTCAGCCCCAGCAGGTGTGCCTGTTCGGTCAGCTCCAGCTGCAGCTCCTCCTTGCCGTCGGACAGGTTATCGGTAATGTCGTACAGCGTCGGGTAGGTCGCCAGTCGAGCGCGCACCTCCTCGGCCATCGCTTCCAGATCCGCTACGCGGCTGGAGCGCAGCTGCACATCCACGGGATCACTGGCACGGCCAATCTCGGCTCTGAAGGTCAGTGTCTCGGCACCAGGTACCGGGCCGATCAGATCCCGCCACTCCTGCACGATACGGTTGGTACTCATGCGCTCATCGCGCTGCTCGGACGGCAAGAGTTCGAACCGAATCTGCCCCTGTTCGGGACTGCCGCCGGCACCGGTGGTGGAGTAAATGTTGAGAATCACGCTCTCACCGCTGTCCGGGTCGCGGTATTTGGCCTGCAGTTCACGGGCCGCTTCCACCATGCGCACGATATAGCGGTCGGTCACGTCAAAGGGTGTGCCGCTGGGCATAGTCAGTGAAGCCCGTGCGGTGTCGCTTTGAATCCGCGGGAAGAAGACAAAACGGCTCCAGCCACTGAGAATCATCGCCAGAATGAGGATGAACACACCGGAAAAAATGGCCAGCGTGGTCAGGCGGTGATTGACCGCCAGATTCAGCAGCGGACGGTAGTAACGCAGGATCATGTTCTCAAAACCATCGGCAAAGCCCTGCTGCAAGCGCGCCAGTCTGCCCTGCTGCTCCACGTTTTCATGGCGCAGTTTGAGATGTTTGAGGTGGGCCGGCAGCACAAACTTGGACTCGATCAGCGAGAACAGCAGTACCGGAATCACCACCACCGGAATCTGTGCAAACAGTGCGCCCCGGGTACCCTCAATGAAGCCGATCGGCAGAAAAGCCGCCACCGTGGTCAGTACACCGAAGGTCACCGGCACCGCAACCTCCTGGGTGCCGCGAATCGAGGCCTGCAGGCCCGACTTGGCATGACGCAGATGGCTGTAGATGTTCTCACCGGTGACGATGGCATCGTCGACCACGATGCCCAGTACCAGAATAAAGCCGAACAGCGAGAGCACATTAAGGGTCACGCCGAACACCGGCATCACCAGAAACGCGCCCATGAAACTGACCGGAATACCGATAAACACCCAGAACGCGATCGAGGGGCGCAAAAACAGGGTCAACAGCAGCAGTACCAGTATCCCGCCCTGCGCGGCATTGGTCAGCAGGGTGTTGATGCGGCTTTTGACCAGTTCGGAATCGTCGTCCCAATAGCTCAGGTAAAGGCCTTGCGGCAGGCTCGACTGCTGGCGTTCGATGTAGTCCTTGACCGTATCGGCCACGTCGATGGCACTCTGGCTGCCCACCCGGTAGACCTGAATCATCGCTGACGGCACGCCGTTAAAACGGGTACGCAGTCCGCTCTCCTCAAAGCCGTCCGTCACCTGTGCCAGGTCGCGCAAGCGCAGTACCGTGCCATCGGGATGAGTTTTGATCACCACCGACTCGAACTCTTCCCGGCTGTAGGCCTGCCCCTTGGAGCGGATCAGAATGTCACCGCCTTCGGTACGTATATTGCCGGCCGACAGGTCCAGCGAGCTGGCGCCGATGCGATTGCCCACTTCGGCCAGCGTCAAATCATAGGCACGCAGCTGATCCTGGGAGATTTCAATGGCGATCTCATAGCTGCGCACGCCATCCAGTTCAACCTGAGTCACGCCATCAAGGCGCAGCAGGTCATCTCGCACCTGCTCGGCATAACCGCGCAGCTCGCGTTCGGACAGCTCACCCGACACCGCCACCGTGATCACGTCGCGTTTGAAGGTCGCCAGCGCGATCACCGGCTCCTCGGCATCGGCCGGGAAGGTGCCGATTTCGTCAACACGGGATTTCACATCCGCCAGCAGCTCACGGGGGTCATAGCCCGAGTCCACTTCGATGGTCACGGTGGTACCGCCCTCGACCGAACGGCTGCGGATCTCCTCAACGCCTTCAAGATCACTGACCGCCTCTTCGATGCGGGTGGCCAGGCTCAGTTCGGCATCCTCCGGCGTTGCACCGCGCAGGCTCACCCGTACACTGATGGTGTCGGACTCGAAGCTGGGGAAAACTTCCAGCGGGATATTGAGCTTGAGCGACATCAGCCCGGTGAACAGAATGGTGACCATCAACAGGTTGGCGGCCACATGATTGCGGGCAAACCAGGCGATCATGACTGACCTCCCTCGGCCCGCTGACTGTCCGGGGCAGATTCAGTATCGGCATTGCCCTCACCACGCACCCGCACCGGGGTGCCGGAGATCACCTGCCCCAGCGAGGTCAGCACCAGTTGATCACCGGCTTCAAGCCCGGAAGCGATCAGAGCGCGATTTTCATCCTGCCAGGCGATCTGGATTTCACGCCGCTGCAGCAGCCCCGCTTCCACCACATAGACGTAGCTGCCCTGATAGATCGCCCGGTTGGGGATCAGCAGCGCATCCTCGATTTCGATGCCATCGATCAACGCCGTGACATATTGACCCACTTTGAGCGGCACCCGATCCACCGCCTTTTCGCCGTAGGGATCATCCACCTGAGCCAGCACATGCAGCTGACGGCTGGTCTCGTCAATGGCACCCTCGGTCTGCACGATGCGGCCCTGCCACTGCTCCGGGCGAATCAGATCGGAGCGAATCTCGACCCGCGGCTGAAACACTTCCTGCCCCTCAACCCGGTACTCCTCCGGCAGACGCAGATAGGCCAGATCCCGGTTCTGCAGCGGCAGGCGCACCTCGAGCACGTCCACGGCATAGATCTGCCCCAGGGTCGTACCCGAGGAGATCACCTGGCCCAGATCCACGGCGGTGTCCAGCACTCGACCGGCGTAGGGCGCACGGATGCGGGTGCGCTCCAGATTCAGTTTTGCCGTCGCCAGCGCGGCCTGCGCCGAGGCCACTGATGCCCGTGCAGCATTGAGCTGCGGCTTGCGCAGCACCAAGGGCGGCGCTTCACCGGCATTGCCCAGCCGTTGCCAGTCGGCAGCGGCCTGGGCACTGCGTGCTTCCTCTTCCGCCAGCGCCTGACGCGCACTCATCAGCGTGGCTTCAGCCTGTGCCACTTCGGCTTCGTAATCACGGCTGTCGATGCGAATCAGCTCCTCGCCCTGTTCAAAAAAACCACCGGCGCGAAAATCCGGGTTGAGCCAGACGATCTGACCCGATACCTGCGGCAGCAGGGTACTCTGGGTGCGAGGCTGAACACGGCCGTAGCTTTTAACCTGTACCTGAAAGGGTGCCCGTTCAATCAGCTGGGTATTGACGCTGATTTTGCTGGCCTGTGGCGGCGCGCCGCGCTGCACTTCAGGCGGATTTTGCAGAATCACCCAGCTGACGGCGCCCAGCACGGCAATGACGATGAAGGGAAGAATCCGTTTGATCATGGGGTTTGCGGCTCCTGTTCAGGCCTATCTGTCGGCACATCAGCTGGTACGGCCGGGGCAGCAAAACGCCCACCCAATGCCCGGTAGAGTTCAATTCTGTTGTCCAGCAGCTGACGACGCAGATTGATCACGCTGGTCTGCGCATCCAGTGAACGGCGCTGGGCCTCCAGTACCGTGGTATAGCTTTCAAGCCCGCTCCGATACTGTTCAAACGCCAGCGATTCGGCATTCAGCGCGTTCTCTTCGGCCTGCAGATACTGGGCATGGCGCTGTTGCAGACTCTGACGCGCCGAGAGCGCATTCTCGACTTCGACAAAGGCGGTAAACAGAGCATCCAGCCAACGCTGCTCCTGTTCACGCCGCTGAGCAAGCGCCTGATCCTGTGCCGCTGCCTTGCGACCGGCATCAAACAGGGTCTGCACCAGCGAGGCGCCCAGACTCCAGCTCAGATTGCCCGCCGACAGCAGGTCGCTGAGCGCGTCGCTGCTGCCGCCAAAACCGGCACTGAGATTGAGCGCAGGAAAACGGTCTCGGTGGGCGGATGCCAGTGCCGCATCGGCCGCCAGCAGCTCCAGCCACTGCTGCTGCAGATCCGGGCGGCGGGTCAGAATCTGTGCCGGTTGCCCGGCAGGGATAGCGGTATCGATCAGCGGCAGCTGTGCATCGGTGGTCAACTGCGCGGCGGGGTAGCGCCCCAGCTGGCGTTCCAGCTCGCGCTGCAGCTCGCTCAGGGTCTGTTGTTGCTGCGCCACCTTGGCGGCTTCGGCGTGCAGGTTGTTGCGTGCAAGATAAAGATCCAGTGCCTCATTCAATCCCTGGCGGTAGCCGGATTCGATGATTTCCAGGCTTTCGCCCAGGTTGTCCTGCCGCCGGGTATACAGCGCCAGCAGCATGCGGGCTTCCTGCAGTGCGAACCAGTTGCGTGCCAGATCGGCCGCCAACTGCTGTCGCTGCTCCTCATAGGCGGCTTCGGCGGCGGCACGGTTCAGTTCCGCCTGGCGCTGGTCGGCACTGAGCTTGCCCCAGAGGTCCACATTCCAGCCCAGTGACAGGTCAAGGGAATCGCTGCGCTCAGTATCTTCCTGTTTGCGTGTTCCCAGCTCCAGCGACAATTGCGGGTAGCGTCCGGCCCCTGTGATCTCAACCTGCTGCTCGGCCGCTAACAACTGCTGACGGCTGGCGGCCAGTGACGGGTTCTGCCGCAGGGCTTCCTCAATCAGCGCATTCAACGCAGGGTCCCTGAGCTCATCCAGCCAACCCGGCGCAAGGGCGGCGGCGTCAGCATCGGAGCGCCAGTCTGACGGCAGCTCAGGCGTGGGTGCCTGCAGTACGGGTGGGCTGCTGCAGGCACTCAGCGCCAGCAGCAGGGGTAACAACAGCAGCTTTCTCACATCGCTTCCCTGTTTTTGTACGGATACAGTCCGGCATGGAGCCTTGTACAAGGCGCCCGCCAGTCCCGTGAGAGGCTTATATTAGAGGATTGTTCCTGATGGATCAGTGGCTTTTACACTTCTTTACGCTGGGCCTGTCTCTGGGAATAGGCTCAGGGAATAGGCTCAGGGAATAGGCTCAGCCGCCGGAACGGAGCAGCTCATAGGCACGGCGCACTTCGATGAAGGCTTCGCTGTCGCCCCCCTTGTCCGGGTGTAACCGAGCCGCCAGCTGGCGGTAACGCAGACGAATGCTTTCCTCAGACGCGTCCTCTTCCAGCTCCAGCACCTGCAGTGCCTGCTGCCGGGCACCGGGGTCAAAACAGCGGTTCCAGAATCCGCGCAGCAGTTTCTGCACGTCCTCGGCGCTGGTGCAACTCAACTGTTGCCAATCGAGATAATAGTCACGCAGCGCATCGCCGGCGCCAAGTACCCCCGCTGCTTCGGAGACAGCCTCGATAGTGTCCGTGTAGAGGCGAACACTCAACGGCGAGATTTCCATCCTCAGCTGTTCTTCATACCAGAGCCGGGTCTGCAGGGTATAAAGACCGTGCATGATCATGAAGTGCTTCTGAAACAGGCGCAGCTGGTAGTCGTCGGCCAGATCACTGAACGCCTGATGCTGCTCCAGCGCTTTCATCAGGCTGAATTCGCTGATCCCTTCCGGATGTTGGCGCAGCAGAGCCAGCAGCTCGGGAATCAGGGGGTTGGGTGTCAGTTGCGGGCACATGGCGGCTCCAGAGTGTTAACGAGGAATTCATGCTGTCCACCGGGCGAGCGCTTCTGGCACAATGAGCCTTCACCGAATCCGGCCAGGGGACAGTTTTCTCATGTTGCTGCGACTTTTAATCCTGCTTTGCCTGACACCGGTTGTCCATGCTGCCGACTGGAAAAACATCATTGATCTGGCCCCTGAGGGCAGTCAGGTGGCGCTGGTGGTCGAGCCCCTGCGGTCCAGCGCACCACTGCAGATCCATTACCGTGACGACCGTTTTCTTCCCCCTGCCAGTACGCTCAAGCTGTTTACGGCCGCAGCGGCGGAACTGGAACTTGGCACCGACTACCGCTTTGAAACCCGTTTCTGGCAGCGTGGCAAGCAGCAGGGTGGGCGCTGGCAGGGCGACTGGCTGCTGGAGTTTCGTGGTGCCCCCGACCTTAGCCGTCAGCAGCTGGCCGAGTTGCTGGGTGAACTGCGTACGCGCAAGATTCGCGAGATCGAGGGCGATCTGTTGCTCGATGTCAGTTACTTTTCCGGCCATGACCGCGCCATTGGCTGGCCCTGGAACAATCTGGGTGTTTGCTACAGCGCACCGGCTGCGGCCCTGACCCTGGAGCGCAACTGTGTCGCCGCCAGCCTGAAAAATCAGGGCAGCGGTCAACCGGCGCGTTTTTTTGTACCGGCCCATCAGCCGATTGAAGTCACCTCGGAGGTCATTGCCCTCGACAATGACAGTATCGAACGTCAGCTCTGCACTCTGGAGTCCAGTGTCGGCCCCGGCAATCGCTATCAACTGAGTGGCTGCATCAGTGACCGACGTGATGTCTTGCCCTTGAACTTTGCCGTCAACGATCCCATCGCGCACGGCAAGGCGCTGGTTCGACAGGAGTTGAGCCGGCTGGGCATCGTCCTGCGCGGTGATATCCGTGTTGGCCGCCGCGACGGCGACGGCTGGCAACAGGCCGCACAGGTTGTCTCGGCACCGCTGCAAACACTGTTGGCCGAAATGCTGCAGGATTCCGATAATCTGATCGCCGATCTAACCTTGAAAAATTTGGGGGCCGCCCGAGACCTGAGCGGCAGCTTTGCCCACGGTGTGCGCGCACTGAAAGCCAGCCTCAAGACGCATGCCGACATCGACCTCGAACTGGCCAGAATACATGACGGCTCCGGCCTGTCGAAAGACAACCTGATGCAGGCACGGCAACTGGCTCAGCTGCTGCAGTGGCTGGCCCAACATCCGCAGATGACGACCTACCAAACCCTGCCGGTCTCCGGCGAGAACGGCACGCTGAAATATCGCCGCAGCACCCGCCAGGAGCCCCTCAAGGGTGTCATTCAGGCCAAGAGCGGCACGCTTAACGGCAGCCGCAACCTGGCAGGGTATATCGATGCCGCCTCCGGCGAACGCTATGTTTTTGTGCTGATGCTCAGCGGCATCAGTCTGCCTGCCAAGATGCAACAGCCGACACCGGTAACGGTGTTCGAGCGTTCATTGCTGGAATGGATCTATCACAACGGCTGATCCGGATCGTCAACACGGCTAACCTGCGCCTGACCGTGCAACTGCTCGGTCAGTGCAGCCACAAAGGCGGACTCCTGCTCAAGCGGCAGTGACAGTTGCACGCTGACCTGTTCGGTAAACTGCTGATCGTCACGCACTGCATCAAAGGCGTTCAACAGCGCATCCACCGCTGCCGTCAGGCTGTAGGGATACACCATTCGATACGTCACCTGAGGCTCAAGCCGGGCAAGCGGCGTCTGTTCCAGCACCGCCCTGACCGCTTGGGAATAGGCCCGCACCAGCCCGCCGGTACCCAGCTTGGTGCCGCCAAAAAAACGGCTGACCACCACACAGACCTGACCAATTTCGGCGCCGGTCAGCACCGCCAGCATGGGGCGCCCGGCAGTGCCTGAGGGTTCGCCATCATCGCTGCTGGCCAGCCCGGTCAGTGCCTGAGGCTCGCGACTGATATACGCCCAGCAGTGATGATTGGCACCCGGAAAACGCTGCCGTTGCAACTCAATGAAGGCCTTGGCTTCAGCTTCGCAACTTACTGGACAAAGACTGGCGATGAAACGACTTTTCTTGACCTCGGTTTCCACCTCGGCTTCGCTCGTCGGGATACTGTAGGCGCGGGTATGGGACACAGCGGGCTCTTGCAAACTAACATTTGAAGAATAACGGGATTGCAACAGGCCCTGAACCGAACATCTGCCGGCTCAGGGCTCGGCATCATACCAGAGTGAACGAGTCGAGCGGAAAGGTGTGTACCGGCCGCGCCATTTCGAGTCCGAAATATCTGCTCCAAAAACGACAAGACCCCCGCGTTCGCGGAGGTCCTGAATCAGACAAGATCACCCAATCGGGCAATCAGGCGGCCTGAACATACATTTTATTTACCGTGCTTGTTATTTTCCGTGCTTGTGAGCATCTTCATTCATCAGCTTGCGCACCTTGATGAATGCCCAGATCATGGCAGCCGCCATACCGGCAACACCGAGAAGGCTCGGCCACAGAGTTTCAAAGCTGTAAGCATCAATACCGAACATCGCAATCACCTGCTTTACTGTTTTCTGACGTTGAGTTCAGCGTACTCCTATACGGCGAAGGGATTATTGACCTGGCTCAAGCAATATTGATCATCATTTGAACAGCACTTGAGCGCTTTTCATCCTCTTGCAAAAAGCGGTGAATTGCGTCATATCTGAACCAACCCTGCCGATAATCAAGGAGCTCTGCCATGTATAAAAGCAAACACTGGACCCCCGAGCAGATCAGCAAGATGAACGAGGAAAACTTTCTGGTCGAAATGCTGGACGTTTTTCAGTACTCCCCTTCCAATGAAGACACCAGTTCAATCGACCAGATGCGTCAGAAACTGGATGCCATCGAAGCAGCGCTGAAGGTACGTTTGGACGTCAAACGCGGCAACTGAATTTTCCACCGGGACCGGCAGCAGCAAAAGGCCTGTCCCGGGCAGCCCCCTGTCTGCGACCTCTGCCGATGCACCTGCCGGCCGATCGCTGTGCACCCATTTTTAGCAGG
>CAYMHL010000073.1:0-7749 GCA_964390205.1 uncultured Marinobacterium sp.
GCCGGTCAGCTGGTCGGCCCGCTGCTGGCCGGGCTGGTGATTGAGCACTACTCGGTCAACCATGCCTTTGTGCTGATTGCCGCTTTCCCGCTGCTGGCCAGCATCAGTGCGCTGATGTTTACCGTCCATGCCCGTCAGGGGACGCCCGCGCCCCGCGCCCAGGCCGGTTATCGCGCCCAGTGGCGGCTGCTCAATACCAACAGGGGCGTACAGCTGTCGATTCTGCTGTCGGCCATTTCGCTGTTTGTGATGAGCGTGCATTCCAGCTTCATGCCGGTCTATCTGGAAAGCCTCGCGATCAGCGCCGGCACCATCGGCCTGCTGCTCAGCACCCGGGCGCTGGCGTCGATGCTGGTGCGGGTATTCATGTCGCGCATCATCCAGCTGCTGGGCGGGCGTACCGCCACCATTCGCATCGCCGTGTTCACCACCGTGATCTGCCTGATGCTGACCGGGCTGGCCGGAGACATGATTGCACTGCTGGCGTTGCTGGCGGTGGGCATTGGCATTGCCGGTGGCCTGTCACAGCCGTTGTCGATGGTGATACTGTCGGAAAGCGTCAGCCGCGAGCAGCGTGCGCCCAGTCTGGCCATGCGCCTGATGGGCAACCGCGGTGCCCAGGTCGCGGCACCGGTACTGGTAGGCCTGATCGCCGACTTCACCGGCTTTACCACCGCCTTTGCGCTGGTACCGCTGCTGTTGCTGGCACTGTTTCTGTTCTGGTCCCGCCGGGCGGGGCTGGGCAGCAGCTATGATCTGGACCGGCGCTGAGATCTCGCCTCAGCGCCAGAGTTCGGCGATCGGAGTCTGAGACTCGAAGCGGTCCGCTACCTGGGCCTGCAGCAGCTCGGCGCAGGCCAGCGCATCGGTCAGCGCGTGATGGGGGCGATAATGCGGCAGATGGTAACGCTCCCGGCTCTGCGCCAAACGGATGGACACCGGCTTGCGTCCGCGCAGACGATCCCAAAGGCTTAAAGGCCTGCGCCGATGCAGGCGCGCCTCCAGTTCCATGGTGTCGATCACCGGAAACTCGATGCCCTCGCCGATGCGCGCCTTGAGCGCCGCGTTCAGAAAGGCCCGCTCGATGCCCCGGTGGTGAACTACCAGCACCCGCCCCTGTAACTGCGCCAGCAACTCATCCAGTATCCGCATCAGATCCGGTGCCGAGGCAATTTCGGAATGGGTGATGCCGTGTACCACTACTGACTCGCCACTGAGCACCGCGCGGGGCTTGACCACCCAATGCCGCGATTGCGCGTACTGAATGCGCCGACAGCTCATCGGCACCAGACCTATGCTGACAATACCGTCCCTGGCCGGATCCAGCCCGGTGGTTTCAAAATCCACCGCGACCAGCGGTACTTCGGCCAAGGGCGTGGCAGGGTCCACCACCCCGGCAGCATAGTAGTGTTTCAGCGCCGGATAGCGGGCCGTCTCGGCCAGCACCCTGAACCGCTCGGGCCAGTCGGTGACCTTGGGATCCTGTCCGGACAACGAGGGTTCGGCACTTTGCAGCTTGTTGCGATCCAGATAGAACATCAGTTGCTCCGTCCCGGCTGATAGCGGTACTTGAGAAACTTCTGCGCATTGGACAGGATCTGGAAGGCATCTTTCAGGTTCTTGCGCTCGAAATCGGACAGATTTTCCGGTTCAACGTTGTTGTCCGGCACATTGCCCGCTTCCAGGTCCAGCGCCTGATGGCGGATACGCACCATGGCGATCAGCTCCAGCGCATCACGCAGATCCGCTCCTCGCCCCCGGGGCAGGATATCGGCCTCAATGATCTCCTTCAGGCGTTCGAAGGTGTTGCGCTCGTGGGAGCCGATCGCCAGTGCATGTACCCGCACCAGATCGGCCAGCGGTGCAGTACCGCGCCGTTTCATGTTGATCGAGTTACTGTGGCGACCATCGGTTTCCATCACGAAATCCTTGAAGAACCCCAGCGGCGGCGTACGCTGCAGGGCGTTGCGCGCCATGCAGGCGAGGAAACGCGGATTGCGCTGTGCCTTGCGCCGGATCAGGTCGTTGAGCAGCTCGGCCCAGCGCACTTCGCCCCAGACCCCTTCCAGATCGAAAAAGATCGAACTGTTGAGCAGGAACTCCGGCGTCGGCTTTTCGATCCAGTCGCTGAAATACCGCTCCCACACCTTCAACGGCTGACGCCAACGGCTGTTGGTGGCCATGATGTCGCCGGTACAGTAGCTGTAGCCGCAGGCATCCAGACCGTCACAGACAAAAGTCGCCAGCGCCTTGAAGTAATCATCATGCCGTTCGGGATCAAAGCGGTTATCCAGAATCAGAGCGTTGTCCTGATCGGTGACAATCAGCTGTTCCTCCCGCGCCATCGAGCCCAGCGCGAGGAAACAGTAGGGTACTGGCGGTGCCCCCAGCTGCTCTTCAGCCAACTCCAGCAGGCGCTGCTTGAAGCTGCGCCCGATCACCGACATGGCCGTGCCGATCATCTGCGAGTTGGCGTCTTCGTTGACCATGCGGGTAAAGCAGGCGCTGACATCGCTGCGCAGGGCGACCAGCTCCTCAACACTTTGCGCGCGGAAGATGCTGCTGACCACAAACAGGCTGTTCTGGGATTCATAGCGGATGATGTCGGACAGGGCGATTACCCCCAGCGGCAGACCGCGCCTGAGTACCGGCAGGTGATGCACATTGTGTCTGAGCATCAACAGCATCGCCTCGAATACGAACTGGCCGTGTTCCACCGCAATCAATTCGCCGGTCATGATCTCGGTGACCGGCGTTTCAAACGGCAAGCCCGGTGTGATCAGGCGATTACGCAGGTCGCGGTCAGTGATGATGCCGGCCACCGGCTGTCCCTGCTGCGGCCCAAGCACCAGTACCGAAGACACGCCCTCCTCGCTCATGCGGATCGCCGCGTCACGGGCACTGGCGTTGCCCTCCAGAGTGACAGCCTCACGGGTGACCAGGGTCTCGACCCGGGCGGTCATCAGTTCGTTGGCGTCCTCACGCCGACGAGCAACCGCCTGACGCAGGCGGGTACGATCCTCAACTTCAACAAAGTCGGCAAACACCTCGTTGTTGTCAAACAGCTCGTTGAACACCGCCTCCGGCAACAGGTAGACCAGCGTATCCTCCAGCGCCACCACCGGAAAACGCACCCGGCCATTGCGCAGCAGGCCGAACTCACCAAAGAAACCGCCCTCGCTGAGACGGTTGTAGAGATCGCCGTTGCGGCGGTACACCTCTACCGCACCGCTGCGAATCAGATAGAAGTCGTGGACCTCTTCGCCGAATTCCAGAATCCGGCTGCCCGCCTTGTAATAGACCACGTCCATGCAGCCGGCCAACTGGCCCAGCTGCTCCTCCGGCAGATGTGAAAACGGCTGGTGCCGACGCAGAAAGTCGATGATTTCCAGATGTTCTGCATGCATGTTTCAGCCTGCCTCCCGTATAACGCAAACAGGCGGAGCGGCATACCCGCCGACTCCGCCTGTTGTCTGTTCAGGGTTGAATTATACCCGCGGCTCGGACGCCAGCCCCTTGATCATGGAGAAGGCCGCCACCAGCAGCACCAGGGTAAAAGGCAGCCCGGTAGAAACGGCCATGGCCTGGAGTGCCGCCAGACCACCGCCCAAAATAAGCGCGATCGCCACCAGTCCCTCAAAGGTACACCAGAACACGCGCTGAGGCGTGGGTGCATCCACCTTGCCGCCGGCCGCGATCACATCGATCACCAGCGAGCCGGAATCCGAGGAGGTGACGAAGAACACCACCACCAGCACGATGGCGATAAAGGAGGTGATCTCCGCCAGCGGCAGCACATCCAGCATGGTGAACAGCTGCAGCGGCAACGCCGCTTCCTTGATGGCGGTATAGCCTTCGGCAAAGTGCAGGTTGATCGCGGTACCACCGAACACGCTCATCCAGAGAACACAGGCGGTGGACGGCACCAGCAGCACGGCAATCAGGAATTCACGCACGGTACGGCCGCGGGACACACGGGCGATAAACATGCCGACGAACGGGCACCAGGAGATCCACCAGGCCCAGTAGAAGGCGGTCCAGCCGGAGGCATAGTTGGCATCTTCACGCCCCACGGGGTTGGACAACTCCGGGAAGTAACTCAGATAGGCCCAGAGGCTTTCAAAGAAACCGGTCAACAGCAGCAGTGTCGGGCCGACCAGAATCACGAACACCAGCAACAGCACCGCCAGCACCATGTTGATCTCGGACAGTCGCTTGACGCCCGCATCCAGACCGGCCACCACGGAGATCAGCGCCACGGCGGTGATCAGCACCACCAGGATGATCTGAGTGGTATCACCCAACGGGATGCCGAACAGGTAGTTCAGACCCGACGTCGCCTGAGAGGCACCATAGCCCAGCGAGGTCGCCAGACCGAAGAGCGTCGCCAGTACCGCCAGAATATCGATGATATGCCCCGGCCAGCCCCAGACACGCTCGCCCAACAGCGGGTAAAACACCGAACGAATGGTCAGCGGCAAACCCTTGTTGAACGAAAACAGTGCCAGACCCAGGGCAATAACCGCGTAGATCGCCCAGGGATGCAGCGCCCAGTGGTAGATGGTCGCGGCCATGCCCAGCTGACGGGCGGCATCCGCATCACCGGCCGCAGCCCCCAGCGGCGCCCAGTCGGTGCGCACCCCGTTTTCGATGCTGGTACCGCCAAAGGAGCTGAGCGTATGCGACAGAGGTTCGGACACGCCGAAGAACATCAGCCCTATACCCATGCCGGCGGCAAACAGCATGGAGAACCAGCCCAGGTAGTTATAGTCCGGCGTGGCTTCGGTACCGCCCAGACGCACTCGCCCCAAAGGGGTAAAAATCAGCACGACACAGATAAGTACGAAAATGTTGGCGGCACTGATGAAGAACCAGTCCAGATTGCCGGTCAACCAGTTGCGCAAACCGGTAAACAGGGGTTCGACCTGGTTCTGGAACACCAGCGTCAACAGCACGAAAGCGATGACGGCAATGCCGGATACCGCAAACACGCGGTTATGAATATCGAGCCCGAACGGGCCTACGTTGACAACAATGTTATCCTGACCGATCTGATAATCCGTATCGATGGGATTGACATCACCATCGGGGATCATAGGATCTTTCTTGTCAGTCATAATGGACTGTCTCCCTCAGGTTGGGTGAAGCGGGTTCAAGCAGTGCTCTACGAAGTAAAGTGCTGCCGTAATACATATATAGTATGTTTTAACGCATACAACCTTAGCAAGTTGCCGAACAGCGACAGCCCGGCCGCGACCCTGTGTCGCACTCCGCCGCAGGATACGACGGGGCTATACTGGGCCACTTTTTTCGCACCAAACCGATGGAGTACCTGCCCTGAAAGGCCTGCATTCCCACCTGCTGCAACTGACCTATATCCGTACCCTGGTGCTGTTCATGCAGAGCGCCGCGCTGGTGTTCGGTCTGTATGTGCTGCATCTTGAGTTGAACGTCTGGATGATCGGTTCGGTACTGGCCGCGTTGCTGCTGCTCAATCTGATGACGTTCGCTCGTCTGCACTCGCCCCTGCCCGTGACCGATCTGGAGCTGTTCAGCCAGCTCTGCGCGGATGTGGTGCTCTATGGCTGCCTGCTGTATCAGTCAGGGGGTGCCACCAACCCCTTTATCTTTACCCTGCTGGTGCCCCTGCTGATCACCGCCGCGACGCTGCCGACCCGTTTTACCCTGCTGATGGCCTTGATGCTGGTGACGCTTTACAGCGTTTTGCTGCGTCATTTCGAGCCGCTGGTCATTCCGACCGATATTCACCAGCATCGCATGCTCAACCTGTTCGACCTGCACATTACCGGCATGTGGATCAACTTCCTGTTCACCGTGCTGCTGGTGACCTGGTTCATCAATCGCATGCACCTGTCGCTGCAGACCGGCGAACTCAGTCTGCAGCAGGAGCGGGAAAAACGGATTCAGGACCAGCAACTGCTCTCGCTGGCCACCATGGCGGCCGGCACGGCCCACGAACTGGGCACCCCCCTGTCGACCATGCAGATCACCCTCAAGGAGATGGCGCTGGACCATCCCGATGATACCCAGCTGCAGGAAGACATTGCCCTGCTGCAAGAGCAGGTACAGCTGTGCAGCCAGCGCCTGCGTCAGTTGAGCCACAAGGTACGGGACGAGCAGGACAGCCGCGGGCCGGTACACCTGGATGAATTGCTGCACGGCGTGATCGAAGACTGGACGTTGATGCGGCCCGAGGTCAGCCATAGCCTGAAGACGTCCCCCTGCAAACAGGCCCGCGTGCTGGATTCGGTCGCCCTGCGCCAGGCACTGCTCAACCTGCTCAACAACGCGGCCGACGCCTGCCCCGAGGCGATCGAGATCGAACTGGACTACCCCGCTACAGGACAGGCGCGACTGCGCATCCATGATCAGGGAGCCGGGCTGCCGCTGGAGCAGGCGGACCAGCTGGGCAAACCCTTCGTGACCACCAAGGGGCGGGGACTGGGTATCGGCCTGTTTCTGACCACCTCAACCCTGGCTCGCCATCAGGGCGAGGTCCGGCTGTATAATCATCCCGCGGGCGGTACCTTGACCGAGGTTTACCTGCCGCTGTTGCAGCCGCCGAGCTAAGGAGTTTTGCAGATGTCGGAACGTTTTCTGATTGTCGATGATGACCCCACCTTCACCCGCGTGCTGGCCCGGGCGATGACCAGGCGCGGCTTTGATGTCGCCGTGGCGCGTGACGTGCCCGAGGCACTCGACCAGGCGCGGCAACAGCCACCGGCCTATGCCACCGTTGATCTGAAGATGGAAGGCCCATCAGGGCTGGCGTTGATTCCCGAACTGCGCTCACTGAACCCCAGCATGAAGATTCTGGTGCTGACCGGCTACGCCAGTATCGCCACCACCGTGGATGCGATCAAATCCGGTGCCGACAATTACCTGCCCAAGCCGGCCGATGCCGACCAGATCCTGCGTGCCCTGGATGCTGATGCAGGCGATGAGGAAAGCATCGTACAGATCCCTGACACACCCATGTCAGTCAACCGACTGGAGTGGGAACACATCCAGAAAGTGCTGCATGAGCATGAGGGCAATATTTCAGCCACGGCACGGGCGCTGGGGATGCACCGGCGTACCCTGCAGCGCAAGCTGGCCAAGCATCCAGTACGTCGATAAGTATCGGGAACGAGAACTTACTGCTGGTCGATACTTGCTGTTTGTCGATGCTTACTGCTCGTCAATATACAGGCGGGCGTCGAAGGTACGAATCCAGTCCGGATGAAACACCATCATCGCGGTCATGATGATGCCGTTGAGCAGCCCCTCGGGGAACATGATCAGCGGCAGAAAGCGCACGTACTCCAGATAGATCTTGGCCCAGGGGTAGACGCCGTCGAACCAGAGCAGCAGTGCCATCACCATGCCGGCCACGGCAGTGGCGACACCGGCACCAAAGAAGGCACACAGAAACAGATAAACGAAGAAGTTGCGCGGCAATTTGGCTTCCACCAGTCGCAATACCGCCAGACTGGCCAGTGCGGGCACCACCACCGAACAGAGCACGTTGACGCTGAGCGTATCCCAACTTTCCCGACCGATCACCGTCATGCCCAGCAGCGCCAGGGTGCCGGACAGAATCGCCAGATCCCAGCCGAACATCAGTGTCAGCGTGGTCATGCCCAGAAAATGGATGCCCAGCCCCGGCGAGATGCCGGCGCGCATGGTCCACATCAGCATCAAGGCCACGGTAGCACCGAACAGCAGATGCTGCAGGCGACGTTCATG
>CAYMHL010000073.1:7849-11469 GCA_964390205.1 uncultured Marinobacterium sp.
GCCTTACGTTCCGGCAGACGCAGCAGTTCACTCAGGCTGAGCGTCACCAGTGCCTGACGGCCCTCGCCCAGTGCCAGAACCTTGCCCTGCAGGGCATCCAGTCCGCCCTCCTGCTCAGTCACCCAGACACCTGCGGCTTCACCCAGCAACAGCAGCTGACGAATGCCGGGATTGAACGCCAGGGTATTTTCAAGCTTGCGCTTTACCGCTGCTCGCGCTTCGTTCGCACCTTGATTCAGGGTTTTGCCCGCCAGCATGGGCCAGGGCAACATGAAGGGTGCCGAAAGCTCATCATCTGCCGCTATGCCCAGCGCAGTGGTGATGCCCTCGAGCAGGCGACGGTGGGCACGACTGAATCCTTCCGGTTGATGCGGTGGCAGGGAATCCACGATCAGCAGGTCGCCCCTTACCAGCCAGGCCAGCTTGAAACGGGGCGCCGGTTCCGGCCGCGCAGCACGTTGCGGCGCAACGGGCTGGGCATCGACGACACTGGCTGTACGAGGAGTCGGGCCGCGTTCAGTCGGGCTGCGCTCAGTCGGGACACGATCGATCGGATCTGTTGCAGCCAAGCCACGATCAGCCGGACCTGAGCGCGCCGGAGCTGGCGCTGCCGCCCGCCTGGGCTCGGCCAGCAGCGCAGCGGTATCAATGCGTGATCCTGCCGGACGGCGCGCCTGTGCTGACGACGGAGCGCTTGAAGTCGAGGGCTCACTCTCATTCGGCCGTTCGACATCAGCCTCGGCGCTGCAGAAGGTTGCGACCCAGTCCGGCGAGGGTGCAGCGCCGGGCAGAGGCGCCCGGGGCAACCAGCTGTCGATGCCAATTGCCGCCAGCCACTGATGGCGCTGCTGCTCCTGAGCCTGTACCGACATCAACGCCACTTACACCTGCGGATGTGCTTTCTGGATATTGGCATCCAGCAGGTTCAGCGCATGCAGATAGGCCTTGGCCGAAGCGATGATGATATCGGTATCGGCACCCAGACCATTGACGATGCGACCGGCCTTTTCCAGCCGCACGGTCACTTCACCCTGAGAATCGGTGCCGCTGGTGATCGCGTTGACCGAGTACAGCTGCAGATTGGCACCGGACGCCGCCACCTGTTCGATCGCCTTGAACGCCGCATCCACGGGACCGCTGCCGGAAGCCTCGGCACTGTGTTCCTGCCCATCCACGGACACCACCAGATTGGCCACCGGCGTTTCACCGGTCTGGGAGGTCACGTTCAGGCTGCTCAGCTTGAACTTCTCGTGACCGGCCGAGGCGCGGGCATCGCTGACCAGTGCCACCAGATCGTCATCGAAAATCTCGCTCTTCTTGTCGGCCAGCTCCTTGAAGCGGGCGAAGGCGCTGTTCAGTTCGGCATCGGTAGCAAATACGGTGCCCAGCTCTTCCATGCGCGCACGGAAGGCGGCACGGCCGGACAACTTGCCCAGCACCATGCGGTTGGTGTTCCAGCCCACGCTTTCGGCGGTCATGATCTCGTAGGTTTCGCGGTGCTTGAGTACGCCGTCCTGATGGATGCCGGATTCATGGGCAAAGGCGTTGGCACCCACGATCGCCTTGTTCGGCTGTACCGGGAAGCCGGTAATGCTGGAGACCAGACGCGACGCCGGCACGATCTGAGTGGTGTCGATGCGGGTTTCCAGACCGAAGGTATCCTGGCGGGTACGCAGCGCCATGACAATCTCTTCCAGCGCGGCATTACCGGCACGCTCGCCCAGACCGTTGATGGTACATTCCACCTGACGCGCACCGGCATTCACCGCCGCCAGCGAGTTGGCCACCGCCAGACCCAGGTCGTTATGGCAGTGAACCGAGAAGATCGCCTTGTCGGAGTTGGGGATGCGCTCGATCAACTGACGAATGGTGTTGCCGTATTCGTGCGGCACCGCATAACCCACGGTATCGGGGATGTTGATGGTGCGGGCACCGGCGTCGATCACCTGTTCGATGATGCGGCACATGAAATCCAGCTCGGAGCGGCTGGCATCTTCCAGCGAGAACTCCACGTCGCCGACCAGATTGCGCGCCCGCTTGACCGCACGCACGGCGTTTTCCACCACCTGATCCGGCTCCATCTGCAGCTTGTACTGCATGTGGATCGGCGACGTTGCAATAAAGGTATGAATACGGCCGGAGGCGGCATTTTTCAGCGCTTCACCGGCACGGTCGATATCGGCATCCAGGGCACGGGACAGGGAGCAGACGGTGCTCTCCTTGATGGTATCGGCGATCGATTTCACCGACTCGAAGTCACCGGGGCTGGCGATGGCAAAGCCCGCTTCGATCACATCCACGCGCAGCTTTTCCAGCTGTTTGGCGATGCGCAGCTTCTCATCCTTGGTCATCGACGCGCCGGGGCTCTGCTCGCCGTCACGCAGGGTGGTATCAAAAATAATAACGCGATCGTTGCTGCTCATGCTGGCTACTCCTTCACTGCAGGCTGACAAGCGCCGCCCGCACGTAGATACTGATGCCCTGATTGTACCCTTGAATGCAAACCGGTTCAGGGCTGTTATATGACTATTATTGTATCACCAGATCGACACCCACCGCAGGCCCGACGAGGCCCAATTACGTCAATAGGGCTGATAAGGAGTTTCTATGTGTCCAACCCGTTTTGACCAGCTGATTGACCGCCGCGCCACCTCCAGCGAGAAGTGGGAAAAATATGCCAACACCGAAATTCTGCCGATGTGGGTGGCCGATACCGATTTCATGGCTCCCCAGCCGGTGATCGAGGCGCTGCACCAGCGCATTGATCATGGCGTCTTCGGCTATACCAGCACCCCGGCCGAGCTGAACCGACTGGTGATCGAGCGGATGCAGCGGCTGTATGACTGGTCGATTGAGGTCAACGATCTGGTCTGGCTGCCGGGGTTGGTATGCGGCCTCAACCTGGCTTGTCGCTCGGTGGGCGAATCCGGCTCCGCCGTCATCACACCGGCGCCAGTCTACCCGCCGTTCATGTCGGCCCCGCGCCTGTCCGATCGCAGCCTGATCAAGGTACCGCTGATTCGGGATGATCAGGGTCGCAGCGTCATCGATCTGGACGCGCTGGAAGCCGCCATTACACCGGACGCCAGACTGCTGCTGTTCTGCAACCCGCACAACCCCGGCGGTACCCTGTATCGCCGTGAAGAACTGGAAGCCCTGTCCGAAATCATCATCCGCCACGACCTGATCATCTGCTCCGACGAGATCCACTGCGACCTCATCCTGGAACCGGGCCTGACGCATACCCCTATCGCCTCGCTGGGCGACGAGATTGCCGCCCGCACCATCACCCTGATGGCACCCAGCAAGACCTACAATATTGCAGGACTGGGCTGCTCCTTTGCCATTATCCAAAACCCGGAACTGCGCCAGCGCTTCCAGCGCGTACGCAAGGGAATCGTGCCCGACGTCAATCTGCTCGGCTATACCGCCGCACTGGCGGCCTACCGCGATGGCGATGAATGGAACCGTGCCCAGCTGGACTATCTGCGCGGCAACCGGGACTATCTGATCGGCGCCATCAATGCTTTGCCCGGCCTCAAGCTTGACCCGATTGAAGCCACTTATTTGGCCTGGATCGATGTCTCCGCCGCCTGTCTGGAAAACCCGCCCCACTTCTT
>CAYMHL010000074.1:0-1185 GCA_964390205.1 uncultured Marinobacterium sp.
GCAAAGCAGCCTCTGCACATTCCGCGCTTAACCAACCAATGCAGCTATTTGGCACACGCCCTTCACCAATTAATTGGATAGGCAGGATCCACGGCTGCTTGTGTAGCTGGACTCAAACACCCGTAGGAAGCTTGATAGGCGCCCTAGGAAGTAACCATGCCTTCCTAGGACGTTGTAGAGCAAGCCCTCATGCGAGGGCTCTGCTTATGATGCTGCTCGAGCAGCACCGAAGTGCGTGGCATTCACAAACGCTGTTATAGCAACCTGCATACCCTTGGAACCTGTTGCCAGGTCAGCATCGAGCTGGTCTGCCCAGTCAACGCTTTTCCAGCTCGGATCTCGTTTGAGTAGCGGCACCTGAAAAACCACACGGATACCATGCTCCCTGAGATTTTCCCTAAGCGCTTGTGCCGCTTCCTGTCCGGCGCCGCTTCGATCAACATCCACGAAGATGATCAGCGTATGCACCCCTGCAGGTGGCACGAACTGAGGCATCATGGACGCTGATAAGCAACTCCAGACCGGATAGCCTGTACCTTGCATCACCGCTAATGCTGTCTCTAAGCCTTCAGCCAGGCCCAAGACACCCGCTTCGGGTTCTGCAAGACTGACAACTCGCCCTGGCGTATCAGATACCGAGGGCGTCTGTTTCCGTGATGGGCCAACGCCAGCCAGTCGCAGCTTCTTACCTTCCTTGGTGAGAAAGGTTCGATGAATTGCAACGGGCTTTCCCTGGTTGTCACGGACAAGTGCAGTTATGCACGGGAAACGGCCTACCAACTCTTTGTTGGCATTCCGGTACCCAAGCGATGGGTTGAATCGCAAGTCTCTCGCATTCACGGCCGCATCATGGATGTGCCGTTCCGTCAGATACTTGCGCGCAACCGCAGCCTGCATATCCAGAAGATTTATCGAATACTTCCAGATGTTGTTGAGCCACTCCCGAAGTGCAGCAATGTCTTCAGCTTTTTTCTTGGAACGCCGTGGGATGCAAGGCGCTGGCCGGTCGTTCGCATCATAAAGCGAACTGTCGGCCTGTTGCCCTGGACCCTCAAGCCATTCCACCAGCTGATCAAACACCTCTGTGAACGGGCGGTCGAGTACGTGCATTAGAAGCGTGATCCCATCGGGGTACGCACCTGCACGCTGCTGGTTCTGTTTCCATCCCCCACCGGTATCGTTGGC
>CAYMHL010000074.1:1285-11184 GCA_964390205.1 uncultured Marinobacterium sp.
GGCACCCACTGACCTTGAACAAACAGCGACCGACGCTTGGTAAGGCGGTTGCCGCACTTTTGGACAGTGACTTTTACTCGTGACCCATGTGCATTGGTGGTGAAGTACGTCATTGCGAACCTCCTATGCGTGGGGCAATGACGCACCTCCCCCACGGGGCGGCCATTGCCCCGCGGGGAGACACTCGCCGATTGGCGAGAGGTTTTGTTATGGATTAGTGATAAGTCACCGCATCCGAGCCGGATTCTGAACGACGCGCACGAAAGTCACAGGCCGACAGGTCATCCTGTTGGTGGCGTTGCTGCGCTTCTTTGCGAGCCAACTGACGGGCGAGCTCTTCGCTGTAAGCCTTCGCGTGATGCTCGGATACTTCATCTGCAACCCGGGCCTTTCGTTCCGAGTCGGTTTCCTGCATCGCAAAGAAAATTGACAATGCACTGAATACCGAAAGCAGCTCCATCTGCAGCGCAAAGCTGGCAAACAAAGTGCCTATGCTGGTCGTCACAATGACTCGACGAAGCGTGATCAGCCGTGAACGCCGGGCAACACTGATGACAGCAGCTCCATGTTTCTTTGAGCCTCTGCAGAGCGACAGCAATAGCCCCCACATAATGGCGGCCATTGCCGCGAGGTTCAGGTTGGCGGGTAGATGGTCATCGTGCTCGATGATGCCTCGTTTAGACATAACGGTCTCCGTGGTTGGGTCAGTAGGGACAGAGCCCCTCATGGTTTGGTGGGTGGTAGAACCCCGCAGGGTTTGCCCGATTCACTACCGGCTCGGGCGCTCAATGTGTGTCCAAAGGACAGCACAAAGAAACCGCACATTCGGCTACCGGCATACATGCCGGCACTCGAATTGGCAGTCATCAGTATTGGTATAGGGATGAGTGCTGGAGCCCGTCAGGGGCTCCGCACGTCGTTAGGTAAAGCGGTGCTTCATCATGATCAGCTGCTCTCGCAACTCATCCGGATCAACACCGGCTGCTTTACAGCAGTTCCGATAGCTGAAGGGATACCCTTCATCTAACGGGTTGTCGTACATCAACCACTGAAGTGCCTGACGGCTTTCACGGAATGGTTTTCCACCTCGGCTCTGGCCAAAGGCTTCACGGATCGTGGACTCCAGGAGCCCATCCGCTAACCGCAGGTATTCCGCTTCATTGATCGCCTTAAAGACTTCCGGCTTGTCGAAGCTCGGCCGACCTTCCAGGACCAGACTTTCGTCACCGCCATAGTGGCGCTCCAGTTGTTCAATATCGTCATGTTCGAAGGCGTCCAGCAGCTCTCCGAACAGATCATCCTGGGCTTCCATCATGCCTCCCGGAGGACGCACTGACCCCACGAGGGGATCAGTAACAATCCCCTCAACTGGGTTATAGAATTAAGCGACTTCCAAAAACTCCTGGGCCAGGTTGAACAGTGCGCTTTGCAACTGATTCACGCCGGATATCACCTCGTAGTTTTTGAAATAATGACGGACCGCATCTGATCGGATACCGATCGCATAGACATCGATCTCACCTTCCACAAGCCTGTTGATGTACTGCACGCTTGCTCCATCGTTCGGTGCGCCGTCCGTTATGACGATCATCACCTTGCGCTTGGACGTGACGGTACTCAGCTCGCGGGCGGCATAGAACATGCCTTCCGCCATTGGCGTGCCACCGTTTGGCCGAACTGCAAAGCGGCCTACATTCGATCTCACGGGCGTGTTACGGCGCGTAACGGGACTAACCCCTGCACCTATGCCCGGAAAGATCGAAACAGCCACATCCGCCTTGGGTATTGCACTGATCGCTAACGCCATGGACACAGTTGCACTGTTCGCAATCGGCTGTGTGCCCCCCATGCTACTGCTCGTGTCGAGCAGTATGTGTACGGAGGTATCGACCATTTGCCGCTTGGACATGTGCTTCCATATTCTGCGCTCGCCTGCCATCGCTCGTGCGAGGCGCTTGGCATCCAGACGTGACCCATACTCCCGATGAGAGCGGCGGGCCCGTGTCTGTGCCTGGAGCAACCCGATAATCTGAGAGCGCAGCTTTGAAGAGGCTAGAATCCCATCTTTGAGCGAATCAACGCCCATCAGATAGTGCCCTTGCTCCTGCCGCACTTCATGGCCGATGCCCGAATCCAATTGCGCCGCCTGGCTGACACCCGATGGATCGCTCTTGAATTCTTCTTCAGCTTTATCGCCCAGTGTTTGACGCACAGCCTCCATCACATCGCTTGGCAGATCCGTCTCGGACATGATCTGCTCAGTGAGTGACTTTGAACCGCCGCCAGCTCCATCGCCTTCACCAGATGAACATTCTGACTGAGGTTGCGTTAATGAGCCGGAATCCGCATGCGAGCCTCCCTGTTGATTTTCCGACTGCCCCTGAGTGTGACCGGACTCTCCACCATTGCCTGAGCCATCCTGACCGTTGTCAGAACCGCCTTGGCCGGCAGAGTCACCCTGATCATCCCCAGCTCCAGCCTGGCTATCGCCAGAGTTGCCCTGATCGTTCCCGGAACACCCCTGACTATCGCCAGTGTCGCTCCCGGATTGATCCTGCTGCTGATCCTTCTCCTGGTTAGCCTCTTCTTCGGCATGTTTGAGGGCTTCCAGTATGGCTTGCGCCAATACCTTCGCATCCGTTGTGCTGGCCATGGAATCAAGATGCGTATCGAGTAATACATCCAGTCGGATGAAGAACCCGGGCGGCAACTTCGCTTCGATCGCCTGCTTTACAGCCTCGTAGTGAGGCTTGGTTGAGTCCAATCCATGCTGCTCTTGCCGCACACGGTAGAGCAGGTAGTTATGGAACAGTGACGCAACATTCTCTGCTTGCGCCATTGCCTCAAGGGTGGGCTTTGAGCCGACATGATCCCAGACAGCCTGCAACGTCTGCTTCGTGCCCGGGTAGTCGTTCTCATAGAACCACCGTTCGATGCGAACATCTTCCAGTATGTTGACCAAGGATCGAAGGATCCCTTGGGTTGTTCCGAACACCTGAAAGTCCGTGAGCCGGATATGCGCTGATTCATGCACCAGATAGCCCAGTGCCAAATCCCGCAGATCGGGGTTGTTGATCATTGGGATCTGAATCGTCGACCCATTGGTCCAGGCGCCGGTACCGCCCATCTGGACCTTGACGCCAAATTGCTGTCCGTATGCGCTGGCCAGGATAGGTAGCGCGTCGCGGAGTGCTGTTTTCATGAGTAACCCCCTTAGAAGAACGCGCCCACACTGGCGAGCGTTTGAGTCGGTTGGTTGAAGGTGTGCGCATTGCTCTCGGCAAGACTCTTACCGTTCACATCCGCGATCATGGAATTGACTGAGAACTCGCCATTGATGACGGCATCCAGTCGGGCCAAGCTTGAGCACGTGGACAGGAACGTAATCACATTTGCCCGCATGCTTTCTGCTTGCTGGTACTCCTCACCATCCGGAATCGCCGCTTCAAGTGTTTTGAACTCACTCAGGAGCTTCAGCACACGGCTATTGCCAAAGGACAAGGCATCCAGCTTTTCGATCATTGGCGCAAGTTTGTCTTTCAACTCTGCGCTATCAATGATGCGCTGACGCGCTACCAGTCGATCCGCCTCTGCTTTGCAGAGCTGGCTAACCTCGTGCAGTACTTGGTTGCCGATCTTCTCTTCCGGTACCTCGTGGCCTTCCAGTGGTTGTACCCGCGACACATAGAACTCAAATTCAAATCGGTCCTGAACAGTGTCTTTGGGGATGAGTCGCTTGAGCAGCGATTCGTACTCCTGGTTCTCGGCAATCCAGTTGTCACGATGACGGTCGAAGTTGTCCATGACATCCTTGACCCCCACATGGAACTGGCGCTCCAAGTCCTTGAGCTCGTTGATCACCTCATCGACGTGTTCATTCGGGACTGCGAAACCCTTCATGAAGCGAACCCCTTTAGCCAGCAATGCCTTTTCAGCCTGCTTGCGCAGCGTGTCGAAGAGGGTGAGCGCTTTGGGTGGGAATATGGGTTTACGCCCACGCTCAAGCAGCTTGGCCGGGGGCAATTCACCCGCCGGATTGTAGTCGGCATCTTCCGCCGTGATTTTTCCTGACCACTTGCGAATATGCAGGGTGAACAGGGTCGTGCCATTAATGAAATCCATAACGGACCTCCGTAGTAGGTTGGTGAAGTTGGTTTTTCGTAGTTGTGGTAGGTCCGGGGCTGGGCCCCGGGAGATTAATCAGAAGAACGCCGCTGGCGTATCCGATTTGATGTGAGCGAGGTTGAAGACGGGGTCGATGCACTGCATCGCGGCTGCGAATGCCTGGAACAATGGCGGTTGCCAATACTCCGGTAGTGAACCGAACAGTCCTTCATTACTCATGAGTGCCCGCAGCCCCGTCAGTCGATTGGGTAGCAGGTTGTTGTTGTGATCACTGACTTTCACCAGCAGAATGTGGGCTCGGCACAAAGCGAACAGCACAAGAACCGACATTGGCGATTCCGAGTATTCGACCTGTCCCATTGCTTTACCTAGACGCAAACCGCGCACCAGAGGCAGTGATTGGAACTCTGCAACGAGTCCCGGATAGCCATGCTGGTATTCAAACGCATGCAGTCCATTGGAAATCTGGTGAAGCACTAACGCCACTTCGTCCGGAAACAATGCAACGTCAATCCGATACCAAAAACATGGTGTGGTGATGGGCTTGGAAACAGGTTCGGCATCGACCTGAATAACGCGGTGGTCATCCAGATCAAACTTCACGCCGCTCCAGACGCTGTACCCGCTATTGAGCTTTTTAAGAATGCGTGAATTTTCAGATCCACTCACTCGCTTGGTCTGAAGCGAAGCTGATGCCTTACCGCCCCAACGTGTACGGCCCCAGGAAACAAGGTGCTCCCCGCCCACAGTCACGTTAGGCACGATGACCCAAACCTTATCGGAGTTTCCTTCACGGAAACGCAGTATGGTTGCGCCTTGAGCGAGATTCATAGCGAACCTCCCCAGGCATCCCCGAAGATGGAGCGTGCCAGCTCCTCGATTGCCTCTTTCTGCTCAGGCTCGGCTTTGCTCGTAAGAGACAGGCGCAGCGCGTACTCAAGCGGATTGCCGGCATTACGGTAATCGACAGTCAGTTCTGCCCATCGGCACAAGGCACGTGTGGACATGGTGATGCTCAGCGTAGAATCCACGCCGGTATCACCGGTGAACAGACGACGCACCTCATTGGCGACTTTCACCATTTTCTGGCGAACAGACTCCGGAATTTCGGGTGCCCGCTTTTCGAGAATCGACATTTCAATCGCTTCATCGGGGTAATCGACTGCAACAACACGGAAGCGGTCCATGAACGCAATGTTCAGGACGCCTACGCCTTGGTACAGGCCGGATGTGTCACCAGAGCCCAAGCTGTTACCGGTTGCAACGAACCGGAAGTTGGGATGCGGTTTGATCACTTCACCGCCGTTTGACTGAATGACCAGAGGGCGCCCCTCGAGGACATCATGCACGGCAGTCAGGCGACCGGGGGGTACAGAGTCAATCTCATTGAAAATGAAAATAAACCCGTACTTCATAGCAAGAGCGAGTGCGCCGTACTGGAAGACGACATTCCCGTTCTGGAGGTCTGGGCGACCAATCAGGTCTTCGACATTGAACTCTTCAGAGCCGTCTGCCGACAGCACCGGCCAATTCAGCCGTGCGGCCACCTGCAATGGCAAGCTGGTTTTACCGGTTCCATAGTGCCCGGCAAAGAACAGCCCGTCTCCACGTGGCTTGTCCAGGTAGGCAAGCAAGTCGCGGAGTGTTTCGCGGCGGAACACATACCCATCGTCTTTAAGTGGCGTATGAGAGTGTTCTTCAGCAAAACCCGTGGTCAAAATGGTCTCGGGCACCCCGTCCAACCCGAAGGTTTTAGCGATGCTCAGGCCTTTGTTACGGTCAGTCGTCGTTGAGATTGTCATGTTTTGTTCCTTGTGGTTGAGAGGCCACAGAACAAAACACGCCCAAGGGCAATGCTTTGCCCCGTGGCGAGTGTGGTTGAGAAGAAGGAGCCATTAGCTCGCTTGTTGTAGTGAGTGAGACAGGTCCGCAGACCCCTGTAGCTTCTAGCCTCGTCGCTACCCTTAATTGCTGCTGGCGAACCAGACAGGCAATTAAAATCTGAGCAGTAGATACGCTTGCCGCTATCCACGACCGGTATGGATACTGGCAAATGAATGCAGTGAAGAAGGTGAGTACGACCGACTGAAATTCAGCGGCCGCCCTCACGTGTGGTTAGAAATACTTACCGCCACTATCGGCTGGCTTCGACTCGTTACCGATCACATCCGCGTTCAGTAGCTCATCTGCCGAAACGGTCACGCGGCTCTGCCACGTTGCTTTCTTCCGATAAGGCTCAAGTACATCAGCTCCGATACCAAGCTCCTTACAATACTTGGCGTAATCGATGCTTCCCTGGCGAGCGAAGCGTGTGACCTTCACACCGGCATAATCCGTCGTGTAGAAGTCACCCATCATTTCGCACATGGCCTTTTTCAGCTCATCCTGGGATTTCTTCAACGGTGCCAGTTCTGCTTCCAGGGCTTTAATCTGCGCCTGGTTTTCAAGCCACTGCTCCGAGAATGTCTCCCAGCGAAACTGATCCTCCCCGGATGTGGGGATATAGACATCACGCTCAGGGTCGAGTGGTGGAGGGGTATCGTTCTGGACACAATCCCAAAACCGTCGTGCGGCCGTATCGATAGCATCCATATCCTCCGCGGTGAGCTTTATCGTGAAGTCCAGATGGCGTTCGTCTTCCATGTAGAAGAACAGAACCCCCTCCTTTGCATCTGCGATAAAGCACTGGGTCTTTACCTGCCAGGCATACAGCTCATAGGTGGCAGACGCAGTACCTTCCTTTTCAAGGTCTGCGAAACGTGAATCGCTCGGGGCTTTGAACTCGTATGGCTTGCCACTTGAACTCAGACCATCGAATGATGCCCTCAAAATGGGCAGTTCAGAATCCTCGGCGCAAACCGGCAGCAGGATTTCATCATCGCGATTTTCACAGAACTCACGTGCCATAGGTTCCAGGCGGTGACCACGCTTTACATTGGGGTTGTTTGACAAGTCAGGGGCATTTGCCCGACCGGTCTTTTCAAGCCAAAGCTGATACGCCGTCTTGTATGGGTTTTTGCCCATGATGGTCGGAACATCAGTGGCCGAGACGCCCTGTGCACGCCAGTCGAGCCATGCTTGAGTGCCTTGGGTGAGGTTGATGATTTTCATTGTATTTCTCCTGAAAACTGAAGCGGGGAAACACAATGCCCCCACGGGGAGTCATGTATTCCCCGTTGGGTTGGTTGTTACGCTGTAGGTTGTGTTGGTTTACGCCACTTGAGAGTCCGGGTTGGATTCCTCAAACGCAGCCTGTCGGTTACGTAGCTGATCCAACGCAAAGGACCGCTGGTGAAGGTCACTGAATTTCTCAATCAGGTGATCTTCACAGGTCTGCCAGGCTTCAAGCTGTTCTGCACGATCGACCGCACGATCAACGTACTTCACGAGCTTCTCAGGCAATTCATCGCGTGACGGTGGAGGCGGCAACTCGGCTGACGCTGTGGGCGTAACCACATTGCCATTGATGATGCGCTCTTCCGGAGGTAACCCTTCGCCATTCTCTTCATTGAGTAGACGTTGAGCTTCTGCCAGTACTTGGGAACCGTTGGACGGCCACCACTTTGCTGCACTCTTGACGATGGTTTTCATGATCATCTCTTCTCGCCAGTCCAGCCAGGGGCCGGAAACACCACGGGATTTGACCATCTCTGACGCATCCCGCCGCTTTTCAATCTCGTCGATTGTCATGGCATGCAGAATGAACCGACCATCAGGTAACAGTGCCTGGCAATATCCACCGACGATGTCACCCTTCTCCTTCAGGAAGGGATTGGGCGGGTTCTTCGGTGGAGTAAAGTTGTCGCGCCATTCAAACGTCTCCAGGTCTTTCTCGCGAACGAGTGTCACTGAGCATGCTTTGATCGCACCCGCCTGTGTGGCGATTTCGATCAGGCCTTGATAGCTGATATCCAGAACAACCTTTGCGACCTTACTGACACGACGAGGGACCAGGTAGGCCAGCTTGGTGACTGGATTCAGTGATAAGCCAATAGACGCAACGTTGTACATCGCCATTTTCAGCGACGTGGGGTTTTGAACTGCGCATTTCAGAAGGTATTCATTCTGGGCCAATGCACCGTAGGCAAAGACCTTTTCCTTCTCAAAATCCAGCACGGAGTTTTCAAATTTACTGATCGACGAATCAATCATCTTCAGCAAAACGGGGTCGGACTGCTTAACGTCCTCAGTGGGTTGTTGAGCCATAATCGGGCCTCCCGTGGTTGGAATAAAGCCCCTTGATAGGGGCTGAATTGTAGTAAGTGGATTACACGATGCGTTGTTTCAGTGCTTGAACGACCTTCTTGGTCCGCATTCCGTATTTGAGAATGTTGGTCCTGAAGTCCAGCACAAGGCCGGCGAGCAGATACACTGGATAGGCCAGTTTTGTTCCGACCAGTCGTTCCAGGATCACGCCTGCACCTGCAAGGTATATTCCGAAGGCATCAACCTTTGAACCGCGAAACAGGGCATCAAGGTCGATATCTGAAGTGTTAGGCGCATGGCCCACAGTGGTTTGGTTTAGTTCACTCATGTGAGACTCCTTTAAAAATGAGCCCTCTGAGCAAACGTCACCCTAATGGGCTGGTTTACCCATCGGGCGTTGAGGTTAGGTTTACCCGCAGCGGAATCGCTACGGCGCCAAAAACAGAGAAGGTAAACATGCGGTTTCCTCTGATTTTTGGTTATGGTGGTGCAACAAGGGTATGAAGCCGTTGGTCATACACAATCATCGCCAAAGTACCCGCTAAAACGGGATATCATCGTCGAAATCATCAAAGCCATTGCCCGCAGGCGCAGAAGCACCTTGTTGCTGGGCAGCTGATTGGCTGGTGGCCGATTGACGATTACCAACGAAGTGGAATTCCCTGATATTAATCTGGACGGATTGACGCTTTTGCTTCGCTTCATCTTCCCAGACGTTAATATCCAGCTCCCCTTCTACATAGATAGGGTCACCTTTTTGGAAATACTGTGAAATGACTTCAGCACGGCGGCCAAAGGCCGTCGCGGTCATCCACGTTGTCTTTTCCTGCTGACTGCCGTCACGTCCTTTGAAGCGCTTGGTTGCAGCGACTCTCAGGTTTGCAACAGCAGTGCCATCAGGCATAGCAGAAGATTTGATGCTGCCGATATTGCCGGCAAAACGTACTTTGTTGATATTCATAAGGGATCTCCTTGTTGTTTGTGGCATCTTTGATTGAAAGGGGGTGGTCAGAACTGATCGCCTGCACGGATGTACTAAAAAGCCAGGGGCTATGACACCGCACGGAACAGAGACCGATGAGGGGAAACAAGCAGCTGCAATGATCAGGCACAGCAGGTAGCCGAGAGCAGTGTCAGAGTCATTTCCGTAGAGGAGAACGTGAAGTTTTCCGGTGCGATCCCTGCAATATCAAAGGGACGCAGACAATCCATGCAGGAAACAAGTTGTGCCCGTGGATGTATGAGTGGCCGACTGGCCGAGTCGTTGAGAAAGTAGCCGAGGTGGCTGTTTGGTAGGTGTGTGGATCTCAATCTCCGCAGAGATCGGCCTAGCGCGAGATCCGATCTTTAGGCCATTCAGGCGTTTGATCGAAGATCAAACAGCAAGAAAGTTGGCTCGCAGTCATGCGAATATGAGTGGAATCTAGTATACCGATGCAGGATTTGCAACACACTCGGAGTTGAGAAACATACTGCTTAACCAATATTGACAGTATGCTCAGTCCCTGGACCACACTGCTCTGCCTGCCTCTTGAACTGAACAGCGCCCTGCTGAACATAAGGTCTTC
>CAYMHL010000075.1:0-1426 GCA_964390205.1 uncultured Marinobacterium sp.
GCCTCACGCATGCCTCAGGGCTGAAGACGCTCCAGTTGCCACTGACCGTCCACCAAGGTGTAACGGAAACGGTCGTGCAAGCGGTTTTCCCGTCCCTGCCAGAACTCGATCTGCTGCGGTATCAGGCGATAGCCGCCCCAGGTATCAGGACAGGGGATAACTGCATCGGCATGGGCCTGATCCAGCTCTTCTACCCGCTGTTCGAGACTGGCGCGATGGTCAATGACATGGCTCTGATGAGAAGCGGCGGCACTGAGCTGACTGCCGCGCGGCCGCTGGTGGAAATAGGTTTCACCCTCCACATGAGGCAACTGCTCCACTCGGCCGCGAATGCGCACCTGGCGCTCCAGTCCCCGCCAGTAGAACATCAGCTCCGCCTTGGGGTTCTGTTTCAGCTGTACCCCCTTGTCGCTGCGAAAATCGGTAAACCAGCAGAACCCTTCGCGATCGAATCGCTTGAGCAGCACGATGCGCGCAGCCGGCCAGCCCTCGGCATCGGCGGTCGCCAGCGTCATGGACGTCGCATCATCAGGATAGGCCTCCAGCGCCGCTTCCATCCAGCTGCGAAACTGGTCCAGAGGGTCGGCCAGCATATCGCGCCGATGCAGGCCCGCCGCCACATATTCACGGCGCAAGGCACTGATTTCAGGGGTGTTGCTCATAAATCTCTCCAGTCGGATTGACACTGATCGTTACTATAAACCATCGTTGCAGGGTTATACTGCCCCGGATCAAGCATGGAGCATTGTCGATTCACCTGATACATGGAGTCCCATCAGATGGCCAGCGCCCTTTCCTGCCGCTCATTTCTGGCAATCGCCCTGACGGCCCTACTGCTGGCGGGTTGTGCCGGTAACGGCAAACCACGCCCCTTCCAGCTGAAGAACCTGGCCAAATCAGAGATCGACATGGTCGCCGACCTGCATATCGAAACGGTCAACAAGCTGGCGCGAGAACTGACCATCAAGCTCTACAAGCGCAACCCGCGCGAGCTGGACAAGGTCCCCGGCATGACCATCGACAAGCGCCTGCAACTGCTGCTGGGCTCGCCTCGGCTGATCACCCACCCGGAACTCAACAACCTCTATGCTGAAAAGGCCGTGCCACTGGCCTTTGATCCCGAGTTCAGGGGCGACCGGGTGTTTGCGCTGATGGTGGGCATTACCGGCATGCTGCATGCGTCCTACAGTTACCGCAACGAGTTCTACCTGCTCAACGAGATCGATCAGCAGAAACTGTATAACTCGGCGCGCAACCTGGAAGCGGTGGCCTGGCGGCTCAACAGCTACCGCCAACCGAACGGTGAACCCTTCCTGCTCGCCAATGATCCGGCCAACCTCAGCTTCGAACGCCTGCTCGGCAAGCTGATTGCCCACCAGGACATGATGGCGCGGATCGTGTCCGATGCGACCAACCGCGCCATCAA
>CAYMHL010000075.1:1526-8210 GCA_964390205.1 uncultured Marinobacterium sp.
CGCAGCGGCTTGAGTACCCGTATGTCGGCAATCTTGTGGTTTTCGTTGAGGAACAGGGTGACATCGGCCTGATCCGGCATCTGCGCCAGCATGGCACGGGTCAGGCGCTCGTAATGCTGGATAAAACGCTGGATCTCGCTTTCGTTCATGATGCGCAGATGATCAGTGGGCTGCTGGGTGTCATAGATGTACTGCACCCGTTCGGCCAGTTTTTTCTCCTGCAGCGAGCGCCACTCGAACACCGCATCCATGCTGGGCACACAGAGCATCAACAGCACATCCAGGCGTGAAAACAGCTCACGGTAAGGCCCCTTGAGCTGCTCATTGACGTAGCGGCGCCAGGTGCCCTCCGGATCTTCGTCACGCTCCAACTCGTTGACCACCTCGGTCAGGGAGCTGTCCGGCTGCGGCTGAGCGCCGACACACCACCCCTCGAAGACGATCAGATCCGCGCCGCCGACCCATTCCTGCCAGACAAAGTCCGGACAACGGTCATCAATCGACTTATCGAACACCGGAATCTTGGTCACCCGCTCGGGGTCATCGGCACAGAGGCTATCGATGATGTCGATGCCCAGCTGCACATCATGGGTACCGGGCACACCACGGGTGACAAACAGCGGGTGGATCGCCTCGGCCATCGCCTCGCGATCGGCACGGGTCTTGTAAAGATCATCGATGGAAAAACCCACCACACGCAGACCAAAGCCTTCGCCGAGAATCACTTCCAGCAGGTTGAACAGGGTCGACTTGCCCGCGCCCTGAGCACCGTTGATGCCCAGCACAAGCGGCCCCTGCTGCTGCCGCTGACGCGCCAGAATCCAGGCCGCCAGCGGCACATAAATCGCTTCGAACAGCTCTTTCAGACCAATATCGACCTTCAGTGATTCCAGGGTGGCAGCGAAGGCCTGCTCCACAGCCTGTACCGCATGACGGCGTTCTTCGTCGGTAAGACACAGCTGATGTCTCGGCCAGCGGGTCAATAAACTCATGAATACCTGCCCTGTCAGCTTCAGCACAAAAGTGGCTCAGTCTATATCAGTTTCCAAAACAGGGTAAGCGAGCGCGGAGCGCCGCTTTGCTGACCGGTGACAGGGTCTGTCTATTGGCAGCGGAACCGATTTGTACCATCCTGACTCCAACAGGGACGGCTCGCGGCCAGTCCCCCAATCGATTCAGGAGTATCGACATGACCCGGAATACCCGCACGGAACACGACAGCCTGGGCGAAATAGAGGTCCCGGCGGACGCACTCTATGGCGCTCAGACCCAGCGGGCGGTAGCCAACTTCCAGATCAGCGAACTGACCCTGCCGACCCACTTTTTGCAGACGCTGGCACAGATCAAGGCCGCCTGTGCACGCACCAATGCCGAGCTGGGTCTGCTGGAAAAGGAACAGGCCGAAGCGATAGTGGCCGCCGCCGACCGGATCATCGCCGGTGAATATCCGGATCAGTTTCCGGTGGATGTGTTTCAGACCGGCTCAGGCACCAGCAGCAACATGAACATGAACGAGGTGCTGGCCCGCCTGATCAAGCAGGACAGCGGTCTCGAGCTGCACCCCAACGATCACGTCAACATGAGCCAGAGCTCCAATGATGTGATCCCCACCTGCATCCATGTCAGCGCACTGCTGCAACTGGAAAACCAGGTGCTGCCTGCCCTGCGCAACCTCGCCGGGGTACTGATGCGCAAACGTTCCTCGGTGATGCACATCGTCAAGACCGGCCGCACTCACCTGATGGATGCGATGCCGATCCGTATGGATCAGGAGATCTCCGGCTGGCTGCAACAGGTGCAGGACTGCATCGCGCGACTGGAAAGCGTACGTCCGCGCCTGGTGCAGGTCGCTCAGGGTGGCACCGCCGTTGGCACCGGGATCAATGCACCGAAAACCTTTGCCCGCCTCTTTTGCCGCCACCTGAGCGTACGGACCGGCCTGACCCTGCATCCGGCGGCCAGTCATTTCAGCGCTCAGGCATCGCAGGATACGGCGGTGGAGCTGTCCGGCCAACTGAAGACCTGCGCCACCATGCTGATCAAGATTGCCAATGACCTGCGCTGGATGAACTCCGGCCCGCTGGCAGGGCTGGGTGAAATTGAACTGCCCACGCTGCAGCCGGGCTCATCGATCATGCCCGGCAAGGTCAATCCGGTGATCTCGGAAGCGGTGATGATGGCCGCCGCCCAGGTCTGCGGCAACGATGTCAGCATCAGCCTCTGCGCCCAACACGGCAACTTCCAGCTCAACACCATGCTGCCGCTGATCGCCTACAACCTGCTGCAGAGTGAACAGCTGGTCGCCAACGCCGCCATTGCCCTGGCCGACAAGGCCATCAGCGGTTTCACCGTCAATACCGCCCATATCGAAGCGGCCCTGGCGCGCAATCCGGTGCTGGTCACGGCACTGAACCCCGTGCTCGGCTATGAACGCGCCGCCGCGCTGGCCAAGCAGGCCTACGCCGAATGCCGACCGATTGTGGACGTGGTGGTGGAGCAGACCGATCTGGACCGCGAGGAGGTCGAGAGCCTGCTCGATCCGCGACACCTCACTGGCGCCGAATAGGCGCCATCCGCTATACTTTCGCCCCTGAATGTGACCGAAAACCCTGCACTTTGCAGGGTCTGACAGGAAAAACGCATGAACCGCGATCTCGACAGACTCCAGCCCTATCCGTTTGAGAAACTGGCCGTCCTCAAGGCCGGTGTTCAGCCGCCCCGAAGCCTTGAGCACATTTCGCTCGGTATCGGTGAGCCCAAACATCCGGCGCCCCCTTTTGTTACCGAGGTACTGGCAGAAAACCTCAACGGTGTTTCCACCTACCCCACCACCAAGGGGTTGCTGGAGCTGCGTCAGGCGATCGCCGGCTGGTGCGAGCGTCGCTTTGAACTCAAGCCAGGCAGCATGGACGCCGAGCGTCATGTACTGCCGGTCACCGGCACCCGTGAAGCGATTTTTGCCTTCACTCAGGCCGCCGTGGATCGCCGACCGAATGCACTGGTGCTGACGCCCAACCCCTTCTATCAGATCTACGAAGGTGCGGCCTTCCTGTCCGGTGCAGATCCCTATTACCTGAACTGCCTGCCGGAAAACGGTTTCATTCCCGACTACGATGCCATTCCGGCCGATGTCTGGCAGCGCTGCCAGCTGCTGTTTGTCTGCTCTCCGGGCAACCCCACCGGTGCCGTGCACAGCATCGACACCCTGAAAAAGCTGATTGCACTGGCCGACGAGCATGATTTCATCATCTGCTCCGATGAATGCTACTCCGAGCTGTACCCGGACGAGCACAACAAGCCGGCCGGTCTGCTGCAGGCCTGTGCAGAACTGGGCCGTGACGACTTTGCCCGCTGCATCGTCTTCCACAGCCTGTCCAAGCGCTCCAACCTGCCGGGCATGCGCTCCGGTTTCATCGCCGGTGACGCCGACCTGCTGGAGCCTTTCCTGCTGTTCCGCACCTACCATGGCTGCTCCATGCCGGTTCAGCACCAGCTGGCCTCCATCGCCGCCTGGAACGACGAAAGCCATGTGCTGGAAAACCGTGCACAGTACCGCCACAAGTTCGAGGCAGTTCTGCGTGTACTGCAGCCGGTAATGGACGTGAAGCAGTCCGACGCCAGCTTCTATCTCTGGGCACCGACCCCCATCGCCGATGATCAGTTCACCCGCGGTCTGTTCGAACAGCAGAACCTGACCGTGCTGCCGGGCCGCTACCTGGCCCGTGAAATCGATGGCGTCAACCCGGGTGAGGGCCATGTGCGCATGGCACTGGTGGCCACGGTATCCGAGTGTGTCGAGGCGGCCGAACGCATTCGCCGCTATATTGAATCCCTGTAAGGAGCAGCCTGTGACCACTTTGTACGGCATCAGCAACTGCGACACCGTGCGCAAGGCGCGCAAGTGGCTGGAAGGCGAGTCGATCGCCTTCGACTTTCACGACTTTCGCAAACAGGGGCTGAATGCCGAGCAGGTCGCCCGCTGGTGTGCGGCCGCCGGACTGGACCGAGTGCTCAACAAGCGCGGCACCACCTGGCGCCAGCTGCCGGATGAGGTCAAGGCCAACACCGATGAGCAGACTCTGCAGGCGCTGATGGTCGAACAGCCCACGCTGATCAAGCGCCCGGTACTGGAGCTGGATGACGGCCGCGTCGAGATCGGTTTCAAGGCGGATGACTATGCCGCCCTGTTCAGCCGCTGAGCACCGGCGACTGAACACGCATTGAGTGTCGGTGCTGCGAGTGTGTCCCCCTCGCGGCACCGGCCGCAAACGAATACAACTTCTGCATGAATCGAACAATGGAGTAAACAATGGCGAATTTCGCATTTGGTCTGGGTGTAGGTACAAAATCGTCTGCCGGTGACTGGCTGGAGGTGTACTACAACGCGCCGCTGCTGAACGCAGATGATGCACTGATTGCTGCCGTGGCCGACAAGGTGGGTTACGAGGGTGGCAACCAGACCATCGAACTGAACGCTTCCCAGCTGAAATCGCTGGAAGCGGCCTTCCTCTCCGTGGACGCCGAAGCTCAGGCCGAAGTGGTGGAAATTCTGGAAGGCACCCAGCAGCCGCTGGTGCTCTGCATCCTGGAAACCGACGCTGCGCCGCAGACCACCGCC
Organism: uncultured Marinobacterium sp.; assembly: GCA_964390205.1. Taxonomy (GTDB): domain Bacteria; phylum Pseudomonadota; class Gammaproteobacteria; order Pseudomonadales; family Balneatricaceae; genus Marinobacterium. The sequence goes on from CAYMHL010000075.1 coordinate 6,145, forward strand.
GAGGTGTACCTGAAGCTGTCGCTGCTGTCGCACCGTCTGGTCAAGCCGCACGGCATCGACCTGAGCGGCATGTTCCCGCTGCTGCCGAACGTGGCCTGGACCAATGAAGGTGCCGTGGCACTGGACGACCTGCCGCGCCGTCAGCTCTCGGCCCGCGCTCAGGGCAAGGTGCTGGAAGTGTTCTCGGTCGACAAGTTCCCGAAAATGGCCAACTACGCCGTACCGGCCGGTATCCGTATTGGTGACGCCGCCCGTATCCGTCTGGGTGCACACGTGGGCGAAGGCACCACCGTAATGCACGAAGGCTTCATCAACTTCAACGCCGGCACCCTGGGTGTGAGCATGGTTGAAGGCCGCATCTCCGCCGGTGTTGTGGTCGGCAACGGCTCCGATATCGGTGGTGGCGCCTCTACCATGGGTACCCTGTCCGGCGGCAACAACGTGGTCATTTCCGTGGGCGAGAACTGCCTGCTGGGCGCCAACGCCGGTCTCGGCCTGCCGCTGGGCGACCGCTGCACCATTGAAGCCGGCCTCTACGTTACCGGCGGCTCCAAGGTCACCCTGCTGGACGATCAGAACCAGGAAGTGGGCGTGGTCAAGGCCGGTGAACTGGCCGGTCAGCCGGACCTGCTGTTCCGTCGCAACTCGCAGAATGGTCGCATCGAGGTGAAAACCAACAAGAGCGCCATCGAGCTGAACGCAGAACTGCACAAGCACAACTGAGCGTAACAGCGCTGACCGACCCCGTTCACTCTCAGGGTGTGCGGGGTTTTATTGTTTTCAAGCCGCAGGATTCAACATGACTTCGACCTCCCCTACGCTGGATCTGGCCATGGAGCTGATCAGCCGCCGCTCCGTTACGCCCGAGGATGATGGCTGTCAGGAACTGATGATCAGCCGACTGGAAAAACTCGGCTTTCGTATCGAGCGTCTGCCGTTTGAAGAGGTGACCAACCTCTGGGCACGCCGTGGTGATTCAGGCCCCCTGTTCTGCTTTGCCGGGCATACCGATGTGGTGCCCTCCGGCCCCGAAGAGCAGTGGCAATTCCCGCCGTTCGAGCCGCGTATCGAGGAAGGTTATCTCTGCGGTCGCGGCGCGGCGGACATGAAAGGCAGTCTGGCCGCCTTTGTCACCGCCGTGGAGCGTTTTGTCGCCAATCACCCGGATCATGAGGGCTCCATCGCCCTGCTGATCACCAGCGACGAGGAAGGCCCGTTCATCAACGGTACCACTCGCGTGATCGACCATCTGGAAGCGCGCAACGAGAAAATCGATTGGTGCATCGTCGGCGAGCCTTCCAGCACGGAAAAAGTGGGTGATGTGATCAAGAACGGTCGCCGCGGCTCGCTCAGCGGCACCTTGAAGGTACGCGGCATTCAGGGCCATGTGGCCTACCCGCATCTGGTGCGCAACCCGATCCATGAAGCGGCACCGGCACTGGCGGAACTGGCAGCGACCGTCTGGGACGAAGGCAACGAATTCTTCCCGCCCACCAGTTTCCAGATCTCAAATATCAATGCCGGCACCGGTGCCACCAACGTGGTCCCCGGCCATGTGGATATTGCGTTCAACTTCCGCTTCTCCACTGAAGTGACCGCCGATGAACTAAAGGTGCGGGTACGCGACATTCTCGACAGGCACGGCCTGGAATGGGATATCGACTGGATTCTGTCCGGCAATCCCTTCCTCACCGCGGCCGGCAGTCTGGTGGATGCAGCACGGGAATCAATCCGCACCGTGCTGGGCTACGAAACCGAGCTGTCCACCTCCGGCGGCACTTCGGATGGTCGCTTCATCGCCCCCACCGGTGCTCAGGTACTGGAGCTGGGACCGTGCAACGCCACCATCCACAAGATCAACGAGCGTGTACGCGCCAGCGATCTGGATGACCTGTCGCACCTGTACGAAAACATTCTGGCCCGGCTGCTGGTCAAGGCATGAGCGCAGCCGAGCTGATCTGTCCTGTGTGCCGCGAGCCGTTGCAGCCTGTGGATAACAGCCTGAACTGCAGCAACGGCCACAGTTTTGATCGCGCCCGTCAGGGCTACTGGAATCTGCTGCTGGC
>CAYMHL010000075.1:8310-11001 GCA_964390205.1 uncultured Marinobacterium sp.
CAGGCCGATTTCCGCCTCGCCCTGTTCCGCAAACGCACCCCTGTTGAGGCCGAGGCCCCTGAACAGGCTTAAGGCTTTTCTGCGTCAGCGGGCACAGGACCCAAGGGGCAACCTGCGTCTGCTGCTCAGTGGTGCGGGACTGTTCTTCAGTGGCCTGGGCGGCATCCTGCTGGCACAGCACGGCCTGCCGCCCGGACTCAAGGCCGAGCTGCTGGCGCTGGCCGGCTTGATCCTGATGGTGGCCGGCAGCATACTCGCCCTGTTGGGCTACCTCAGCCTCAGCCTTCTACGTATCTGGCACCTTCTGGACAATGACAATGAGCAACGCGACCCGCCATCCCGACATTGAGATCTACATCAAGAACCGCTCTCTGCAACAGATTCTGGCCTGGCTGCATCAGCGCAGTGACAGCCTCAAGCCGCAGCACAGCAGCGGCGGGACCCATGCCTTCAAGGCGGTATTGGAGGGTGTTCAGGTACCGGTCATGATCCACGAAAAGGCCGTCGGCAAGGCCTGGATCAGCGTCTGGTTCCGTTCCGATGCCACGCCCTGGGTGCGTGACCTGGACTGCGCCGAAGAGGTCGCCAAGGCCTTGGATACTCAGGTACGCTGTATCGTCTCCGGCTGGCAGGATGGTGACGAGCCCGACGAATGGTGGAAAATCGAAGGCGGCGAGATAGAAAAAATCACCTGGCGTACCGAATAACAAGGATAGACCCATGACCTCTGCACCCGAATATCTGCATGCCCTGCTGCTGGACGGCCAGGGCGGTGCCCGCACGCTGACCGCCGATGAACTCAACCGCTGGCAGCCGGATGACGGCATCCTCTGGCTGCACCTGGATTATACCCTCGACAGCACGCGCACCTGGCTGGAACAGGACAGCGGCCTGCCGGAACTGGCAGTTGAAGCCCTGCTGGCGGAGAACACCCGCCCCCGTACGGCCAGCCTGGGTGAATACCTGCTACTGGCCCTGCGCGGCGTCAACACCAACCCCGGTGCCGACCCTGAAGACATGGTGTCGATCCGGCTGTGCGTCAGCGAACGCCTGATTGTCTCCACCCGCAAGCGTCGGCTGATGTCGGTGACGCGCCTTTTGGAATTGTTTGAGCAGGGACAGGGGCCGCAAAGCAGCGCCGAGCTGATCATCCAGCTCAATGAACTGCTGGTGGCACGCATGGGCATCACCGTTGAAGAACTCGAAGAGCAACTGTCCGATCTGGAACTGGACCTGCTCACCCAGCCCGGCAACGAGATGCGCCAGGCGGTGCGCAACCTGCGCCGCCAGACGGTAACGCTGAGGCGCTACTTCGCGCCCCAGCGCGACGCCTTCAACCAGCTGCTGAGCGAACGCCTGAGCTGGTTCACCACCGACATGAAACTGGAGCTGCGCGAGATCAGCGACCAGCTGCTGCGCCACATTGAAGATCTGGACATCATCCGCGAACGTGCCGCCATGGCACAGGAGGAGTTGGCCAGCCAGCAGGGTGAGCAACTCAACCAGCGCATGTACGTACTGTCGATCATCTCGGCAATCTTCCTGCCCCTGGGCTTTCTCACCGGCCTTTTGGGCATCAACGTGGGCGGCATCCCCGGCGCCGACAACGACAGCGCCTTTGCCCTGTTTCTGGGCAGTCTGATTGTACTGGTGGGTGGGCTGTTGGTGCTGTTCCGACGCTGGCGCTGGATTTAGTGCCGGCCCTCAAGCCTCAACACTGATGCTCTTGCGTGCCGTCGCAATCTGCCCGGCCAGATCACTGGCGGCATAGAGTGCAACCTGCTCGAAACGATCGGACTTGAGCGCCTGGGCCCTTGGGGTACGTGACTGCACATCCAGCCGACTCACCAGAAAGGCATAATCACCGGGGACGGGGTCATTGATGGAATGATTGAGCCGATCGACCACCTGGGGGGTATGCAGCTGCACCGGGTCCGGATAGCTTGGTGCCGTATCCGGCAGGGCAAAGCCCTCTCCCGGCACCTGCTGTGTCTGGGGACGGTAGATCTCCTGATTGGACGCAATCAGACTCAACAGAAACGCAAATTGCGCCCCATTGGGCGACTGCACTGCCGTGGGCAGTGAGGCCGTATAGGTCTCGATTCGTGTCTGGATAGGATCTGTCTGCATCATGCCTCCGCTGGAACTGGTATTATCGGCAAGCGACTGTAATCCTTTATGTTTTTCTTCGACGCTGTTTTCTTCGATGCTATTTTGTTGATACCCCTTACGATCAGGAGAGCAACCGACCATGGGACGCTGGCGACCACCGCAACCGAAAAGTTCCCCCTACATCACCCGCGAGGGCTATGAACGGCTAAATGAAGAGCTGAAATACCTGTGGAAAGTGAAACGCCCCGAGGTGACTCAGGCCGTGAAGGAAGCAGCTGCGCAAGGCGATCGCTCGGAAAACGCGGAATACATCTACGGTAAGAAACAGCTGCGCGAGATCGACCGGCGGGTGCGTTATCTGTCCAAGCGACTGGAGCATATCAAGGTGGTGGACCGGGTGCCGGATGACACCAGCCGGATCTTCTTTGGCGCTTGGGTGACCTTGGCCGATGAGGATGATCAGCAACGCCGCTACCGCATCGTCGGTGCCGACGAGATCGACCCCGCCAAGGGCTATATCAGTATCGACGCCCCGCTGGCGCGGCAGCTGCTGAAAAAACAGGTGGGCGACGAAGTCAT
>CAYMHL010000076.1:0-10797 GCA_964390205.1 uncultured Marinobacterium sp.
GTGTTATCCCTTTTTATCAGTCGAATTGGATCCAATTTGGTACACTAAGCCCAATTATTGAGGCAGTTCAGGTGCGAGGGCGGACATGAGCAAGGCGGGACAGAAAGTTCTGAGTTCATTGCGACAGATGATCATTTCGGGTGAGCTCAAGGCCGGGGAGCGAATTGCCGAGATTCCCACCGCAGAGCGGCTAGGGGTTTCACGGACTCCGGTACGCATCGCCTTCCGTGCGCTGGAACAGGAAGGCCTGCTGATCAAGCTGGAGCGACGAGGCTATCGCGTGCGTGAAGTCACGCCGGACGAGGTGGGCGGAGCGATTGAGGTTCGAGGCGTGCTGGAAGGGCTGGCGGCCCGTCAGACCGCCGAGCAGGGGCTCAGTCCCGAACAGCGCAAGGCTTTGCTTGAGTGCCTTGCGCTGGGTGACGAGCTGTTTGACAAGGGATATGTGACCGAGGAGGATCTTGAGCTTTATCACGATCTCAATCTGCGCTTCCATCGCATCATCATTGACGCCAGCCACAATCCGGCCATAGCGACGGCGCTCCAGCGCAACGAGCATCTTCCGTTCGCTTCGGTCAGTTCACTGGCCATCGATCGCAACAACCTCAAAGGCGAATATAGGCGCTTCAGCTTTGCCCATATGCAGCACCATGCCGTCTTCGATGCGATCGACCGGGGGCAGGGTGCCAGGGCAGAAGCGATCATGCGTGAGCATGCCAACGCCACCCTGCGCTATGCCGATCTGTTTGCTCAGCATGACGAAGACGATTCCGAACTGCGGGTGATTGGTAACCGGTAGTGAATCCGGCGGCACACATAAGCGGGAACAGGGCGTTATTCCTGCTCAATCTCGCCTGTTGCCATCGCAACTCGGGTATACTCTGGTCGGCACTCGAGTGAGTGCTTTTTTATTGTCATCGCCGCGCCGACTTGCAGTGTGCGGCATGTCTTGCAGACGCACCCAGGGGGATACATGGCCGAAATCGGGCAGTTCAACAAGCTGAAAGTCATTCGTGAAGTCGAGTTCGGTGTCTACCTCGATGGCGGCAGCGCCGGTGGTATTTTGCTGCCCAAGTCCGAAGTGCCTGAAGGCACCCGTCTGGGTGACTTGCTGCAGGTGTTCGTCTACCTGGATTCCGATGACGAGCCGATCGCCACCTCGCGCCGTCCCCGTGCACAGGTAGGTCAATTTGCCAACCTGAAGGTGGTTGAAGTCAACCAGATCGGTGCCTTTCTCGACTGGGGTTTGCCCAAGGATTTGTTCCTGCCGTTCAACGAACAGGTCAAGCCGCTGCAGGCCGGTGATTATGTCACCGTGTTTCTGTATCTGGACAACACCAATCGAATTGCCGCTACGGCCAAGCTGGAAAAGCATCTGGATCCCGAGGCCAGTTACACTCAGGCACAGTTGGTGGAGTTGCTGGTGGTACGGCCGACCGATATCGGCTATCAAGTGATCATCGACAACCGTGCCATGGGGCTGTTGCAGCGCCAGGATATTCACCGTCCGGTACGCCCGGGGCAGCGCCTGTCAGGCTTCATCAAACAGGTGCGCGAAGATGGCAAAATCGATGTCATGCTGGAGAAGCCCGGCTATGGTCGTATCGATCCGCTGGCGCAGCAGGTGCTCAAGTACCTGGAGACCCGCAACGGTTTCTGTCCGCTGGGCGACAAGAGCGACCCTGATGCGATCCGTGAAACCTTTGGCGTCAGCAAAAAAGCGTTCAAAATGGCTGTGGGCCAGCTGATGAAGTCCGGTCGCATTGAGCAGGACGAGCAGGGCATCCATCTGAAAAAATAATGGGCGCGGTGGCGCTTTAAGTTTCATTTCAGTTCTCCTGCCTATGATGGTCTACATCAACCCACACTGGAGTGACTGAAATGAAAAAATTGATTGCCGCCATGCTGATTTCTACCGCTGCCGTTGCTGCCCCCGTCATGGCTGATGATGATTGTCGTGCGCCGATGGAATCCTGGCAAAGCGAACAGGCCTTCCGTGATGCCATCGAGGCACGCGGATGGCAGATCAACGAGTTCAAGGTCGATGACGGCTGCTATGAGATTGAAGGTTTTGATGATCAGCAACGTCGGATTGAAGCCACTTTCGATCCGGTCAACTTTGAAATGATCGAGATGGAAGTGGAACGCTGAGACAGCCTTTTGCCCCCGCTGCACCGGCGACTTCAAGCCAGAGTCGTTGGCGGGGGCAGTCAGTGTCTGTTCGACTTTTACCCGTGCGTTTTTAGAGACTTTTAGCATGCGCATCCAATCCCTGCTGGTTTTGCCACTGCTGAGCCTGGCTCTGGTGTCTCCGTTTGCCGATGCCGACAGGGATGACGATCAACGTGAAGTACTGGAGCGCGTCCGCGCAGGACAGATACGTCCGTTGACAGAATTGATGGCGCAGAATCCACGGCGGTTCAGCGGCAAGTTGCTGGATGTCGAGCTCGAGGAAGATGACGGCCGTTTGCTCTACGAAATTGAAATTCTTGGCAAGGATGGCGTGGTCAGAGAGTTTGAGCTGGATCCCGTGACCGGTGTCGTGCTCAAGGAAGAGATAGAGGACTGAGCATGAAGGTATTGCTGGTAGAGGATGATATCGAGCTGGCACGTCGGCTCAAGACCGACCTCAAAAAGGCCGGTTACGCCGTCGAGACCGCTGCCGACGGTGTCGATGGCGAGTTTCTGGGCATGGAAGAGACCTTCGATGCCGTCATTCTGGACCTGGGCCTGCCGCAGAAGCCCGGTCTTGACGTGCTCGGCAGCTGGCGTCGTGCCGGGCGTGACATGCCGGTACTGATTCTGACGGCCCGTGATGCCTGGCATGAACGGGTGGACGGGCTCAAGGCCGGTGCCGATGACTATCTGGGCAAGCCCTTTCATTTCGAGGAATTGTTGGCACGACTGGAGGCACTGGTCCGGCGCAACCACGGCCATGCCAGCAGTCGACTTGAAGTGGCCGGGCTGCAGCTCGATATTGGGCAACAAACGGTGGTCGATGCTCAGGGACAGCCGCATCAATTGACCGGCACCGAGTTTCGTTTGTTGAGGTACATGATGCTCAATGCCGATCAGATACTATCAAAAACCGAATTGAGCGAGCATGTCTACGAGGAAGAGCACCTGCGTGACAGCAATGTGATTGAAGTCTATATCAATCGGCTGCGTCAGCGGCTGGGCAAGCATGTCATCCAAACCCGCCGAGGGCAGGGCTACTACCTGCCATCTTCAACGGAGCTGGCGCCCTGAATGAGCAGGCACGCCGGATCACTGGAACAGGGCATTCGTCGCCAACTACTGCTGGGGCTACTGGTGGTGATGTTGTTGTTGCTGGCGCTGGTCCATGTCAGTGTGACCCGGTTGACCCAAAGTTTTGTCGCCAGCCAGCTCGAACATGATGCCGAGAATCTGATCGCCGCCCTCAACAGGCAGGCTGATGGCAGCTGGGGGCTGAACGGCGAAGGTCTCGCCAAATCTTACCAGCGCGTGCATTCCGGGCATTATTACATGCTGGTGTCCGATGCAGTGAGTTTTCGCTCCCGTTCGCTCTGGGATATGGAGCCTGCAGTGACCGTCCAGGCACCCGGTGAATCGTCCGTCAGGGTAATGACGATGCTCGCTGACCAGCACTGGCTGGTGGTCGAGCAGGGGTTTGTCAAACAAGGACAGTCTTTTACGCTCTGGCTGGCAGAGGATATCGCCGAGCTGAGGCGCAGTCAGCGACAGTTTGAACTGTCACTGCTATTGCTGCTGGGGTTAAGTGTTCCCGTACTGTTATTGCTGCAGCGTCGGGTGCTGCATCGCGGCTTTGCCCGCCTGGAGCCACTGCGCCAGGCACTGGCTCAACAGCAGGCAGGGGCGGTCGTAGAGTTGCCCTGTGATGTGCCCGATGAGGTTGCACCCTTGGTGGCATCCATCACTCAACTGTTGCAGCAGTCCGGTCGACAGATCGGCCGCTCACGCATGGCGCTGGGTAATCTGGCTCATGAACTCAAGCGTCCGTTGCAGCAGCTTCAGTGGCTGGCGGATCAGCACCCAGACTCTGAACAGAGCACGCAATTGATGCAGCTCTACCGGGAGTTGCATCATCGTATTGAACGCGAACTGCGCCGGGCACGTATCGCCGGTGCGCCTGGCCCTGGCCGACAGTTTGTCCCTCGCGAGGAAATTCCTCATCTGGTGCGTCTGTTTGAACGTATCGGCCGCGCGGATATCGAATTTCACGCCGGTTTACCGGAAGGCCCCATTCCCTTTGACCGTGACGATATGCTGGAGCTGCTGGGCAATCTGTTGGACAACGCCTGGCGTCATGCTGCCTCGCAGGTACGACTCAACATTCGGCCACCAGCCAATGATGCGGATCAGTGGTGCCTGAGTGTCGAAGATGATGGCTCGGGTGTCAGCGACGACAACATGCGCCTGCTCGCTGCCCGCGGGTTGCGCATCGATGAAGCCAGGGGCGAGGGCAGTGGCCTGGGGTTGTCAATCTGTCAGGCCATTGCCGAAAGTTATGATGGCCGGTTGGAATTTGACCATGCCGCCATGGGTGGGCTTTGTGTGCGCGTGTTGCTCAGCACTCCCGGCTAAGCATCGCCCGCCAGTTGGCGGGTCAGTTCGGCTGCCGGAATCATCTGGCAGCCGCGGGTGTTCTGCCCGGCCCAAAGGGGTGTAAAGTCATTGCAACCCAGACTTTCGGCCTGGCTGCGCAGTGGCGCCGATGCGGCTGTTGCCAGTGGAAACGGCGGCGCAATAAGACTGATCGGTCCCTGTTCCCGAATCATGCGATTGACGATGCCTCTTGCCGGACGACCACTGAACACATTGGTCAGCGCTGTATGGCTTGCTGCGTCACTTTGCAGGGCTGCCCGGTGAATCGAGGATGTTTTCGCTTCGTGGCATAACAGATAAGCGGTTCCCACCTGTACGCCTGATGCACCCAGTGCCAGTGCTGCGGCGACGCCTCGGGCATCGGCAATCCCGCCCGCTGCAATGACGGGAAGCTTGACCGCCGCAACAACCTGAGGCAGCAACGCGAAGGTACCCATTTGGCGGCTGATATCCTCACTTAAAAACATCCCGCGATGACCACCGGCCTCCAGGCCCTGTGCAATGATGGCATCCGCACCCTGTTGCTCAAGCCAGCAGGCTTCTTCGACTGTGGTCGCCGAGGAGATCACCTTCGCGCCAGTAGCCTTCACCTGTTGCAGCAGCCGTACTTCGGGCAAGCCAAAATGAAAGCTCACCACCTCCGGCTGAAATTCGGCGACGATATCAGCCATCGTCTGATTAAACGGCTGGCGTCCTGCTCCTGAGGGTGTTTTTGGCGGTTCAATGCCCAACTCGCGGTAGTAGGGCAGCAAGTGCTCAAGCCAGGCTTGCTGCAGCGTCGGATTGGTTTCCGGCTGCTGATGGCAGAAGAAATTCAGATTGAGCGGCTGCGGGGTTCGTTGGCGAAACTCACGCACCGATTCGCGAACCGCTTCGGGTGTGAGCATGGCACAGGCAATGGAACCCAGCCCCCCGGCTGACGAAACGGCTGCCGCCAGTTCCCAGTCCTGAACACCGGCCATCGGCGCCTGAATAATGGGCAGTTTGGTACTGAAGAGGGATTGAAAAGCGGTCACGGAAGCTCCTGAATTGGACGGTACTCTCACTCTTTACTGGGGCGGCAGCTTGCAACCCTGATCACAGCGTTTGCGAAAACGCCATCTGGCAAAACGGTGGTACGCACAGTCCAGCAGTCTGACCAAACGGAATGTTCTGATGAACCCTGCCAGTCGTCGATAATAGGGCAGTTCCTGCCAGATGACCATGAAGGCGTGAACACCCTGTTGCACTGAGCCGGTCGCGTCGACTGCATGAATAACGCGCATGGCGTCAACTGCATTGATGCCGTACTGATCCAGCGTGCACTCGCTGGAGAACAAGTCCTGCCAGTCGACCCGTTGATGGCGATCAATTCGCCGATAGTGGTCGATCTCCCGCCGACACAGCGGACATTGGCCATCATAGAAAAGCACTGGTTTGTTCACCTGACCCCCTGATTTATGTATTCCCGTTGTGTATACGCAACCCCTGCTGCGGTAGATTTAAAATCAGGCAACAGTCGGGCTGCGTTAGTCGGCAATTTAGTCGGCAATATTGACCCATTCAGGCAGGCGGATGTGTTGAAGATGCTGACGCAGGGTGTCGAGCAGTGCCGCCGCTGCAGGGCTGAGGGCGCGACCCTGTCGGGTGATGATGCAGATTTCGCGTTCAATGACCGGTTGGTCCAGCGGGATGAAGCTCAGGCCGGCAAAGGAGTGGACATCGGCCGCCAGTGCCGGCAGCAGACTGATTCCCAGTCCCTGACTGATCAATGCCGCCATGCCGGCGGGGTTGGACACCTCGATCTGTACCGGTTCCAGCTTGATCGGAATCTGTCCATTCTGACTGAAACGCGTGAGCTGGGCACGAATGCCGGTATCCGCTGACAGCAGCAACAGGTTGTCGTTGGGCACCTGCTGCCAATGGATCGCGCGTCGACCGGCAAGGGGATGGTCGCTGGGAACCACCAAACCGTAACGGTCACGAATCAAGGGCGCGTAGTCCAGTTCGGGCTGCTGTGAATGGTTGCCGGCGATGGCGAAATCGACCTCATTGTTCAATACCCGTTGCTCCAGGCTGCCGGCACTTTCATCGCGGATATAGACCTGAATCGACGGGTATTGTTGCCGAAACTGGGACAGCGCGCTGGGCAGCAAGCGGGTGACCACCGAGGGTGAACCGGCTACGCTGACACGGCCCTGCTGCAGTTGCGCTCGCGCACGCAGGTCATCCATTGCTGCAGTGAAGTCGGACAGCAGGCGTTCCGCCACTGGCAAAAAGCGCTCGCCCTCGGCGCTGAGCACAACACGGCGGGTGGTACGGTCAAACAACGTCAGCCCGGCATCCTGTTCCAGCTGTTTGATCGTCGCCGTCAGCGCCGACTGGGTCAGGTGCAGATGTCCGGCGGCGCGGGTAAAGCTGCCGCATTGTGCAACCTCAATGAAGGCCTGCAGGTGGCGGATACCGATAAGACTGCTCATGATTAATCAGTTTTATTTGCTAATTAATAGAATTTAATCGTTTGAATGATAAATCAGGATTCTGCATTATTGGCAACCATAGAACAATGGCCGTTCCGTCTGCTGTCGCCCTAGGTTTCGACAGCGCACAAGCGATACGCCAGAGCGCACCGAATCAAGCCCGGAGAGCACCATGATCCCTCGCATTGACAAGATCGATGACACCCAAAGCCTGTACCTGGACTTTATCGAAACCCTGAAGCAGCAAGGCTTCAAGGGTGAGCTGAACCCGGACTACGCCAACCGTGTGGTACTGGCGACCGATAACAGTATCTACCAGGTGCTGCCACAGGGCGTGCTCTACCCGAAAAACAGTGATGATCTGGTGATGATCGCCACCCTGGCAGATGAGCCGCGCTTTCGCGAAATCGTACTCAGCGCCCGTGGCGGCGGCACCGGTACCAATGGTCAGTCACTGACCGACGGCCTGATCGTCGATGTGTCCAAGCACATGAACCGCATTCTGGAGATCAATCCGGACGAGCGCTGGGTACGGGTTCAGGCAGGGGTGGTCAAGGACCAGCTCAATGCCGCGCTCAAGCCCTATGGTCTGTTCTTTGCGCCTGAGCTGTCCACCAGCAACCGCGCCACGGTCGGCGGCATGATTAATACTGATGCCAGCGGTCAGGGTTCGGTACTGTACGGCAAGACCCGTGATCATGTGCTTGAGCTGACCAGCGTCTGGCTTGATGGCAGCGTCTGGCAGTCCGGTCCGATCAGTGATGAAGAACTGGAAAGCATCAAGGCGCGCACGGATCGTGTCGGCGAAGCCCATCGTCTGTTGGATGAGATTCAGCGCACTCAGCAGGCCGAAATCGATGCCTGCTTCCCGAAACTGAACCGCTGCCTGACCGGCTACGACCTGGCCCATATCCGGGATGAATCCGGCCGTTTCAACCTGAACTCCATCCTCTGTGGTGGCGAAGGCTCGCTGGCGTTCATCACCGAAGCCAAGCTCAACGTACTGCCGATTCCCAAGCATGCGGCGCTGGTCAATATCAAATACGACAGCTTCGAGTCGTCCATGCGCGATGCCCAGGCGCTGATGCAGTGGGGCCCGACTTCCATCGAAACCGTGGATTCCAAGGTGCTGAACCTGGCCATGGGCGACATCGTCTGGGATACGGTGCGTGACTACTTCCCGGAGAAAGAGGGCGATCCGGCGATTCAGGGCATCAACCTGGTGGAGTACACCGGCGATGATGAAGCTGAATTGCGCGCCAAGGTAGAGAAGCTCTGCCGGCATCTGGAATCCGTCAGCGGCGAGCCGGGCAAGAGCTTTGGCTACACCGTTGTCTACGGTGCCGCCGAGATCAACAAGGTCTGGGGCATGCGCAAAAAGGCGGTGGGCCTGCTGGGCAATGCTCAGGGCCAGAAGCGGCCCATTCCGTTTGTGGAAGATACCGCGGTACCGCCGGAAAACCTGGCGGATTACATCATGGCGTTCCGCAAGGTGCTGGATGACCGAGGCCTGGCCTACGGCATGTTTGGTCATGTGGATGCCGGGGTGCTGCATGTGCGCCCGGCCATCGACATGAAGGACCCGGCTCAGGAAACGCTGATCCGTGAAATTACCGATGAAGTGGTGCGCCTGACTCAGGAATACAAGGGTCTGCTCTGGGGCGAACACGGCAAGGGCGTGCGCTCCGAATATGCTCCCGAGTTTTTCGGCCCCCTGTATCCGGTGTTGCAGCGCATCAAGGGCTGTTTCGACCCGCGCAATCAGCTTAACCCGGGCAAGATCGCTACGCCGATGATCGACGGGGCTGAGCTGCTCAAGATCGACAAGGTGCCGACACGTGGCCAGTACGACCGTCAGGTCAGCGAGCCGGTACGCGAACAGTACGATTCGGCGATGAACTGTAACGGTAACGGCGCCTGCTACAACTATGACCCCAACGATGCCATGTGCCCGAGCTGGAAAGGCACCCGTGAGCGTGTGCATTCACCCAAGGGGCGTGCATCCCTGATCCGTGAATGGCTGCGCCTGATGGCCAGCCGCGGTGTGGATGTGACTGACGAGGCACACCAGGTGCGTCAGAAGGGCTTTATTCGCTCGCTGCCGAGCCGTGTGCGCAATACGCTGGCCAAGCGCAAGGGTGACTACGACTTCTCCAACGAAGTGCATGAGGCGATGATGGGCTGCCTGGCGTGCAAGTCCTGTGTCGGTCAGTGTCCGATCAAGGTCAATGTGCCCGACTTCCGTGCCCGCTTCCTGGAAGTGTACTACGGTCGCTACCTGCGCCCGATGAAGGACTACCTGGTTGGCAGTCTGGAGTACATGATTCCGACGCTGTCCAAGTTCCCGGCGCCGTACAACTGGGCCATGCGCAATACACTGGTCAAGAGTGCCATGCGTCGTATCGGCGGCATGGTCGACAGTCCGGTGATCTGTACCAACAGTCTGGCACAGGGGCTGGATGCACGCGGTATCGCCTGGGCGACACCCGAAACCATCGAGGGACTGACCGAGGCTCAGCGCGAGCGTGCCGTGGTGATTGTGCAGGATGCCTTCACCAGCTATTTCGAAACCCGACTGGTGCTGGATCTGGTGGATCTGCTGGGCAAGCTGGGCTTCTACGTGCTGGTGGCACCGTTCATGCCCAACGGCAAGCCGCTGCATGTGCATGGCTTCATGAAGGCGTTTGACAAGGCCGCCAAACGCAATGCACAGATGCTGCAGCAGATTGCAGCCTACGAGGTGCCGTTGATCGGTATCGACCCGTCCATGACCCTGACCTATCGTCAGGAGTACAAGGATGTGATCGAAGGCGATCTGCCACCGGTACAGTTGATTCAGGAATGGCTGAGCAGTCGGCTCGACAACATTGAACGTCCGGCAGCGGCGTCCAATGTGTATCGCCTGATGGCGCACTGCACCGAAAAAACCTCGGCAGCGCCTTCGCTGCGTCAGTGGCAGGCCATCTTTGCTGCTCTGGGGCAGCAGCTTGAAATTGTTGCCACCGGCTGCTGTGGCATGTCCGGCACCTTCGGTCATGAGAGCGACAACCTGCAGCGCTCCAAGGATATTTACGAGCTGAGCTGGCGCGATATTGTCAATGCGCCAGAGAACAAGGGCAGTCTGGTGGCCACCGGTTATTCCTGCCGCTCCCAGGTCAAGCGTTTTGATGATCAGCAGTTGCCGCATCCGGTGCAGGCACTGCTGGCGGCGTTACAGGACTGAGCGGCCGGGCAATCGTCGATCATGACAGCGGGCGCTACTGCATAAGTTGTAGTGCAAATGCAGCATGGATCGGCGATCATGCCCGCTGGAAGCAACAGCGATTAATTCTATTGAAGGAGCACCCGATGCAAGATCTGCTGCCCGATCTGTGCGATCACTTTGAGGAACTGGTTCAGGTGGTTGAACCCATGTTCGGTAACTACGGCGGTCGTGAAACCTTTGGTGGCCAGATCGTCACCATTAAGGCATTCGAAGACAACTCACTGGTACGTGAGCAGGTGGCTCAACCGGGCGAAGGCAAGGTGCTGGTGGTGGACGGTGGCGGTTCCATGCGCCGCGCCATGCTGGGCGATATGCTGGCCGAAAAGGCACAGGATAACGGTTGGGAAGGCATCATCATCTACGGTTGCATCCGTGATGTTAATGCCATTGCGGAACTGGACGACCTGGGTGTGCAGGCGCTGGGCACGCATCCGCTGAAGACCGAAAAGCACGGTGTCGGTCAGC
>CAYMHL010000077.1:0-10759 GCA_964390205.1 uncultured Marinobacterium sp.
TGGTGATCAGGTCCAGCAGGAATTCTTCTTCGCCTGCAGGCGGGTTTTTCAGCAGCTCGACCAGGGCAGAGGTCTGTTCAGGATCAAGCGGCTTCGGCGGTACGCCTTCTGCAGCGCGTTCTTCTACATGTTTACGATAAGCTTCAAGCACGATATGGCCCTCATCTGTTTTCACCGCCGGACGCCGGAGTGGTAAACCCCCACCGACGGCGTATCGACTAGGTATCGAATGGTGATTGGCGGGCGAATTCTAGCGGAACGAAGACCTAAAGTTAAGATTGTCGACACAATTACCGGACCAAAGTATAAGGGTGCCAACGATACGGGTTACAAGGGCTTGCACGATTTTTGCGATTCTTCGTTGCAGCTGTGGCAGGCACAAAAAAAGCATAGTGGCTTTGCTTGTTTGTGGATGGTCGCCGTTGTAAGTAAAAGTTGAGCGGTTCAATTATGTAAGGATCAGTCTGTTGGAGATAAACATTTGTATGTTACGACATGGAGACGTTTGTATTCATGCCGGTTTGTGGTTTGAAAAATGCCTGTTGAAACAAATGGGCTTAAGTATCTGCTTTATGTCGTGATTGTGCTCTAAGATATTGTTTCATATAAATGAAACGTTTTTTGCATTAGAATTTCACGTCCCGTTTTCGCCCTTCATACAGTCTCTTTGGCAAGCTGTTCGGTGTGCTGCTGAACCGGTCGCACTTGATGCCGGTCAAGTTTCATTTAGCTGTGTTTGAAATCCGGTGAAAAGCTACGTATAACAATTGAATACATTATCTCAGGCAGGAGGTAGCCTTGATGAGTTCAGCAGAGAGTCCGGCTGAAGTCGCACAGGATGAGCGCGTAGTAAAGGCGGATTTACAGCTGTCCAAGCTGCAGATCATGTTTAATCTGCAGGCAGATAAGCGATTGATCTATGTGGGTGCTCAGCCAACTGTTGCGCTGCGCTACCTGACGCGCCTGGTTGCGGCAAGACCTCGCGTACTACGCAACCATATTCGTCGCATCTATCTTGCTATTCAGTGTGCAGATAACGACCAGTTGACCGGTGCTTTGATCGATCTTTTGTTGGTGCTTCGAGGCCGTGGGCAGTTCTTGGTCAATCGTCTCATTCAACAATCAGGCCCTTTATTGCAAAGCGACTATCGAATTGCCATGAACAAGGCCGTGGATACACGCGACCTGTCACGTTTGGCTGAACTGCCTCTTGAGCATGCCGTGCTGAGTAACGGTCGCTGCATGCAGTTTTCCAGGCAGAAACTGCACTGAACGCCGCCTCTAGAAGGATTCGAATATGCCGGTCGGTGGTAAGCATTTAATTGGAATAATCGGTTTTGCCGCCAACGAAGCGGCGATGCTGGAAATCTTCTTCAAAGGGAATAAGGGAGAAGGGTTTGTCCTGTCCCCTGTGGATGATGCAAAAGCATTAATCGTCGGTTTCAGCGACAGGGAAAGTCAGTTTCAGCTGGAAAAGTGGCTTGAACGGGATCAGCGTCCCATTATTGCTGTCGTTGACCAGACTTCTGAGCCCCTGGTATCAAAGTCCAGTATCAAAATTCATCGTCCCCTGACTATTGGTGCGCTTCAGGATGCGTTGTCCAAATTGCGCGGTCGACTCGAAGCCGGGTCGGTTAGCAGTGAAGTGGCTGATGCCGTTATTGCAGTAGCGTCCGAGCAGGAAAAAAACCGCGCAGCGGTGTTTGCAGAATGGCAGGCGCGCAAGCAGCGCAGCAGTGAAGCACTTTCCGCCTGGAAGGGTGACAGCACTCAGCGTGAAGCCGAGGCCCTGCGTAGCCGTTTCAGTGTCGAGCGCACTGAACTCAACAGCCTTATTCTGGAAGCTCAGCACGCATTGCAGAAACAGCAGGCAAGTCGTCCGCCAAAACCGTTGCCCGAGCCTGTTGTCGAGCCTGAAGAGACGTTGCAAGTACCTAAACTGTCTGCTGAGATGATTCAGCAGTGCTGTGGCAGCCTTCCGGATGTCAATCTCGACTCTGCTCATGAGCGTCGGCGTGCCTATTTCAGTCTGGATGGTCTGCTTTTGCCCTGGATACAGCGATGTGTGCGTCAGGGTGACGAAAGTGGCAAGGTTCAGCAGGTTCTGGGTGTGCCGGGGGCGCTTTTTTATCTGCCTGCAGAAAAGGTTTTCCTTGTCGGTATTGAATCCGAACTGTTGCTGCAGCTGACGCGGACGCGCTTTGGCTTTGATGAAATTTCTTTGCAGGAGCGCAGCTCCGATGCCGAGTTACCTGCCGGACGCAGGGTTGCTGCTGACGAGCTGTTGTGGCAATTGGCACTCTTTACTGCGCGCGGTCGCATACCCGATACGCTATCGGCAGAGCAGCCAAGATTGTTGGACGAGATGCCTGATTTCGAACGTCTGCTTGAAACCCCGCATGCCAGAAGCATTGCTGAACTCTGGCAAAGCCAGCGTCTTTCGGCACAGAATATCGCGTCTATGTTGGGTGTGCCTCAGCGTTTTGTATTCTCGTTCTTTGTGGCAGCGGACGCCATCGGTCTGTTCTGTCCCTGACCGGAAACGTGTGTATCACACCATGGATCTTTCGGAGTTTAACCGTGAATCAAGAACAAAATGATACTCCCCGGTATTTTCAGGTCACGCCCAGCGGGGCGTATTACGCAACCCTGAATACCGAGCCGGAGACACTAAGGGCATTGCTGCTCCAGCTGTTGAGTGCGGATACTCACATTCCGTATCTCAGCTCTCTGTTGCAGAAATTGACCGGCCTGCCGGAGGCTGAGGCGGAAACATTGCTCGACAAAGCTGTTCAGCATGGCTTTATCGATCTGCCGGAATCCCCTGAGGCAGTTGCCGCAGGCACCATTGAAGAGTTGCTGCCCAAGTTGCTGCCCTGTCTGGCTGATGGGCGAGTCCTGCTTGCCGATGATCAGGGGTTCTGTCTTGGGCAATCAGGCTTCGAAGATGACGAGGCGGAAGCGATTGCCGGTATGGCGGCTGACCTGGTGTCCATGCATGAGCGTCATCAGGCGCTGCTGGGACGTCACCTGGGTATCGATGGTTCTTCCTGGGGCCTGATTGATGCGGTCGGTCAGAGTGAATTGGGTTTTTGGACCCTGCATGTGGGGGAGCAGAAGTTTCTCTTGATTCTGGAAGGGATGCCTCATCTGAACCGGCAGCCTTTTGTTGATTTGATGTCGGTTCTGATCCGACGCTACCTGGATTACTGATAGGACGGGCTGACCGTTTTATACAGGATTACAACCAGCGCTAATGGCCTAAAAGGAGACTACCATGCGCTCAGAAATGTTGACTTCCATTCTTAACGATCTCAACGGTACCTCTGCTGAAATCGAAGCGTCCGCAGTGATTTCTACAGATGGTCTGGTGATTGACGCGCTCCTGCCGGCGGGTATGGACGAAGACCGTGTAGGTGCAATGAGTGCCGCGATGCTGTCACTGGGTGAACGTACTTCCCAGGAGCTGGCGCGGGGCGAACTGGAGCAGGTTCTGGTCAAGGGCAAGAATGGCTACATTCTGATGACCCACGCCAACCAGGAGTCTGTGCTGACCGTTGTTGCCAAAACCAATGCTCGTCTGGGTCTTATCTTCCTGGACGTCAAGCGTGCGGCCGACGCAATCGGCAAGATTCTCTGAATCGACCCTATGCCTGGCGTGCATGGACTCTGACTGGTCGAATGCACGCTTCTTTCCTGGTTTGGAGTGAGTATGTCCGAACAAGATACAGGTTCAGTCAAAGAGGTGCTGATCAAATATTTTGATGGCACAGAACGGCTGGCCAAAGTCGTTGACCGAGAAGTTCCCTATCCTGATGGCAAGCTGATCGTTTCTCGAACAGATCCCAGTGGCATCATTACTCACGCCAATCGTGCTTTTGTCGAGATGTCGGGTTACTCGCGTGAGGAGTTGCTTGGGGTCAATCACTATGTCCTGCGCCACCCTGACATGCCTGCAGTGGCATTCAAGGACCTTTGGGACACCGTGACCCAGGGCAAGAAGTGGCAGGGATACGTCAAGAACCTGCGCAAGGATGGGGCCTATTACTGGGTCAAAGCGACCGTCATCCCCAATATTCGTAATGGTGAGCTGGTCGGATACACCTCCGTACGCCGCAAGCCATCTCGCAGCAAGATAGAGGAGAGCGAAGCTCTTTATGCAACGCTGCGATAGGTGAGGTACTGCGATGACATTGAATTTATCGGTGAGTCCGGACTTTCCGCCGACCCACCTCTCCGGATGGTTTATCTTCAATACCTGGTTGCAACGGCAGTTGGGTGTAGGTGTGCATCTGGAGCTCTATGACAGCTTTGAAGAGCAGCGTGAGGATATCCGCAATGGCAAGATCGATTTGATCTATGCCAATCCCTATGATGCTTCCATGTTGGTGCGCGAGCTGGGCTTCAAGGTTCTTGTTCGTCCGCGTAACCGTGCAGATGAAACGGTTATAGCAGCGCGCTGTGATGATGAGCGCAACACGGTTGAGGATCTTCAGCCCGGCATTACCATTGCGACAACAGCCGATCCTGATGTTCACACCATGGGTATGATCATGTTGGAGTCAGCGGATCTGGACAAAAATAATGTCACTTTCCGCGAATATGATAGCTATGTGCTGGTCGCCAAGGCTTTGCTCAATGGCAAGGCTGATGCAGGTTTTTTCCTTAAGGCCGGTTATGATGAGCTGTCGGAGTTGGTGCGCAAAAAGACCAAGTCTCTGGTCAGTAGCCAGATCAGTGTTGTGCATCACACCCTTGTTGCCGGGCCCAGGATGCAGGAGCATCTTGAAGTACTGACCGACCGTCTGCTGAACATGGAAGAAGATCCCAAGGGGCGAGAAGTCCTTAAAAGCATGGGGTTGGACGGCTGGGATTTCATGGAAGAGGAGCAAACGGAGTTCATGATCGATTTGATCGACACGCTGATTGATTGAGTATGCGATCAGCGTAAACATCTCAGCTGTATCAAAGGCGCCTCGGGGCGCCTTTGTCTTAGTTTGCCTGTTGGTAATTGGTAGCTCGAGTTTGTAGAATTCCACCTTTCTCGCTGCATCCGCAGCCCGTTCAATTATTGGTAATGGTTTGATCCGATGGATGTATTGGCCGAAATCAAAGGCTTTCTTGGCTGCGAAACCCCTCATGAATGGCTGCAGTTGGCCGCACGACCCGAAGCGCTGGAACTGTTGCTGACAGATCATGCCCATTGTGAAAAAAAAGCGGCATCCACGGCCATGACGCTGATGTTTCGCTATGTCGACCGCTCGGATCTGTTAAACAAGATGTCACGCCTTGCGCGCGAAGAGCTGATTCACTTCGAGCAGGTGCTGGGCATCATGGAGTCGCGAGGGCTGAGTTATGGCCATCTGAGCCCGGCGCGTTATGCTGCAGGTTTACGCAAGGATGTACGCACATCTGAGCCTGGTCGTCTGGTTGATGTGCTGATTATCGGGGCATTTATCGAGGCGCGTTCCTGTGAGCGCTTTGCGGCTCTGGCACCGGATCTCGATGACGAGTTGGCGAAGTTTTACCGTTCACTGCTCAAGTCGGAAGGGCGGCACTATCAGGATTATTTGGGTCTGGCCGAAGCCTATGCGGGTGAGCCGATCGACGAGCGTGTTGAGCATTTTCGTCGGTTGGAGGCGGAACTGATCCTGGCAGAGGACGATGAGTTCCGCTTTCACAGTGGCAAACCTAGTGCGGCGCTGCTAGTGAGTCCTGCAGCTCTGCAGTGAGCACGTTTTCGGCTGGTAGTTTGAATGCAAAAAGGCGGCTGCCATAGTCGTCCTGTTCAAGGTACCAGCCGTGACTGTCCCAGTCCCCCAATACAATGCGAACGCCATCATTCTGGTTCTGCTGTCGGTGAATGTCGGGGCGATGGGTATGGCCGTGGATCATTAGGGTGGCCTTTTCCCGGCTCATCATTTCGCTGACCGCAGTGGGCGTTACATCGGTAATTTCTGCCGCTTTCATGGCGCCCTGTTCGCGACTGGCTGCGCGTAACTGGCGTGCAATCTCCAGTCGTTCACTGACCGGTTTGGCCAGGAATTCTGCCTGCCACTCCGGCTTTCTGACCAGTGTGCGGAATGCCTGATAATCCTGATCATCCATACACAGCTGGTCGCCATGCAGGAGCAGCGTTTTGCCATGGATGGTATTGATGCGGTGCAGGTCATCTAGTAATTGCAGGCCAAGCTGTTTGGCCAGCGCTTCACCAACCAGAAAATCGCGATTGCCGTGCTGAAAGTAAACCCTGGTGCCCGAAGCGCTCAGTGATCGCAATTCGGCAAAGATTGCGTTCAGGTATGCAGGCTGAACGTCATCACCGATCCAGGCCTCAAAAATATCGCCCAGAAGGTAAAGCTCATCGGCATGGGTGGCTTTCTCGCGCAAGAAGATAGCAAACGCCCGGGTGATATCCGGGCGTTTGCTGTCCAGGTGAAGATCTGCAACGTAGTAGCGCAGCATCAGCCCTCCGGCTGTTCGACGCTGGCGGACTCGATGATGATATCTTCCACCGGAACGTCCTGGTGGCCTGCACGCATGGTGGTGCCGGCTTTCTTGATCTTGTTGACCACATCCATGCCTTCTACAACCTTGCCGAATACGGCGTAACCCCAGCCTTCAGTGGTTTTTGCAGTGTGGTCAAGGAAAGTGTTGTCGGACACGTTAATGAAGAACTGGGCCGATGCCGAATGCGGGTCCATGGTGCGCGCCATGGCGATGGTACCGGCCTGGTTGGACAGGCCGTTGTCGGCTTCGTTCTGGATCGGATCGCGGGTTTCCTTGGGGATCATGCCTGGTTCAAAGCCGCCGCCCTGGATCATGAAGCCATCGATGACGCGATGGAAAATGACGCCGTCATAGAAGCCATCACGGACATACTGTTCAAAGTTGGCAGCGGTGACCGGAGCCTTGTCGTGGTCCAGTTCGAGGGTGATTGTGCCGACGTTGGTTTTCAGGATGATCATTTCCAGTTTCCCTGTTTCTCTTAGGTGTGGGGCCATTATACTCAAGTATTAAGCGGCTGCACCCACCGGGGCGTCGCTTTATTCTTTTCACGGCAGTGCTCGTGCGTCCGGGACGCATCTACGGTTATAATGCCGGCACTGTATCCGGCACATCGGCCGGCCTTTTTCAGCTTCGACAAGATACGGATATGACCACACACGACAGCACCAAGCCGAACAACTTTATCCACCAGATTATTGAAGATGACCTCGCAAAAGGCCTGAATGACGGCCAGGTGGTAACGCGCTTCCCGCCTGAGCCCAACGGTTACCTGCATATCGGTCATGCCAAATCGATCTGTCTGAACTTTGGTACGGCGCAACGCTTCAACGGTCAATGCAACCTGCGTTTTGACGACACCAACCCCGAAAAGGAGAGCCAGGAGTATATCGATTCGATCATCGAAGATGTGCGCTGGCTGGGCTTTGAATGGAACGGTGATATCCGTTACAGCTCCGACTATTTCGATCAGCTTTACGCCTGGGCGGTGCATCTGATCCAGGAGGGCAAGGCGTATGTTGACAGCCTGAGCGCCCACGAAATGCGCGAATTTCGCGGCACCCTGACCGAGCCGGGCAAAAACAGTCCCTACCGCGATCGCAGCGTGGAGGAGAACCTTGCGCTGTTCGAGAAAATGCGTGATGGCGCCTTTGACGAGGGTGAATGTGTGCTGCGCGCCAAGATCGATATGGCGGCGCCGAACATGAACCTGCGTGATCCGGTGATCTACCGCATTCGCAAGGCGCACCATCACCAAACCGGCGACAAGTGGTGCATCTATCCGTCCTATGATTTCACCCATGGTCAGTCCGATGCGCTGGAAGGCATTACGCACTCCATCTGTACCCTGGAGTTCGAAGATCACCGTCCGTTGTATGATTGGTTCATCGAAAACCTGCCGGTACCGGCCAAGCCGCGTCAGTACGAGTTTGCGCGCCTGAATCTCAACTACACGGTCACCAGCAAGCGCAAGCTCAAGCTGCTGGTGGATGAAGGTCACGTCGACGGCTGGAACGACCCGCGGATGCCGACCATCTCCGGCATGCGCCGTCGCGGCTTCACTCCGGCTTCAATTCGCAACTTCTGCGACATGATCGGTGTGACCCGTTCCAACGGCGTCGTCGATGTAGGCATGCTGGAATCCGCGATTCGTGACGATCTGGATGCCAATGCACCGCGTGCCATGTGTGTGGTGGATCCGATCAAGGTCACCATCACCAACTTTGCCGAAGGCGAAGAGGAGTGGTTTGAGCTGCCGGCGCATCCGAAAGACGAGTCCATGGGGATCCGCAAGGTGCCGTTTACTCGCAACCTGCTGATCGAGCGTGAAGATTTCGCTGAAGAGAAGCCGCGCAAGTGGAAGCGCATGGCACCGGGTGACGCCGTACGTCTGCGTGGTGCTTACGTGATCCGTTGCGACGAAGTGGTCAAGAATGCGCAGGGTGAAGTGGTTGAGTTGATCTGCAGCTATGACGCCGCCACCAAGGGCGAGAACCCTACAGACTACAAACCCAACGGGGTGATTCACTGGGTGTCGGCCGACAATTCGGTTCCCTGTGAGGTGCGCCTGTATGACCGTCTGTTCACCGAAGCCAATCCGGACAGCGACAAAACACGCGATTTCCACGACTTCCTGAATCCCGAGTCACTGACTCTGATGACTGAAGCCCGTGCTGAGATCGGTCTCAAGCACGCGGTGGCGGAGAGCCGTTACCAGTTCGAGCGTACCGGTTATTTCTGTGTCGACAGCAGTTCCACCGAGCACAAACTGGTGTTCAACCGTACCGTTACCCTGCGCGACTCCTGGGCAAAAATTCAGGCCAAGTAAGGGATGCGGACTGCGCTTGTTGCAGCACGCTTGCTGGTAGCCTGGGGGCTGCTGGCAAGCGGTTGTGCAGCCATTCCTGCGACTGCCCCACACGAACGGCTTATTGTTGAACGCAGGGTGGTACTGGCTGAAACGATTGCCGAAACCTCCGGGCTGGCTCTACATGCGGGCCGTTTCTGGACCCACAATGACAGTGGGGATGGTCCTCATTTATACGCCTTTGATGCTGCCAGTGGTGAAGTGCTGGCTCGGCGAACGCTGCAGGATGCAATCAATTTCGACTGGGAAGCGCTGGCGCAGGATGAATATTTTTTGCATGTATTCGACTGCGGCAATAACGGCGGACGGCGCCAATGGATGCAGATCTACTCTCTGCGTTGGGATGATCTTGTCAGCCATGATGAGCGTCCCGTTCGCTCCCGCATGACCGAATTCAGTTTTGCTGACGCGGATTCTTCTGGCGGTTTCAACCGCCATAACAATGACTGTGAAGCGGCAACGGTCGTGGACGGTGAGTTGTGGGTGTTCAGCAAAAACTGGCAGGACCGGCAGACGCGTCTCTATCGCCTGTCGGCCGATGGTGGTCGCCAGGCTTTGACTCCCCAGGCAGCTTATCCCGTTGAAGGGCTGATCACGGCGGCTGATTATGATCCTGGTCGTCGGCAATTGGTCCTGCTGGGTTATGAACTCAAGCGTTTCAGTGTCTCGGCGTTTATCTGGCTGATGCCGGTGGTGCAGGGTGAGCCGGACTGGCGTCGTGCGCGTCGTTATTCAATCTCGCCGGCAGGGCAGTGGGAAGCCGTGCGTTGGCACAAGGACGGATTGTGGCTGACTCGCGAAAGCAGTCTGTTGGGGCAAAGCATATTGGGCTTTGTGCCCTTGCCCTGATCGCAGTCGGTGCAATCTTGAGGCATAATCCTCAGCCTGTTTTTGAAATCTTGGATTCAAAATCCTGAGCATCAGCCATGTGCCGGCTTTATCCTGGCACCTGGCTGAATTGATATTTGTAGTGTCGCCCCGGGACGGGCGCTTTCTTTTCACAGAGTTCGGCAGACCCTCATGCTTCAGATCTACAATACACTGACCAACAGCAAGACGACTTTCACTCCGATCGAGCCTGGCAAAATCCGCATGTATGTATGTGGAGTTACGGTGTACGACCTCTGTCATATCGGTCATGCCCGTGTCATGGTGGCGTTTGATGTGATCACCCGGTATCTGCGAGCCCGTGGCTGGGATGTTGATTATGTTCGCAACATCACGGATGTGGACGACAAGATCATTCGCCGTGCGGCAGAAAACGGCGAAGCCGTTGATCAGCTGACCGAACGCATGATCGCTGCCATGCACGAAGATGAAACCCGTCTGAACGTGCTGCGTCCAGATCAGGAGCCGCGGGCGACCGCTCACATCGGCGATATCATTGCGATGGTACAAACCCTTATCGACAAGGGGTATGCCTATGCCGCCGCCAATGGCGATGTCTACTATCGCGTGGAAAAGTTTGCGTCCTACGGTCGTCTGACCAATAAGGTGATTGAAGATTTACGCGCGGGTGCCCGTGTCGAAGTTGAAGAAGCGAAAGAAAGCCCGCTCGACTTCGTGCTCTGGAAATCCGCCAAGCCTGGCGAAGTGAGCTGGGATTCACCCTGGGGTGCAGGCCGTCCGGGCTGGCACATTGAGTGCTCGGCGATGTCCAAGTGCTGCCTCGGCGACAGTTTCGATATCCATGGCGGCGGCCCTGATCTGCCGTTCCCGCACCATGAGAACGAAATTGCCCAGTCGGAAGCCGCCAACGGTTGTACCTATGCCAATTACTGGATGCATGCCGGTCCTGTACGCATGGGCAAGGAAAAAATGTCCAAGTCTCTGGGCAACTTTTTTACCATCCGCGAAGTGCTCAAGCACTACAACCCGGAGGTG
>CAYMHL010000078.1:0-10594 GCA_964390205.1 uncultured Marinobacterium sp.
GGCCGACGTCAATCACACGCCGGCCTTTCACCCTCTTCGGAAAAATATTCGCTGCGATAACGCCAGGCCCTGACCTGATCAGACCAGTAATCCACCGGCAAAGCTGCCTTGCGCTTGAGCGCACGCAGAAACAGCTCGGGAGTTGGCAATCCCTGCCAAACCACCGGAAGAAAAGTTGCCCGGTTACGCCCGGCCTGCAATAACACACCATCTCTGCCCGGTTGCAGCTTTTGCAGCAATTCAGCTTCACAGGTGAAATCGATCTCCTCCAGGGGCGACAGTATGGATACCGACAGCTGAATCGGCTCTGATGCCTGCAGTGGAGGAAAACGGTAGTCATGCAATGCCGCCCCACAGGCATTGTGCAGCAAGTCATGAGCCAAGGGGCGCGATGGATTTAAAGAACCTATGCAGCCTCTGAGCTCCCCCATGCTGTCCAAAGTTACAAAGCAGGCACGCAACGCCTGCAGATAGTCATCCATGCCGGCTAAATCAGGCAACAACACATGCCCCGTCCTGACGGCCTGACAAACCCCCTCACGCGCCAGCGCCAGCATGGCGGCATGTTGCTGGGGCGTATATTCAGTAACAGACATAGGCGCCATACCCTACTACCTGCTGCTTGTCACCTGCAGTATCACCCGATGTCAGCCGACTCAGGCAGTCAATTCTGTAGCCCTGACGCCGCGCCGCCAGCAGCAAGCCGTTAAGGGCATGACAGCCACAGGCCTGCTCCGACCCAAGGTGAGGATCCTGACTGCAGATCATGTCGCTGGTAATACTGTCCAGTCGTTGTGCTTCTGCCCAGGGGTGGTAATGACTCAGATCACTGCTGATCAGAACCAGCGTCTGCTCGTCACGCCAGCAGTATTCAATCAGATCAGCCACCACGTTTGCATCCGTCGGCCCCACCAGAACCGGCAGTATACGCAGTTCAGCGGCAATGGTCTGAATAAACGGTAACTGCACCTCCAGCGAATGTTCCGGCAGATGTGCATCCGGTCGCACAGCCAGGGGGAAATGCTGACGCAGCTCAGCCAGCAAGGTACGGTCGAGCTCCACAATCCCTAACGGGGTTTTCCAATCAGCTTCATCGGGTACTGCCATACCCAGCAGCGGAATACGATGATTAGGGCCCAGAAGCACGATTCTACGCCAGCCGCAATCAGCCAATTCACGCTGCAACAGCCGATAAGCCACGGCTGCAACTGGTCCCGAGTAGACAAGACCGGCATGAGGCACAACCAACGCCCGAGGCCTTCTGGGCAACACGGGTGGATCAGCTGCATCCGCCAACATTCCGCTTACCAAGCTGCGCAAGGCGCTTTCCCCGGCGGGGTAAAACAGCCCTGCAACCGATGCCGGTCTGAGCATGCCCGTCATCTCACACCTCCAGTTTTTGCTATGCTTCCAGTATAGAAGCCAATCGGCGCTACGATCATGAAAAATGACCACAGCATCAGCACACATTACTGGCATAGACTGGACAACGGCAAAATCCAGTGTGACCTCTGCCCCCGTTTCTGCAAGCTGAACGATGGGCAACGTGGCTTGTGCTTTGTCCGCGGCCGGGTTGGCGATGAAATCCGACTGCTGAGTTACGGCCTGTCCAGCGGGTTCTGCATCGACCCTATCGAGAAAAAACCGCTGAATCACTTCCTGCCCGGCACACCCGTTCTGTCTTTCGGCACCGCCGGCTGCAACCTCGCCTGCCGTTTCTGCCAGAACTGGGATATCAGCAAGTCCCGCGAAACAGATCGCCTTTGTGACAGCGCATCACCCGAACAGCTTGTGCGCACCGCAGTGGCACATGACTGCCGCAGCATTGCCTTCACCTATAACGACCCGGTGATTTTTCATGAATATGCGATTGATGTTGCCAAGGCCTGCCATCAGCACGGCCTGAACAGCGTTGCCGTCAGCGCAGGCTATGTCTGCCCTGAACCCAGGGAGGAGTTTTACCAGCATATGGATGCGGCCAATATCGACCTGAAGGCATTTACCGAGCGCTTTTACCGGACGATATGCGGCGGCGAACTGGCCCCGGTGCTGGAGACACTGGAATATATCCATCACCGGACCGATACCTGGCTCGAAATCACCACCTTGCTGATCCCCGGCGAAAACGATTCAGACCGTGAAATCGCACAACTGTCCCGCTGGATCTGCACCCACCTGAGTGACGAGGTACCACTGCATTTCACTGCCTTCCACCCGGACTGGAAGATGCTTGATCATCCGCCCACGCCGCTGTCTACGTTGCAGCGTGCACGCATGATTGCGCGTGAGGAAGGCTTGAAATTCGTCTATACCGGCAATCTTCCGGACCCCGAAGGCAATACCACGTACTGCCCCGAGTGCGAACGCCCCCTGATCAGGCGCTCGGGCTATATGATTCTAAACTGGGACCTGACGGCTCAGGGCTGCTGCAGCCACTGTGGTCACCGTCTTGCCGGGCGCTTTGAAGCTACCCCCGGACATTGGGGATCAAAACGCCTGCCGGTCAGCATCAATCGCCAGTGACTCCCGGTCGTGACGCAACAAATCGGCAAAGCGCTGCGGATCGCGCTCTGCACGCACCTGCATGAACAGACCTTCCGCCTGCGGATAATGACGCTGCATCATGCGCAACCACTGCTTGGTACGACCGTTGATGTGCTTGGGATCCAGACGCGACATCACCATTTGATGGTAAAGCTGAACCAGTTCAAGAGTGACCGGCCAGGTAGCATCGGCCTCCAGCCCGTCGTCACCACTTTGAATCGCCTGGGCCAGAAAGGGGTTGGCAATCAAGCCTCGACCAATCATGACATCTTCACAACCGCTCACGGCGCGACATCGATGGTAATCCTCTACCGTCCAGATATCGCCATTGGCAACCACCGGAATGGATACGGCTTCGCGGATGCGTGCGATCCATTCCCAATGCGCCGGCGGCCTGTACCCTTCCACCTTGGTACGGGCATGCACCGTCAGCTGCATGGCACCTGCCGCTTCGATCGCTTGAGCGTTTTCAATCGCCAGTGACTTGTCCTGAAAACCCAGGCGCATTTTGGCACTCAAGGGAACATCTGCCGCCAATGCGCGGCGCACCCCCAGGGTAATGTCATGCACTTCATCCGGATCCTTGAGCAGGATCGCACCGCCGCGACTCTTGTTCACCGTTTTGGCCGGGCAGCCGAAGTTCAAGTCGATGCCGGGCGCGCCCATTTCAACTGCTCTCACCGCATTCTCGCCCAGAGCCACTGGATCATTGCCCAACAGCTGCACCACCACCGGTGTGCCTGAAGGGGTACGACTACCCTGCGCAAGCTCGGGTGCCAGCCGATGAAACACCGACTCCGGCAACAACTGATCGGTTACCCGAATGAATTCGGTGACACACACGTCCACGCCGGGAATACGGGTGAGAATATCGCGCAGGCAGTGGTCAAGCACGCCCTCCATCGGGGCCAGGAAGATTTTCATCGATGTGGATTTCAACGGCTAAAACGGCCACTCAGGACAGAGTGGCCGGACAGGATAAATCAACCGTGCAGAGCATCCAGACCGCGCTGCAGGTCGGCCTTGATATCATCAAGCGATTCCAGCCCTACGGAGAAGCGGATCAACCCCTCACGAATGCCTGCTGCCTGACGCTCTTCGGCACTCATACGCCCATGTGTGGTGGTCGCAGGGTGGGTAATGGTCGACTTTACATCCCCCAGGTTGCCGGTAATCGATACCATGCGGGTTGCATCGATGAAGCGCCAGGCTTCCTCGCGCTCACCTTCAACCTCGAACGCCAGTACACCACCAAAGGCCGTTTGCTGCCTGCACGCCAACGCGTGCTGAGGATGATCCTTGAGTCCCGAGTAGTACACCTTACGGATACCCGGCTGCTGTTGCAGCCAGGTTGCAATCGCCAGAGCACTTTCGCTGTGCGCACGCATGCGCAACGGCAATGTCTCAAGCCCCTTGAGGAAAACCCAGGCATTGAATGGACTCATGCAGGAACCACCGGTGCGGATCAGGCCAAACACCTCATCCATCTCCTTGTCACGACCGACCAGCACACCACCGATGCAACGCCCCTGCCCATCCAGATATTTGGTTGCCGAATGCATGACAATGTCTGCACCCAGCTGAAGCGGACGCTGCAGTGCCGGAGTCAGGAAACAGTTATCCACGCACAACAATGCATTGTTGCGATGAGCAATCTCGGCAACCGCTGCAATATCGCTCAACTCAGCCAGAGGGTTGGACGGCGTTTCCATAAAAAACAGCCGAGTCTTCGGCGTGACGGCCGCTTCCCAGGCAGCGGTATCAGTCGGATCCACAAAGCTGGTGGTGATGCCGGCACGGCTCAGATACTTGGTGAACAGGGATACCGTGGAACCAAACACGCTGCGAGAGCAGACCACGTGATCGCCCTGCTGCAGCAGCGCCAGACCCAGATTCAGAATCGCGGCCATGCCGGATGCAGTGGCAACCGCACGCTCACCACCTTCCAGAGCCGCAATGCGTTCTTCAAATGCCTGCACGGTCGGGTTGGTAAACCGCGAGTAGATGTTGCCCTCTTCTTCACCGCCAAAACGCGCCGCCGCCTCACGGGCACTGGAGAACACGAAACTGGATGTGGGAAAGATCGCATCGGAGTGCTCGCCTTCAGCCGTGCGGCTTTGACCGGCACGCACTGACAGGGTATCGATGTCGTAGCCTTCTGCAGCATCAAACTGAATGCGTTGTGCACGCTCGTAACTGGACTGACTCATGGCTACCTCAGTCGATCTTGTTGTGCAGGTCGGCGGATTCGTTGCCGTCTTCCGCCGTGCTGTCGGCGGCAGCTTTGGCACCATCGTTACGCTTGGCATCGATGCGCTCAAGGTAATCCGCATCCACGGTTCCGGTCACATAATGGCCATCGAACACACAGGTATCGAACTCTTTGATCTGCGGATTGAAGCTGCTGACCGAAGCCTTGAGGTCATCCAAATCCTGGTACAGCATCCAGTCACAGCCAATGTACTCGCCGACTTCATCCGCGGTGCGTCCATGGGCAATCAACTCGGTTGCGGATGGCATATCGATGCCATAGACGTTGGGGAAACGCACCTCAGGGGCGGCCGATGCAAAATACACCTTGCGCGCACCGGCATCACGTGCCATCTGAACGATCTGCTTGGAGGTTGTGCCACGCACGATGGAGTCATCCACCAGCATCACGACCTTGTCACGGAACTCGGCCTGAATCGGGTTCAGCTTCTGACGCACGGATTTCTTGCGCAGTGTCTGCCCCGGCATGATAAAGGTACGACCGATATAACGGTTCTTGATAAAGCCCTCGCGGAACGTAACGCCCAGGGCGTTGGCCATTTCCAGTGCTGCGGTGCGGCTGGTATCCGGAATCGGGATGATCACATCGATGTCATGGTTCGGCATTTCGCGCTTAACCTTGGCCGCCAGCCGAACACCCATCTCCATGCGAGAGTGATGAACGGATACGCCATCGATGATGGAGTCCGGACGCGCCAGATAGACATATTCAAACAGACAGGGAGCTACCTTGCTGGTGGCGGCACACTGACGCGTCGTTACCTTGCCTTCCGGGTCGATGAAAATGGCTTCACCCGGCTCGAGGTCGCGCACCAGCTCAAAACCGGACGTATCCAGCGCAACACTTTCAGAAGCGACCATATACTCTTCTTCACCACGCTCGGTCACACGCTTGCCGTACACCAGAGGGCGAATGCCACAGGGGTCACGGAAGGCAACAATGCCATAACCGGTAATGATCGCCACCACGGCATAACCACCCTGGCAACGCGTATGCACCTGCTCGACTGCCTTGAAAATATCATCTGCAGTGGGTTGCAGCTTGCCGATCTGCTGCAGCTCATGGGCAAAGATGTTCAGCAAAACTTCAGAGTCGGAAGTGGTATTGATGTGACGCAGGTCGGAACGGAAGATCTCGTCGGCCAGCTTATCGGCATTGGTCAAATTGCCGTTGTGCGCCAGCGCGATCCCGTAGGGAGAGTTGACATAGAAAGGCTGGGCTTCCGCCGAGCTGTTGCTGCCTGCCGTAGGGTAACGCACATGACCGATACCCATGTTGCCGTTCAGCTTTTTCATGTGGCGGGTGCGGAACACCTCGTTCACCAAGCCGTTGTCCTTGCGCAGATAGAACCGGTTGCCTTCACAGGTGACCATCCCGGCTGCGTCCTGACCGCGGTGCTGCAGCACCGTCAAGGCATCAAAAATAGTCTGGTTTACAAAGGACTTGGCAACAATGCCGACGATACCGCACATTCAATCCACCTCAAAAGGATGTCACTAAAAGAGTGGCGCCAAGCTAGAGGCTCAGCGTCCGATATTCCAGATCATTTGCCCGATGTCACTGGCCACCTCGCGGGTCCAGCCCTCAAGCAATACAAAATGGGGAATCAGCTGTGATTCCTGCCACCAGCGATCCTGGACCGCAGGCGTCATGCCCAGCAGGGCGACAATCACGACGATGACCAGCCCACCGCGCACGGCACCAAACCCCATGCCCAGCACACGATCGGAGGTGGTCAACCCGGTGGCATTGACCAGAGCGGAGAACAGTGCACCCAGCAGCGCTCCGGCAATCAGCGTGATGATAAACAGAATAGCAAAAGCCGACACCAGACGGAGCGAAGGCGTCTGAATATAGGCGTCGAGCAATTGGCTCAAAGAGGGCGAAAACAGGCGAGCCATTACGAAGGCGGTGACCCAGGTCAGCAGCGAGATCGCTTCTCGCACAAACCCCCGCTTGAGACTCATCAGGCTCGAGATCGCTATGATGGCAAGAATGGTCCAGTCAGCCCAGTTCATCGTTGTTCGCCAGTGTCAAAAACAGCGCGCATTCTAACAGAGCCAAAGGGTCAACCCAATGGTGAATTCACTGTGTTGTAAATCGGACAATCATGCCTTCAAGCGAGTAATCGCGCTTGAGTCGTGCCTGCAGCTGCTCCAGACGACTGCGTTGCAGATCAGGCCCGACATACACCCTCACCATATCGGGCCCATTGCGTATATAGACCTTGTAGCCCGCATCCACCAATTCCTTGCGCAGAGAGCGCGCATTGGCCTCATCACGGAAGCTTGCCAACTGCAGCGTCCAGGCCACGGGCACCTGCTGCTGATCCAGTGCCGGGGTATCACTGATCGCATCAATTTCAGGCTTCGCACGTTCGACTGCACTGCGCAAACTCGGTGCCGGCACCTTGACCACGGCCGGTGCTGCCGGATCAGCCGGCTGTGCCGTATCCGGAAGCGACTCACGACCAGGCAGGATATCCACCGTGTCAGGCATGGTGGGAGACGGCGGAATTCGTTCCTGCAGATGACGCTCGCGATAGCCACTGCCATCCAGCAGCAGCGGAAACAGAATAACGGCCGATACGATAACGGCAGCCGCACCCACCAGCCGCTTCTTCTGTTGTTCGGTCATCAGCTGGACTCTCCGGAACATAACGCCAGCGCATCGGCCACGGTGAAGAAAGAACCGGCGATCATCACTCGACCTGCCGGTGGTTCGACCTGCAGCCGCTCGACAGCCGCCTTGACGCTGGGCGCCGCATGTATGGACGATGCAGCGACTCCCGCACGCTGCAACATAGCGGTCAGTGTTTCCGCACTTGAGCCACGCGGAACCGGCAGGGTGACCGGATACCAATGGTCGACAACCGGCTTGAGTATCTCGATTACGCTCTCGATGTCCTTGTCTGCAAGCATACCCAGAACCAGATGCACGGGGGTATTGGCATCCAGCTGCGAGGCCAGATACGTGGCTGCCTCGGGATTATGTGCTACATCCAGTGTCACCTGGAGCCCGCCTATATGCACCTGTTGCATGCGACCGGTCAGTCTGGCCTGCTGCAGGCCTTCGCGTATAGCCGTCTCACTGACGGGATACGGCAAAAATTGCAGCATTTGCAGCACCAATGCAGCATTGGCCAGCGGCAGTACCGGCAAGGGAAGGTTCTGGTAGTGGCAGACCTGGTCCTTGGCATCCATACCCGACCAGTTCCAGCCGTTCGCAGATTGATCGAATTGGTAGTCGATGCCATTGCGATACAGCGGTGCCGCTATCGTCTCGGCGTGCTCAACCAGACGCCTCGGAGCATCGGCATCACCACAAAGCGCGGGTTTACCGCTGCGATAAATGCCTGCTTTTTCGAACCCGATCGATTCGCGGTCAGGCCCGAGCCAGTCGGTATGGTCCAACGCCACCGTGGTCACAGCGGCGATATCGGCATCGACCATATTCACTGCATCAAGTCGTCCGC
Source organism: uncultured Marinobacterium sp. (assembly GCA_964390205.1). Taxonomy (GTDB): domain Bacteria; phylum Pseudomonadota; class Gammaproteobacteria; order Pseudomonadales; family Balneatricaceae; genus Marinobacterium. Next base: position 8,292 of record CAYMHL010000078.1, read on the forward strand.
CCAGCCCCACTTCCAGCAGAGCGACATCGACTTTCTGCTGACTGAATACCAGCAGCGCAGCCAGGGTACCGTACTCGAAATACGTCAGCGCCGTATCACCGCGAGCTGCCTCAATCAGGCCAAAAACATCGCACAGCTGCTGGTCGGATACGGGTACACCGTTGAGCACTATACGCTCGTTGTAGCGCAGGAAATGCGGCGAGGTGTATACCCCCGTGCTCAACCCCTGGCGACGCAAAATGGCATCCAGCATGGCCAGAGTCGATCCCTTGCCATTGGTACCGGCAACCACAATGCGGGTACTGGCCGAGAGATCGATCGGCAGCCTCGCCGCCACCTCGACCAGTCGATCCAGACCCAGCTCAATTTCACTGGGGTGACAGGCTTCGATACGGCTCAGCCACCCTTCGAGCGTCACCGGAAAGGCATCAGGCTTCATGCTTTGTCGGCGCCCGCTTCAGCCGCATCCGCATCAACCACCTCACCCTCGACAGCCGGTGTTTCAGGAACTGCCGCATTGTGAGTCAGCTTGCGCAGAATGTCGGCCAGACGTGTCGGCAGTTCATTGCGGCTGATAATCATGTCGACCTGACCATGCTCCAGCAGGAATTCACTGCGCTGGAAACCTTCCGGCAATTTTTCCCGCACGGTCTGTTCGATCACGCGCGGACCGGCAAAACCGATCAGCGCATTCGGCTCGGCCACGTTGAGATCACCCAGCATCGCCAGCGAGGCCGAAACACCGCCATAGACAGGATCGGTCAGCACGGAAATATAGGGAATTCCCGCCTGCTTCAGCTTTTCCAGCGCGGCACTGGTTTTGGCCATCTGCATCAGGGAGATCAAGGCTTCCTGCATGCGCGCGCCACCGGATGCGGCAAAGCAGATCAGCGGAATGCGCTCTTCCAGGGCAATACGTGCCGCACGCACAAAACGCTCACCCACTACGGCCCCCATGGAACCGCCCATGAAGCTGAACTCAAATGCCACTGCCACCACGGGAAGTCCCTGGAGGGTGCCGCGCATGGCGATCAGGGCGTCCTTTTCACCGGTTTCCTTCTGCGCTGCACTCAGACGATCCTTGTACTTCTTCGAATCGCGGAATTTCAGGCGGTCTACCGGCGTCACCTCAGCGGCCACTTCCTGACGGCCCTGCTCATCCAGGAACAGTTCCAGACGACGACGCGCATTGAGGCGCATATGGTGATCGCATTTGGGGCAGACATTGAGGTTTTTCTCAAGCTCAGGCCGATAGAGGACGGAATCGCACTTGGGACATTTTTTCCACAGACCTTCGGGAATATTGGTGCGCTTCTTCTCGTTTCGTACCAGGGAAGGTACGATTTTTTCCAGCCAGTTACTCATGGTTCACATTCCTGTTAACGCCTGCTGCCACCGTGGGTACAGGCTGATGGAAATCACATACTCTAGTAAACGATGCTTTAAGGCTGCTGAACGGCAGCCATGAAAGCGTTGATTCTTGCCCTGTCCTTGCGTCCCGGTGCCGCTTCGACACCACCGGACACATCGACGGCATAGGGTGTTACCTGACTGATCGCCTCGGCAACATTGTCGGCATTCAGCCCTCCCGCGAGGATTACCTGCGGCGCCAGCGTGGCCGGAATCAGCGCCCAGTCGAATACTTCACCCGTACCACCCGGGACACCGGGGCGATAGGCATCCAGCAGGACACCACGGGCACTGGGGTAAAGCGCGACCTGCTGCATGACATCCAGTCCGGGCCTGACCCTGAATGCTTTGATATAGGGACGCGCGAAGCCACGACAAAAGACCTCAGGCTCGTCGCCATGGAACTGCAGCAGATCAATGGCGGTCTGCTCCAGCACCTGAGCCACCTCAGCCTGGGATGCGTTGACAAACAACCCCACCGTGGTCACAAAGGGAGGCAGCTGACGAATGATGTCTGCTGCCAGTTGTGGCGAGACGTAGCGAGGACTGGATTTGTAGAAAACAAAGCCCAGAGCACTGGCACCTGCCGCTATGGCATCCAGCGCATCGGCCAGGTCGGTAATGCCGCAAATCTTCACCCGTGTAGTCATGCTCTATCCCGATAAATGACGCAGGCCGCCAATATTATCAAAGCCGCATCAGGCCGTCAGTCCGATGTTGGCAGAAAATGCGGTCCCAGCGGCACCTTCGGCAGTTTGAACAAGTCAGGATAGCGCACATCGACAAAGTAAAGACCGTCCGGTGGGGCCGTCACCCCGCCCTGACGTCGATCGCGGGCCTCAAGTACCTCAAGCGCCCAGTCAGGGGAGCGGTCCCCCGCACCCACCGCCATC
>CAYMHL010000079.1:0-10497 GCA_964390205.1 uncultured Marinobacterium sp.
ATGCCGAACCACCACTGGTCGGCCGTGCCGCCCATGAACTTGAAGTAGACGATGTAGGCGATGGTGCTGACCAGACCGACCACCATGCCGGCAACGGCACCCTGAGTGTTCATGCGGGTACTGAAAATCCCCATGATGATCACCGGGAATACCGAAGAAGCCGCCAGACCGAAGGCCAGCGCCACCACCTGTGCCACGAAACCGGGCGGGTTGATGCCGAAGTAACCGGCAATGATGATCGCGACGATCGCCGCCATACGGGCATAGGTCAGCTCCTGCTTGTCGGAGATGTTCGGGTTGATCGTCTTCTTCATCAAATCATGGGAGATCGACGTCGAAATCACCAACAACAGACCTGCAGCCGTTGAAAGCGCCGCCGCCACGGCACCGGCCGCGACCAGCGCAATCACCCAATCCGGCAGGTTGGCGATTTCCGGGTTGGCCAGCACCATGATGTCGCGGTCCACATAGACCTCGCTGGGGTTGGCCGAGGGGTTGAGGGTCAGGCGCTCGCCCTGCTCACCACGGGCTCCGTCTTCGGCATATTGCGGCTTATCGCCATCAAAGGCTGCTCCGGCAGAGTAGTACACCTTGCCGTCACCATTCTTGTCATGCCAGGCGATCAGACCGGACTGCTCCCAGTTTTTAAACCAGTTCGGCATCTGGCTGTATTCCACACCGGCATTGTCGCTGCCGTTGATGGTTTCGATCAGGTTGACGCGGCCAAAACCGGCCACCGCCGGCACAGTGGTATAGAGGATGGCGATGAAGATCAGCGCCCAGCCTGCGGATACGCGCGCATCCTTGACCCTGGGCACGGTGAAGAAACGCACGATCACATGCGGCAGGCCAGCGGTACCGCACATCAGCGCCGCGGTCATGAAGAACATGTCGATGGTGGTCTTGTTGCCCTGGGTATACTCGGCAAAGCCCAGCTCGACCGACAGCTCGTTGAGCGTGGTCAGCACCGATTTGCCGCTGTCCAGCGTTGCCCCCAGCCCGGCCTGTGGCAGGAAGTGTCCGGTCACCTGCATCGACAGGAAGATCGCCGGCACCATGAAGGCCAGAATCAAGACACAGTACTGCGCCACCTGGGTGTAGGTGATGCCCTTCATGCCGCCGAGCACGGCGTAGAAGAACACGATGATCATGCCGACCACTACGCCGGTTTCGATCTCGACATGCAGGTAACGCGAGAAAACGATGCCGACACCCCGCATCTGCCCGGCTACGTAAGTGAAGGAGATGACGATGGTGCAGATAACCGCAATGGTTCGCGCGGTATTGGAGTAGTAACGATCACCGACAAAATCGGGCACGGTGAACTTGCCGAACTTGCGCAGATAGGGCGCCAGCAGCATTGCCAGCAGCACATAGCCACCGGTCCAGCCCATCAGGTAGGCGGCGCCGTCGCGGCCAATAAAGGACACTATGCCGGCCAGAGAGATAAAGGATGCCGCCGACATCCAGTCGGCCGCGGTAGCCATGCCGTTGGCCACCGGAGGCACGCCGCCGCCGGCCACGTAGAATTCCTTGGTTGATCCCGCACGGGCCCATATGGCGATGCCGATATAGAGCGCAAAGGAGCCACCGATAAAAATATAGGTGAGCAGGTCGAGACTCATAACGAAGCCGTCCTTAACTTGTTATTGTTATTCGTGCACGTCGTATTTTTCGTCCAGCCTGTTCATGCTGAACACGTACGCCCAGATCAGGCCGATAAACACGTAGATGGAACCCTGCTGAGCAAACCAGAAGCCGAGCGGGAAACCGAAGAACTGAATCTGATCCAGCTCATCGACGAAGAGAATGCCGCAGCCGTAGGAGACCGCGAACCAGATGACCATATAGGTCGTTATGATGCGTAGATTTTCACGCCAGTATGAACGGGCGCTTTCGCGTTGAGCAGACATGACACCATCCTGTTGTTGTTATTTGCGGTGATATCCCGAAGGTCCACCTGAATCTAACAAACCCGGAGGGTCAAGGGTGCCCCGACTTTAGTCGGAGCAGTGCAGTGTCAGGCTCAGCGGCACAGCGCGCGCCACAAGGGGTCGCTGTTTTCCAGCACTTTAAGGCTGTCCACTACCGGGGCTTTGGTTTCGGTCAACTCCAGCATTTGGCCATTGGTGCAGTTGAGCAGATACTGCTGATGGCGTACCTGATCCACGTAGCTTTTTTCAAAGCGATAGTAGCCGAACTCCACCACCGACTCACCGGCCACCAGACGCTCGTTGATGCTGTTGCGGTCCAACACGGCAAAGCGCACGGTCATCGGCTTGAGGTAGGTCCAGGGACGCCAGATCATGCTGTCGGTTTCGCTGCTGACCACCTCGGCACCTGCAGGCAGCTGCGAGCGCTTGAAGTCGAACCAGGTGTACTCGATATAGATCTGGTACGCCAGCATACCGATACCGGCACACACCGGAATAATCCACTTGGGAAGTTTCTTGCGGCTGAGCATGCGCAGGATCAGAGCGATCCCTGCAGCGCCAAGACCGGCAAACACTGTTGCCACCAGATTCCAGATCATAGTTTCCTTTTCCTGAAAAACATCGGGCTTCCAGTTGGAAGCCCGATTTGGATCAACCCTTGTCAGACGACTGTCTGTCCTCGGGCAGCATTATGCTTAGTGGTCAACGGCAGCGCCAGCACCTTTCGGGTAACGCACGCTTTCAACCAGTTCCTGGATTTCAACCGGCGGCTCTTCGGTCATGTAGGAGACAGCGAAGGCAACCGCGAAGTTGATGATCGCGCCAATGGCACCGAAGGACAGCGGCGAGATGCCCAGGATCCAGTTATCCGGAGTGTTGGCCAGGGTGTTGGTTTCCGGGATGAAGAACCAGCCCAGGAAGGTGAAGATGTAGACCAGAGTGCTCAGCAGACCTGCCAGCATGCCGGCCACTGCACCCTTGTTGTTCACCCGCTTGGAGAAGATGCCCATCATCAGCGCCGGGAAAATGGACGCTCCCGCGATACCGAACGCCAGGGCCACCGTCTGCGCCGCAAACCCTGGCGGATTCAGACCCAGATAGGTCGCCACCAGAATGGCCACCGCCATGGAAATACGCGCTGCAGTCAGTTCACCTTTCTCGGAGATATTCGGGTTGATCATATTCTTGATCAGGTCGTGCGATACCGCCGAGGAGATCGCCAGCAACAGACCCGCTGCCGTAGACAGTGCCGCCGCGATACCACCGGCCGCAATCAGGCCGATAACCCAACCCGGCAGCTGTGCGATCTCGGGGTTCGCCAGTACCAGAATGTCGTTGTTGACGGTCAGCTCGTTGCCATTCCAACCGCGATCGGACATGTCCGCTTTCGGGTTGTACATCTGGATACGGCCATCTTCGTTCTTGTCTTCAAACTTGACCAGACCGGTTTCTTCCCAGGTCTTGACCCATTCCGGACGCTCGGAGTACTCCAGCGCAGGCTCGGTCGGACCATTCGGGTAAACGGTGTCGATCAGGTTCAGACGTGCCATGGAACCAACCGCCGGAGCTGTCAGGTACAACAGGGCAATGAAGATCAGCGCCCAGCCGGCAGACCAGCGTGCATCCGCCACCTTGGGTACAGTGAAGAAGCGGATGATTACGTGCGGCAGACCGGCAGTACCGATCATCAGCGACAGGGTGAACAGCACCATGTTGAGCTTGTTGTCCACATCAGCGGTGTAGTCCTGGAAGCCCAGTTCACGCACCACCTGATCCAGCTTGGTCAGCAGCGGCACACCGGATTCGACGTGGTCACCGAACATGCCGAACATCGGGATGGGGTTGCCGGTCAGCTGCAGGGAGATGAACACGGCCGGGATGGTGTAGGCAATGATCAGTACCACATACTGCGCCACCTGGGTGTAGGTAATGCCCTTCATGCCGCCGAATACGGCGTAGAAGAATACAACCGCTGCCGCAATCCAGATACCGGCAGTACTGCTCACTTCCAGGAAGCGGGAGAAGGCAACGCCGGCACCGGTCATCTGACCGATTACGTAGGTCACGGACGCTACGATCAGACAGATCACCGCTACCAGACGCGCACCACGGCTGTAGAAGCGGTCACCGATGAAGTCAGGCACGGTGAACTTGCCGAACTTGCGCAGGTAAGGTGCCAGCAGCATCGCCAGCAGTACATAACCACCGGTCCAACCCATCAGGAAGGAGGAGTTGACGTAACCTGCCGAGAGCAGACCCGCCATGGAGATAAACGAAGCCGCTGACATCCAGTCAGCCGCGGTCGCCATACCGTTGGCAACCGGGTGAACACCCCCGCCTGCAACGTAGAATTCCTTGGTAGAGCCGGCACGTGCCCAGATGGCGATGCCGAAGTAGAGTGCGAAGGACGCCCCTACGAAGATCAGGTTGATTGCAAACTGACTCATACTGGCTTACTCCTCCAGACCCATCTCTTTATCGAGCTTGTTCATTCTCCATGCATAGAAGAAAATGATGCCGATAAAGCTGAGGATTGCACCCTGCTGGGCGAACCAGAAGCCCAGATCTGCGCCGCCGACAGCAATGCCGGACAACATGGGACGGAACAGGATGCCGCAGCCATAGGACACAAAGGCCCATACGACCAGGCTTCCCAGGATCAGACGAAGGTTCGTCGACCAGTACTGAGCAGCTTTGGATTTATCATCTGCCATGGTGTTTCTCCGATTTCTTGTTATTGGAGCCGAGAAAATACACCCTGATCTTGCATAAAATGGGGTCGTCAGCAAAACCCCGACTTTAGTAGAACAAAGTGTTCCAATAATATTACAAGCCAGGATAACTATTTAAAATCAAATAGTTACCTTGCATGAGATAAAACATGACTCAGCTCATGTAAGACAATAGTCATGTACCCAGGCGCCGCTTCGGCGCACTGAAAAGCGGCTTCACCCCGCTGCGGTCGATACAGGCCGACAGCCAGGGGGTAAAATCATCGACACATCATAAACGAGAGACATCCCATGCTGTCCGGCTGGTCCATTATCCTCATCTCCCTTGCCTACCTCGGCCTGCTGTTCGCCATCGCCTACTTCGGTGACAAGAGCAGTGCCGGCAAGCAGTGGGCCAGCAACCCTCTGGTGTATTCACTGTCACTGGCGGTGTACTGCTCGAGCTGGACCTTCTACGGCGCCGTAGGCCGGGCCGCCTCGACCGGCTGGGAGTTTCTGGCGACCTATCTGGGGCCGGTCATCGTGTTCCTGCTGGCCATTCGAGTGATCGAAAAGATCTTTCTGGTCAGCAAGCAGCAGAACATCACCACCATTGCCGACTTCATCTCCTCGCGCTACGGCAAAAGCCAGAGTCTGGCGGTACTGGTCACCATCATCGCGGTATTGGGCACCATTCCCTACATCGCCCTGCAGTTGAAGGCGGTGGCGATCAGCTATAACGCTCTGGCCCCCGGTGCCACCGAAGCGTTGAGCAAGGGCAGCGATACCGCCCTGTTCGTCGCCCTGCTGATGGCGGTTTTTGCCATCCTGTTCGGCACCCGTCATATCGACGCTACGGAACACCACGAAGGCTTGGTGCTGGCGGTCGCCTTTGAATCTCTGGTCAAACTCACCGCCTTTGTCGCCGTAGGTCTGTTCGTGGTCTTCGGGCTGTTTGATGGCATGGATGATCTGGCGTTTCAGATCCAGGCCCAGCTGCGCTACAACGCCAACTTCGATACCAGCCTGAATACCGGCTTCATGACCGAAATCGTGCTGGCCTGTGCAGCGGCGATCTGCCTGCCACGCCAGTTTCACGTCAGCATTGTGGAGAATACCCGCCGACGCAACCTGTTCACGGCCCGCTGGCTGTTTCCGCTTTACCTGATCCTGATGGCGCTGTTCGTACTGCCGATCGCTACCGGCGGCCTGGTCACCTTCACCGACGGTCGCGTCGATGCCGACACCTTTGTACTGATGCTGCCGCTGCAGGCGGGCTATGAAAAACTCGCCACCCTGGCGTTCATCGGTGGCCTGTCCGCCGCCACCAGCATGGTCATTGTCGCCAGCATCACCCTGGCCACCATGGTGTGCAACGACATCGTCATGCCGCTGCTGTTCCGCATCTCCTGGCTGCATCTGTCCCAATCCAAGGATATGGGCGCCCTGCTGCTGCGGGTGCGGCGCATCACCATCTTCTGCCTGTTGCTGATGGGCTATTTCTATTACCGCATCCTCGGCGAACAGGGGCCGCTGGCCTCCTTCGGCCTGCTCGCCTTTGTCGCTGCCATCCAGTTTCTGCCGGCCATCATCGGCGGCATCTACTGGAAAGGCGGCACCCGCCACGGCGTCCTTGCCGGTCTGACTGCGGGCTTCCTGCTCTGGCTCTATACTCTGGTTGTACCGACACTGAACTCGGCCCGTTTGATCCCTTATGAATGGCTGCCCCAGCTTGACGGCAATGACAGCTGGCTCAGCCCCACCAGCCTGTTCGGCCTGACCGGGATGGACCCGCTCACCCATGGCGTGGTCTGGAGTCTGGGTGTCAATATTCTGTTGTTCGTACTGGTCTCTCGCTTCGCCAGTCAGCGCCTGGTGGACCGCATTCAGGCCAGCGCCTTCGTCAATATCGCCGCCAAGGGCATTGCCGACCCTTCGCGTCATTTTGGTCAGGTCACCGTGGGCGATCTGCAGATGCTGAGCGAGCGTTTCCTCGGCATGAGCCGTACCCGTCAGGCGTTCAGCAGCTTTGGTCAACGTCGCGGTGAGGGCCCGCCCATGGCAGCGGAAAAGGCCACACCTGAACTGATCCAGCATACCGAACGCCTGCTGGCGGGTGCCATCGGCGCTTCGTCCGCCCGCATCGTCATGGACTCCACCCTGCGCGGCAAGGAGATGGAGATCGGTGATGTGGTCACCATCGTGGATGAGGCCTCACAGGCACTGAGGTTCAACCGCTCGCTGCTGCAGTCCACCATCGAGAACGTCAGCCTCGGCATCAGTGTGGTCGATCAGCAGATGCGGCTGGTGGCCTGGAACCAGCGCTACATCGACATGTTCAACTATCCGGAAGGGCTGGTCTGTGTCGGCCGGCCGATCGAAGAGGTGTTCCGCTACAACGCCATCAAGGGCGAATACGGACTGGGCGACGTGGAGTACCAGGTGCGGCGACGCATGGACTGGATCCGCTCCGGCGCCCCCCACTCCTACGAGCGCGACCGCCCCGATGGCACCGCCCTGGAAGTGCGCGGCAACCCCATGCCCAACGGTGGCTACGTCAACACCTATATGGACATTACCGAGCACAAGCGGGTTGAGGAAGCGCTGCGTGAAAGCGAGCAGAACATCCGCATCTACACCGATAACGTGCCGGTGCTGATCGGCTACCTGGACCCCGAACGCCGCTTCCTGTTCATCAACAAGGCCTACGCCGATACCTTTGGTCTTGACCGGCACAACATCGCCGGCGTTTCCGCGCTGGAAGCCTTGCCGGAAGAGGAATACCTGCACCGCCGTCATTATATTGACGCCGTGCTCAAGGGCGAGCGCCAGCGCTTTGAGACCCGCCTGCCGACCCAGGATGGCAGCATCCGTTTTGCCGAAGTGACCTACATCCCGCACATCGGTGAATACGGCGATGTGCTCGGCTACTTCACCCTGTACCAGGACATCACCGAGCGGCGCAAGGCGGAGCAGGCCCTGCAGGAAACCAACGAAAACCTGGAACAGCGTGTCCGCGAGCGCACCCACGCCCTGTCGGTGGTAAACAAGGAGCTGCGCAAGGAGAACACCATCCGCGCCCTGATGGAGGACGAGCTGCGTCAGGCCAAGTCCGATGCGGAAGCCGCCAACTTCGGCAAGACCCGCTTCCTCGCCGCCGCCAGCCACGACCTGCTGCAGCCGCTCAATGCCGCACGCCTGTTTACCTCGGCACTGGCGCAGCAGAGCCACAGTCAGGAAACCAGTCAGCTGGTGGAAAATCTGGACGGTTCACTCAAGGCGGCGGAAGAACTGATCACTGCAATCCTCGACATCTCCAAGCTGGACGCCGGCGCGCTTGAGCCCTCACTGACCCACTTCTCGCTGGAAGGCCTGTTCCAGACCCTGAACACCGAGTTCGGTGTACTCGCCAAGGAAAAAGGACTGACGTTCGATACCGTCAGCTGCAAGCAGGTGGTGTACTCCGATCAGGCGCTGCTGCGCCGGGTGATGCAGAACTTTCTCTCCAACGCCATGCGCTACACCAGCTCAGGCCGGGTGCTGATGGGCGCCCGTCGGGTGGGCCGACAGCTGCGGCTTGAAGTCTGGGATACCGGTGTCGGCATCCCGGAAAACAAGCTGCATGAGGTGTTCGAGGAGTTCAAACGCATCGATAACCCCAAACACAGCCAGGTCAAGGGTCTGGGGCTGGGGCTGGCGATCACCGACCGCATCGCCCGTATGCTCGGCCATCAGGTCGGTGTGCGTTCCTGGCCAACTCAGGGCACCGTATTCAGTATCACCCTGCCGCTGGGGGATCCGACCAAGGCGCAGAAGGCCCGTCCGGAGCAGCGCGGCTGGATCCGCAGCAAGGGGCTGAACGGCATCAAGGTGCTGGTGATCGACAACGAACCGAAGATTCTGGAAGGCATGAGCGCCCTGCTCAAGGGCTGGTCATGTGAGGTTGCCACGGCGCTGTCAGCCGATGACGCCCTGGCCGAGCTGGAACAGCGGCAGTGGACTCCGGATATCGTGCTGGCCGACTACCACCTGGGTGAAACCGACACCGGCATCATGGCGTTGCGTGAACTGGCGGCACTGGACGGCCAGAAGCCCGGCAACGAATACTTCAGCCCGGCCATCGTCATCACCGCCGATCGTACCGAAGAGGTTAAGGACGAGATCGAAGCCGCCGGCGCTCAGCTGCTGACCAAACCGGTCAAACCCGCAGCCCTGCGTGCCATGATCAACAAGATCATCGCCAATATTCGGGCCGAGAAATAACGTTATCGGCAGGGAGAGGAAGCAGGCAGAGCACCTGCTTCCCGAGCTGAATCAGACTTCGGTTTTCGGCGGCTCGACACCCAGACGCTGAGCGGCGATGACGGCCTGGGTGCGGCTGTGTACGCCGAGCTTGCGCAGAATGGCGGTAACATGCGCCTTGATGGTCGCTTCGGAGACGCTGAGCTCGTAGGCGATCTGCTTGTTGAGCAGGCCTTCGGTGAGCATGGTCAGTACGCGGAACTGCTGCGGCGTCAGTGATGCCAGGGCGGCGGCAAACTGCTGATCTTCTTCGCTGACATCGTCCATATTGTCGGTCAGCTCCTGCGGCAGCCACTCCTCCCCTTCCAGCACGGAAGCGATCGCTTCGGAGATGGTTTCCAGCGGCGCCGACTTGGGGATAAAACCGGACGCACCGTAATCAATGGCCCGCTTCATCACATGGGTTTCTTCGCTGCCGGATACCACGACAACCGGCACGCCCGGATGCTGACCGCGCAGAAACACCAGACCGGAGAAGCCATGGGTACCCGGCATGTGAATATCCAACAGGACCAGATCCGCATCACCATGCTTTTCCACCGCCTCCTGAACCGCCGCAAGGCTGTCCGCCTCGACGATTTCGACACCCGGTACCGCCTGGGTTACCGCCTGGCGCAGCGCCGCACGGAATAGAGGATGGTCATCAGCAATAATGATCTTCTGAGCCAGTTGCATTGATCGTCTCCCTGGTGCTTGGGTACAGGCACGACCGTCATGGCGGACAGTCCGCTCCGAAGGTGCGCAAATGTTGAGATTTTTCGGGTGGGAATAATAGCATCTATTTGTCGACAAAACCGCACCCGACGCATGGCTGTCGGTGCTCTACCCACAAAAAAGCGCCCCTCGGCTCACACCGGGGGCGCTTGATCAGCAGGGACTGACGGGTATCAGCCCTTGCGGTTCATGCGGTTTTCGATCAGATCATCGACCACGCTCGGATCAGCCAAGGTAGAGGTATCGCCCAGGGCGGCAAAATCGTCTTCGGCGATCTTGCGCAGGATGCGGCGCATGATCTTGCCGGAGCGGGTTTTCGGCATGCCCGGTGCGAACTGGATCAGGTCCGGAGACGCGATCGGGCCGATCTCGGAACGGACCCAGTTGCGCAGCTCGGCCATCAGCTCGTCGGACTGCTCAAAGCCGCTCTGCAGGGTGACGTAAACATAGATGCCCTGCCCCTTGAGGTCGTGCGGGTAACCCACCACGGCCGCTTCGGCAACCGCCGGGTGTGCCACCAGCGCGGATTCCACTTCCGCGGTACCCATGCGGTGACCGGACACGTTGATCACGTCATCCACACGGCCGGTGATCCAGTAGTAACCATCTTCATCGCGACGGGCACCGTCACCGGTGGTATACACGCCCTTGAAGCTGGAGAAGTAGGTCTGGGTGAAGCGCTCGTGATCACCCCAGATGGAGCGGCTCTGGCCCGGCCAGGAGTCCTTGATCACCAGGTTGCCTTCGGTGGCACCTTCCAGCTCGTTGCCTTCATTGTCCAGCAGCGCCGGCTGTACGCCGAAGAACGGACGGGTGGCGGAGCCCGGCTTGGTCGG
>CAYMHL010000080.1:0-10449 GCA_964390205.1 uncultured Marinobacterium sp.
CGTTGATGATGCGCTTCACTTCCAGACCGGCGATACGACCGGCATCCTTGGTAGCCTGACGCTGAGAGTCGTTGAAGTAGGCCGGTACAGTGATCACCGCTTCGGTCACTTTCTCGCCCAGGTAGTCCTCGGCGGTCTTCTTCATTTTCTTCAGCACTTCGGCAGAGATCTGCGGCGGCGCCATCTTCTGGCCCTTGACCTCAACCCAGGCATCACCATTGTCGGCAGCCGCGATCTTGTACGGCACCATCTTGATGTCTTTCTGTACCACCTGGTCTTCAAAGCGACGACCGATCAGGCGCTTGATCGCAAACAGGGTGTTGTCCGGGTTGGTCACCGCCTGACGCTTGGCCGGCTGACCCACCAGGGTCTCGCCATCGTTGGTGTAGGCGATGATGGACGGGGTGGTGCGATCGCCTTCGGCGTTCTCGATCACCTTGGTCTTGTCGCCATCCAGGATTGCCACACAGGAGTTGGTGGTGCCCAGGTCAATACCGATAATTTTGCCCATGTTCTGCTCCGATATTTCTATTGCCCGCCGAGCGGGCTGATAATCTGTCTAAAAACGAGTTGTCTTGTATATGGGTGCGTGTTGACGAATTTCAACGCCACTTTTCACCCTTGGCTCAGCCTTTTGCGACCATCACCATGGCCGGACGCATCAGGCGACCATTGAGCAGGTAGCCCTTCTGTACCACCGCAACCACGGTGTTGGGCTCGGCACCTTCGGCCGGCACCATGGACATCGCCTGATGGTGCTCGGGGTTGAACGCCTCACCCTGCTGGGGGTTAACCTGCTCCACGTTGAATTTCGCCATGCTGCCCAGGAACATGCTCAGCGTCATTTCGACCCCTTCACGGATCGCCTTGATCGCTTCATCCTCACCCTGGCTGGCGTCAATGGCCCGCTCCAGGCTGTCCACAACCGGCAACAGCTCGTTGGCGAACTTTTCCAGACCAAACTTGTGTGCCTTTTCTACATCCTGCTCGGCACGACGGCGGATGTTCTGGATTTCCGCCTGAGTGCGCGGCTGCAGTTCAGCCAGTTCCTTTTGCAGCGCTTCAATTTCGACGCGGGCTTCTTCGAGCTGTTGCAGCACATCAGCCGCACTGCCTTCTGCAGCACTCGGCTCGCCGGCCGCTGTCTCGACTACGGTTTCAGCCGCGTCCTGAACCGGCTCAACGTTTTCCTGGGTGTTCTGCTGCTCTTTCGCCATCAGGTCTCTCCAACTGACTCTTGAGGTTACGCCTAGATGCCAACCTATATGGGGACCGGCCGATATGATTCAACCTCCGGAATCCGTTTTTTTTCACACAATGATTGAAGCCCGATAAAAAATGACTTATACAGTGAATACTGTATAAATAAACACTGTTTAAATACCCACTACTTTAACCCCTGGGGTGGCCATCATGCTGACGCAGATAACGATTCGCAACTTCGCGATTGTCGATGCACTGGAAGTCGAACTGGATACCGGAATGACCGTCATCAGCGGCGAAACCGGCGCCGGCAAGTCGATCATGCTGGATGCACTCGGTCTCTGCCTGGGCGATCGTGCCGACAGCGACAGCGTACTCAAGGATGCAGATCGTGCCGAGCTGACCGCCAGTTTCGATATCCGCGAATTGCCCACCGCCATGCTCTGGCTCAATGAGCATGAACTGGAAGGTGATCCCCAGGAATGCCAACTGCGCCGCGTCATCACCCGTGAAGGCCGCAGCCGCAGCTACATCAACGGCCGCCCGACCCCGCTGGCACTGGTACGCGAGTTTGGCCAGCATCTGGTCGATATTCATGGTCAGCATGAACACCAGCGCCTGCTGAAAAAGGACTACCACCGGGTGCTGCTGGACGAGTTCGGCGGCCACGCCGAGCTGGCCGAGCAGGTTCGGCGTCAGTTCCACAAATGGCGTCGACTGCACGGCGAATGGCTGGAGCTGACGCAGATCTCCGATGAGCGTAACGCCCGCATTCAGCTGCTCAGCTATCAGGTCGAGGAACTGGATCAGCTGGCGCTGCAGGACGGCGAACTGGAACAGCTGGAGCAGGAGCAACAACTGCTCGACAACGCCGGCAGCCTGCTCGCCACCGGCCACCAGCTGTTGCAGTTGAGCGGCGACGCCGATGACGGCAACTGCCTGACGATGCTGCAGCACTGTCTGCATCTGGTCGAACAGCTGCACAATCAGGACAGACGGGTGCAGCAGGCCGGCGAGATGTTCAACACGGCGCTGATCCAGGTCGAGGAAGCCGGTCGCGAGATCCGCCATTTCCTCGACAGCATCGAAACCAATCCCGAGCGTCAGCAGGAAGTGGAAGAACGCCTGTCCGCCATCTATGACGTGGCGCGCAAGCACCGCCTGCTGCCGGAGCAGCTGCTTGAATTCCACCAGTCACTGCAGGCCGAGCTGAACGGCCTGACCGGGTCCGATGAGGTGCTGGCACAGCTGGAGCAGGACGTCATCACAGCACGCGAAGATTATCTCAAGGCTGCCGCTGAACTCAGTGAAGCCCGTCAGTGCTGCGCCGGTATTCTGGATACTCGTGTGGATGAACAGCTGCATGCGCTCGGCATGCCCGCCGCGCATTTCAGCGCCTGCCTGACCCCCCTGGATGAAGAGCGCTACAACGCCAACGGCCTTGAAGACGTGGAGTTCCTGATCAGTACCAATGAGGGTCAACCGGCACGCGCCCTGGCCAAAGTCGCCTCAGGGGGGGAACTCTCGCGCATCAGCCTGGCGATTCAGGTGATTACCGCCCAGACCTCCAGCACTCCTACCCTGGTGTTTGACGAAGTCGACGTCGGCATTGGCGGCGGTGTCGCCGAAGTGGTCGGTCGCATGCTCCGAGAGCTGGGCCAGCGGGTGCAGGTTCTGTGCGTAACTCATCAGCCGCAGGTGGCGGCTCAGGGACATCAACACCTGTTCGTGACCAAAAAGGGACTGCAGCAGGGTACACACACACGCGTACAACGATTGGACAAAAAGCAGCGGGTAGAGGAAGTCGCGCGCATGCTGGGCGGGGTGGACATTACTCGAACATCACTGAGCCATGCCCGTGAGATGCTGTCAGCCTGATGGCTGACAGCAGTACACAGATTTACTTCTTCTCGTCCTCACAGCCGCCCTTGCAGACGCCGTAAAGGTACAGAGTACGGTCAGTGATGGTGAAGCCAAGATCCTCGGCCACCTTGTCCAGAATTTCGCTGACCTTGGGTTCACTGAATTCACGTACCCTGCCGCATTTTACGCAGACTACGTGGTCATGGTGCTCATCACGGGCCAGCTCAAATACCGAGTGACCGCCCTCAAAATGGTGGCGCGACACCAGGCCGGCCGCCTCAAACTGAGTCAAAACACGGTAGACGGTCGCCAGACCGACATCTTCGCCCTGTTCCATCAGGAGCTTGTAGATATCTTCCGCACTGAAGTGGTCGCCCTCTCCGGCACGCTCCAGAATCTGATAAATTTTGACCCGCGGCAGAGTCACCTTCAGTCCGGCTTTCCGCAGTTCCTGATTTTCCAGTGCCATATTAGGTCTCAATCACTATGCTGTTCGGGATTTGCAATGTTAGACTCCATTATCTTTGTTTAGGCATGAAAACGGAAGCCATTGTCCGATGCGAAAGGTTCTTCTCAGCGCTACACTTGCACTTCTGATCGCCGGCTGCTCCGAGTTTCCCGGTGTATACAAGATCGACATTCCCCAGGGTAACGTCGTAACCCAGGAGATGGTCGACCAGCTGCGCCCCGGCATGACCCCATCACAGGTTCGCTATGTCCTCGGCACCCCACTGATCAACGACAGTTTCAGCGAGAATCGCTGGGACTACATTTACAGCATCAAGCAAGGCGATGGCCAACGCTTCCAGGAACGCATTAGCCTGTTCTTTGAGGACGGCAAACTGGTGCGCCTCGGCGGCGACTTCCGCCCGGGTGCCCAGCCGGAAACCACACCCTGATTTCCGGCATGGGATTTACGCCTGTTCGGCTTCGGCAGCCTTTTGAGCCTTCATTTTGGCTGCCCGACGCGCCCTGACTTCCTTGGGGTCCGCAATCAGGGGACGATAGATCTCCACCCGATCCCCTTCTCTCAGTACCGTTGTCGCCGGATCCTTGATCGCCTTGCCGAAAATCCCCATGGGATCACTGTCCGGATCAATGCCCGGAAACAGCTCGATGATACCCGAGCGCACAACCGCCTGCTTGGCAGTACAGCCTTCCTCCACCTGCAACGCCATGATCTTCTGCTCATGAGGCAGGGCATAGGCGACTTCAACTTTCATCATTTTACTCCTAACCGTAGACCTGATCGGCCCGGCTGACAAAGGCATCGACCATGGTAGTGGCAACCGAATTAAAGACTTTGGACATGGCCATGCCCGTCAACTTGCCCTTGAATTCAAAATCCATGGTCAACTCAACCTTGCAGGCTTCATCACTCAGCGGCGTAAACACCCAGATCCCACGTAGCGAGGAGAAAGGTCCTTCCACCAACCCGATCTCCATGCGTTCCGGCCGCTGCAGCCGGTTACGGGTGGTAAAGCTGTACTTGAGACCACCCTTGGACAGATTCAGCGTGGCCACCAGTTCATCTTCGTGCTCCGAAATCACCTCGGTGGAGGCACACCAGGGCAAAAACTGCGGGTAGTTGCGCACATCATTGATCAGATCAAACATCTGCTCGGCGGTGTGCAGCACCAACGCGCTGCGATTTACTTGTGTCATATCGGCGATTACCTGGCTGGCCCTGATCAGGCCAGCTTGTCATACAGATTGACGACGAAGATGATCATCACCGCAACCGGCGCAACAAAACGGATCACCAGCGACCAGGCACTGTACGCCGCCTCGGAACTGAGCGACAGTTCATCACGGGTAATGTGCTTGTTCAGCGCCCAGCCGGAATAGATCGCAATCATCAGACCACTCAGCGGCAACATGATGTTGGCCGTGATGAAATCGAGGAAGTCAAAAATGCTCATGCCCAGCATTTTGATTTCCGCCCAATGGTTGAATGACAGCAGCGATGCAATGCCCATCAGCCAGATCACCAGCCCCAGCAGCAACGCGGCCGGCAGACGACGCAGACCGAAGCGCTCGACGACCCAGGCGGTGGCCGGCTCCAGCAGGGAAATGGCCGAGGTCCAGGCCGCAACCCCCACCAGCATGAAGAACAGGAAGCCAAACACCTGCCCGCCCGGCATCTGGCCAAAGGCCACCGGCAGAGTAATGAATATCAGGCCGGGACCGGCACCGGGATCCATCTGGTTGGCAAACACCACCGGGAAGATGGCCAGACCGGCCACCAGCGCCACCAGCGTATCCAGTGCACCGATGGTCAGTACGGTCACACCGATGGAATCCTTTTTACCCATGTAGCTGCCATAAGCCATGATCGCGCCCATACCCAGTGACAGAGTAAAGAAGGCATGCCCCAGGGCGACCAGCACCGCATCCCAGGTCAGCGCATCCGGGTTGAAGCTGAACAGGAAATTCCAGCCTTCCGCAAAACTGCCGGTATTCACCGAGTAGCCCAGCAACACCAGCAACAGCACAAACAGTGCCGGCATCATGATCTTGGTAGCCCGTTCCAGGCCCTTGTTGACGCCACCGGCGACCACGCCGACGACCATCAGCACGAACAGGGTGTGCCACATCAGCATCTGCTCGGGGCTGGCCAACAGGTCGGTAAAGCGCTGACCGGCCAGGTCACTGCTGATATCGACAAACTGCCCGGTTCCCATGCCCGCGATGTAGTGCAGCACCCAACCGGCCACGACCGAGTAGAAGGAAAAGATAATATAGCCGGCCAGCACACCCAGCCAGCCGATAAGACTCCAGTTCTGGCTGATACCCGCTTCGGCAGCGGTTTCACGTACCGCGTTGATCGGGCTCTGACGGGCACGACGCCCCACCAGAATCTCGCCCATCATGATCGGGATACCCACCAACAAAATGCAGAACAGGTAGACCAGTACAAAGGCGCCACCACCGTTTTCACCGGTGATGTAAGGGAACTTCCAGATGTTGCCCAGTCCGACGGCGGAGCCCGTCGCCGCGAGAATGAAGATCCACCGGTTCGCCCATGAACCGTGAATAGACTGTTTAGACTGCATAGCGTTCTCGACTTGAAAATGGCACAAGGAAGCAATTGTTCATAAATCGGACAGGAGTGACAACCTTTTCGGCCATTTGTTGCGCAACGGGTAACTCTAAGACGCTGAAAGGACGCAGTTTGTCCGCTTTCATTGCACCCAAGCCCTCTATATAATCGCGACATGGCAAAGAAAAAGAAGGCTCCGGGCGGAAACACCATCTGCCTCAACAAACGTGCGAAGCACGAATACACCATCGAAACCCGTTTCGAGGCTGGCGTGTCCCTGCAGGGCTGGGAAGTCAAAAGCCTGCGTGAAGGACGGGGACAGCTGGTGGATTCCTACGTCGTATTCAAGAACGACGAGGCCTGGCTGGTTGGCGCGCACATTACGCCGCTGATTTCGGCCTCCACCCACTACGTCACCGAGCCTCGCCGCGACCGCAAGCTGCTGCTGCACCGCCGCGAAATCGAGAAGCTGACCACCGCCGTAGAAGCCAAGGGTTACACCTGTGTCGCACTGGCGCTCTACTGGAAAAACGGCAGGGTCAAATGCGAAATCGCACTGGTGAAGGGCAAGAAACTGCACGACAAACGTGCCGATGAGAAAGAGAAAGACTGGAACCGACAGAAACAGCGTGAAATGTCTGTTGCTGTTCGCTGAACTTTTTCCCTTTCCCTGCGTCTACTAGATCGTTACAATAGCGCGTTACATATCTGGGGGTGACTTGGCTTCGACGCTGATTACGAACCCTTGGGTGCATGCCGAGAACGTGATGATTCTCGTAAATCCCTCATCACACAGTTATAGTTGCAAACGACGATAACTACGCTCTAGCCGCTTAAGTCGGCTAGCGCCGCACTCTAAGGTGTCTGTAACTCAGAGGTTCGCGGTGTCATTCGAGACAGAATCGCCCGGATGCTTTGCTCTAAGCTGAACGGTTAAAACTAAAAGAGCTCGCCCATAACACCCTGGCTCTCGGGTCGTGACGGGTTAATTGAATAGAGAAGCCTAAGCATGTAGATCTTGAGGCAGAGGATTGGCGGACGCGGGTTCGAAACCCGCCACCTCCACCAAATACCCAAAAAAATCAGCAACATACAATGCTGATTTTCGAAATCCCCACAACCGCTCCCACTGTCCTGAAAGTGATACTTTCCGATAAGAGCGGTTTTGGTTTTATCGGCACTACCCTTCCCCCTTGCTTGACCCACACCACTCTGAAATCCGGCATCCAATGCGCCACCGGCCCTGTAAAGCGTCGCCTCCAGACTTCAGAACCCCACCCTTTTGGGATACCCTAAGCCCGAGTAAGAAGCCGTTACACAGGCGGCAGCAACGGGATGTGGGATCTTCAACATGGACAAGAAAAAACTCACCGAGCGGGACATCTGCACCAAGTTCATCAATCCCGCGCTGGAGCAGGCAGGCTGGGACTTACAGGTGCAGGTCAGGGAGGAAGTCTCGTTTACCGCCGGGCGCATCATCGTACGCGGTCGCCTTCATACCCGTGGCACCCGCCGCCGTGCCGATTACGTCCTCAGTTACAAGAAGAACATCCCCATCGCCATCATCGAGGCCAAGGACAACAAACACAGCCTGGGCGACGGTATGCAACAGGCGCTGGCCTACAGCGATGCGCTGGATGCGCCCTTCGTGTTCAGCAGCAATGGCGATGGCTTTCTGTTCCACGACCGTACCGGCCTGTTCGGTAACACCGAGACCACACTGAGCCTGAATGAATTCCCCTCGCCCGACACCCTCTGGGCGCTCTACTGCCGGTACAAAGGCATTGATCAGGCAGACGCTCGAAAAACCGTAGAACAGCCCTACTACGATGACGGCAGCGGCCGTTCACCGCGTTACTACCAGACCGTGGCGATCAACCGCACAGTCGAAGCCGTGGCGCGTGGGCAGAGTCGTATCCTGCTGGTGATGGCGACCGGCACCGGCAAGACCTTTACCGCCTTCCAGATCATCTGGCGGCTGTGGAAGTCGAAAAAGAAGAAGCGCATTCTCTTCCTGGCCGACCGCAACATTCTGGTCGATCAGACCAAGAACAACGACTTCAAACCCTTCGGCCAGGCGATGACCAAGGTCAGTAACCGCACGGTCGATCCGTCCTATGAGATCTACCTGTCGCTGTATCAGGCGGTGACCGGCAGCGAAGAAGAACAGAACATCTACAAGCAGTTCTCGCCCGACTTCTTTGATCTGGTGGTGATTGACGAGTGTCACCGGGGCAGCGCCGCCGTGGATTCCGCCTGGCGTCAGATTCTGGATTACTTTTCCGCCGCCACCCATATCGGCCTGACCGCCACGCCAAAGGAAACCAAGGAAGTCTCCAACATCGACTACTTCGGCGAGCCGGTTTACACCTACTCGCTCAAACAGGGCATCGAAGACGGCTTCCTTGCCCCGTATAAAGTAGTGCGCGTTGATATTGACCGTGACCTTCAGGGCTGGCGCCCCAGCAAGGGCCAGACCGACAAGAACGGCGAATTGATCGAAGACCGCATCTACAACCAGAAGGACTTCGACCGCAATCTGGTGCTGGAGAAGCGCACCGAGCTGGTGGCGCGTAAAATCACCGAGTTCATGACGCAGACCGATCCCTACCAGAAAACCATCGTGTTCTGCGAAGACATCGACCATGCCGAGCGGATGCGTCAGGCGCTGGTCAACCTGAACCCGCAGCGGGTGAAGGAAAACCGCAAGTACATCATGCGCATCACCGGCGACGAGCAGGAAGGCAAGGCCGAGCTGGACAACTTCATCAACCCGGAAGAGCGTTACCCGGTGATCGCCACCACCAGCAAGTTGATGACCACCGGCGTCGATGCCCAGACCTGTAAGCTGATCGTGCTGGACCAGCGCATCCAGTCCATGACCGAGTTCAAGCAGATCATTGGCCGTGGCACCCGTATCAATGACGACTTCAACAAGCACTGGTTCACCATCATCGACTTCAAGAAGGCAACCGAGCTGTTCGCCGATCCCGATTTCGATGGCGATCCGGTCAAGGTGTACGCGCCCAGGGGTGACGACCCGATCAACCCGGACGATGAACAAGCCCCGGAAGGTGAACAGCCGGATGACATGCTCGGTGACGAAGCTGGCACCTATGAGGTCGACCCTGAAGAAGAGTGGGTATCGGATGATCAACCCGGCGGTGATTGGGACGACACCCTTGAAGACCCGCCCCCCAAGCGCATCAAGTACGTGGTCGGCAACGTTGAAGTCAGCGTGATCGCCGAGCGTGTGCAATATCTGGGGCCGGACGGCAAGCTCATTACCGAAAGCCTGAAGGACTTTACCCGCCAACAGGTGAAGGCCCAGTACGCCACCCTGAGCGACTTCCTGCGCCGCTGGAATGAAGCCGAGCGTAAGCAGGCGATCATCGACGAACTGGCCGAGCAAGGCGTGATCTGGGACGACCTGATCAAGGAGGTCAGCAAGAAGCTGGGCGCCGAGCCGGACCCCTTCGATGTGATCTGCCATATCGTCTACGATCAGCCGCCGCTGAGCCGCAAGGAGCGGGCCGAGCAGGTGCGCAAGCACAACTACTTCAACAAGTACGAAGGCGCCAGCAAGCAGGTGCTGGACGCCCTGCTGGACAAGTACACCGATGCCGGTATCGAGCCGATCGAAGATGTGAAAGTCCTCACCCTGGCGCCCTTCAGCCAGATCGGTGCGCCGATGGAGCTGTTGCAAGCCTTTGGCGGCAAGCCCGGCTATACCCAGGCCGTAAAGCAGCTGGAAGATGAGCTCTACCAGCAGACTTCGTAAGCCGAACCAAACCCTTTATCTCTTTTTCTGAACACCCGGGAACAGACACCTTATGTCGATCAACACCACCATCAAATCCATTCAGGACATCATGCGCAAGGACGTGGGCGTAGACGGTGACGCCCAGCGTATTGGCCAGCTGGTCTGGATGCTGTTTCTGAAGATTTTTGATGACCGCGAGCTGGAATGGGAGATGTTCAACGATGATTACCGCTCCCCCATCCCGACGCACCTGCGCTGGCGCAACTGGGCCGCCGATCCTGAAGGCATGACCGGCGACGAGCTGAAAGACTTCGTGGACAACACCCTGTTCCCCGGCCTGCAAAATCTGCAACCGGCCGGTGACGACTACCGTGGCGTGGTGATCCGCAACGTGTTCGAGGATGCCTACAACTACATGAAATCCGGCCAGCTGATGCGCCAGGTGATCAACAAGTTGCAGGACGGCATCGACTTCAACAAGTCTGCCGAGCGCCATGCGCTGGGCGATATGTACGAGCAGATCCTCAAAGACCTGCAAAACGCTGGTAACGCCGGAGAGTTCTATACGCCCCGAGCC
>CAYMHL010000081.1:0-10183 GCA_964390205.1 uncultured Marinobacterium sp.
CGCTCACCACGGGCCAGATAGGCGCCATCTTCCAACAGGGACTTCAGCTCCTGACCCAGCTCGACGATGGAGCGATAATCGCGAGAACGGAAGAACTCCACATCCAGGACATAGTCGGTATCGACACCGTGCTGAATGATCTTGATCAGCGGCAGGTACAGGCTGTGTTCGCGGTCCTGCTTCAGCGAGCACTCGTAGCGTTCACCACCATCCACATAGTTCGCCAGGGCTTCACACAACTGCTCGGACCACTGCTGAACGGCATCGGCGGAGGTCAGCTGCTCCAGCGTCAATGCCGGCAGGTAGAGCAGACGCTTGAGTACTTCCAGCGGGTAAACACGACTCAGGCGCTGACACATGCGCTCGACCTGACGGTAGCGAGTAATCAGCGTTTCCAGTGCGGGACCGGAAATCGCCGGTGAATTCTCGCTCGGGTAGAGGCTGGTGCCGTCCAGTGCACCCTGCAGCAGATAGTTGTCCAGCGCCTCGTCATCCTTGAGGTACTGTTCCTGCTTGCCTTTCTTGATCTTGTACAGCGGCGGCTGAGCGATGTAGATATAACCGCGTTCGATCAGCACCGGCATCTGACGGAAGAAGAAGGTCAGCAGCAGGGTACGGATGTGCGAACCATCCACGTCGGCGTCGGTCATGATGATGATGCGGTGGTAACGCAGCTTGTCGACGTTGAACTCCTCGCGGCCGATGCCACAGCCCAGCGCGGTGATCAGCGTACCGACCTCGGCGGAGGTCAGCATCTTGTCAAAACGCGCTTTCTCCACGTTGAGGATCTTGCCCTTGAGCGGCAGGATCGCCTGAGTGCGGCGATCACGACCCTGCTTGGCGGAGCCACCCGCGGAGTCACCCTCCACCAGATAGAGTTCAGACAGCGCCGGATCCTTTTCCTGGCAGTCCGCCAGCTTGCCCGGCAGGCCGGCCACGTCCAGTGCGCCCTTGCGGCGGGTCATCTCGCGTGCCTTGCGCGCCGCTTCACGGGCACGAGCAGCGTCGATCATCTTCTGCACCACCGCCTTGGCATCCTGCGGGTTTTCCAGCAGATACTCCTGCAGCTGCTGCCCCATCATCTGTTCCACCGCGGTTTTCACCTCGGAGGAGACCAGCTTGTCCTTGGTCTGGGAAGAGAACTTGGGATCGGGCACCTTGACCGAAATGATCGCGGTCAGACCTTCGCGGCTGTCATCACCACTGGTGCTGACCTTGCCGTTCTTGTTCATCTGCTCGTTTTCAATGTAGCTGTTGAGACTGCGGGTCAGCGCGGTACGGAAACCGGACAGGTGGGTACCGCCGTCACGCTGCGGAATGTTGTTGGCAAAGCAGTGCAGGCTTTCCTGGAAACTGTCGTTCCACTGCATGGCCACTTCCACACCAACGCCGTTTTCATGCATCAGGTTGAAATGGAAGATCTTGTTGATCGGCGACTTGTTCTGGTTGAGGTATTCGACAAATGCCGCCAGACCGCCTTCATACTCGAAAATCTCTTCGCGACCGCTGCGCTCGTCCTTCAAACGAATGCGTACGCCGGAGTTGAGGAATGACAGTTCACGCAGGCGCTTGGCCAGAATATCGTACTGGAACTGAATATTGGTGAACGTCTCTTCGGACGGCTTGAAGCGCACAATGGTACCGGTCTGCTCGGTTTCACCCACCACCGCCAGCGGGGCTTCAGGCACGCCGTGATGATAGATCTGCTCATGCACCTGACCGTTGCGACGAATGGTCATCTTGAGGTCGGCAGACAGGGCGTTTACCACCGACACGCCCACACCGTGCAGACCACCGGATACCTTGTAGGTGTTGTCGTCGAACTTGCCGCCGGCATGCAGCACGGTCATGATCACTTCAGCCGCGGAAATGCCTTCCTCTTCATGGATATCGGTGGGAATGCCGCGGCCATTGTCGGATACGGTCACGCTTTCGTCCGGGTGGATGATCACACCGATCTCCGAGCAGTAACCGGCCAACGCCTCGTCGATACCGTTGTCGACCAGCTCGAACACCATATGATGCAGACCACTGCCATCATCGGTATCACCAATATACATGCCCGGCCGCTTTCTGACCGCATCAAGCCCTTTCAGAACCTTGATACTGGACGAGTCGTAACTCTGGTTTTCACCACTCATGTTTGATCTCCTGGCGCACCCTCGTGCGTTAACGTACCGGATTCCACCCTGAACAATGCAACATCAGTCTCTGGCTGCCAGATCCGGCTCAACAGGCCGGGATCCACGCAGGTGATAAAGCACTGATTGGCACTCGCCTCCAAAAACTCACAGAACTGCCGACAGTGACGCTCATCCAGTTCCGACGGCAGATCGTCGATCAGATAGATACAGGCGCGGTTGCTGAGACGATGAAACAGCGCGCCCTGGGCCAGGCGAAATGCGCTGACCACCAGTTTCTTCTGACCACGGGAAAGACGATCAGCGGCATTGAGACTGCCGACCTTGAAGCCGAGGTCTGCCCGCTGGGGTCCCAGACTGGTAAACCCCTGGCGCAGATCACGCTCGAAGCTCTCGGCCAGCAGCACTTCAAGTCCCTTTTTGCGATCCCAGCCGGGGCTGAACAGCAAGCGTACCTCCAGCCCCTGCAGCAGTACGCTCAGCGCTGCTTCAAAGTCGGGCCGCAGACGGTCAATATAGGCCTGTCGCAACGCCGTCATCTGCTCGGCGTAGTGGATCAATTCAGCGTCCCATACCCTGCGAACGCGAGGGTCGATTTTACCACATTTCAGCAATGAATTTCGCTGCTTGAGTGCGCGCCGGAAGCCGCGCCAGTGCTGAATGAAGGCGGGATCGGCATGAAAGGCACCCCAGTCGAGAAACTGACGTCGCACCCCCGGACTGCCATCGAGCAGATCAAAGGTATCGCTGTTGATCACCTGCAGCGGCAACAACTCGGCCAGTTCGGTGGCACCGAGGTTTTCGCCGGCAAAACGGGCCCGCACCTCGCCATCCAGACTGCGCTCGACGCCCAACGGCTTGCTCTGGCCCTGACCCAGGGGATCGGCCTGAGCAAACACCAGCGCACGGGATTCCCCCTCCTGAACCAGGTGGCGGAACTGACTGCCCCGAAAGGAACGGGTCAAACCGAGAAAATGGATCGCTTCCAGCACACTGGTCTTGCCGCTGCCGTTGTCACCGTAGAGGATATTGATCCGGCTGAGCGGTTTCAGGCTGACCGACGAGAGGTTGCGGATATGCTGGATACTGAGCTGTTTGAGCGGCATCGGGACAGGCAAGGCAGGGCGCCCGAAAAGGCGCCCTGAAAAGATCACATGCGCATCGGCATGACGACATAGAGGGCTTCAGGTTCATCCTGCCCCTGAATCAGGGCACTGCTGTTGGAGTCCAGCAGAGTGAAGCGCACCACATCGGAGTTGAGGATCGACAGCACATCCAGCAGGTAGTTGACGTTGAAACCGATCTCCAGGTGGCCACCCTGGTAATCCACCGCTACGGTTTCTTCCGCTTCTTCCTGTTCAGGGTTGTTCGCCATCACCTGCAGATAACCGTCATTCAGCGTCAGACGCACACCGCGGTACTTCTCGTTGGAGAGAATGGCGATGCGGCTGAACACCTGACGCAGTTCCTGACGATCACCGAGCAGTTCCTTGTCGCCATTGCGCGGAATCACGCGCTGATAATCCGGGAACTTGCCATCCACCAGCTTGGAGGTAAAGGTAAAGTCACCCACGTTGGCACGGATATGATTGGCACCAATCACCAGCTTGACGTTCTCGTCACCGCCCTGCAGCAGGCGCGCCAGCTCAAGGATACCCTTGCGCGGTACGATGATCTGCTGCTGCGAATCAATATCGGTCTGTACCGGACTCACTGAAGTCGCCAGACGGTGACCGTCGGTCGCCACGCTGCGCAGCTCGCCTTCCTTGACCTCCAGCAGCATGCCGTTGAGGTAGTAGCGCACGTCCTGCTGAGCCATGGAAAAGCCGGTCTGTTCGATCAGGCGACGCAGCGCGGACTGCGGCAACTGCAGCTCGAAGGTCTCCGGACTGTCTTCCACATTGGGGAATTCATGTGCCGGCAGCGTCGACAGACTGAAACGGCTGCGACCGGACTTGATCATCATCTTCTGACCGGACAGCTCCAGCTCGATGCGAGCATCATCGGCCAGGGATTTGCAGATATCCATCAGCTTGCGGGCCGGCACGGTCACCGAGCCGGCTTCGGCCGGTTCGTCCAGCTGCACACGACCGATCAGCTCGACTTCCAGGTCGGTACCGGTCAGCGACAGCTGGTCTCCCTCTGCCACCAGCAGGATGTTGGACAGCACCGGCAGCGTCTGACGGCGTTCCACAACACCAGCGACCAGCTGCAGTGGTTTGATGAGCGCTTCGCGGGATATAACAAGTCTCATGATTCTGGCTACCCTGTCAGGTCCATCACTACGCCGTCAGGTGACGCAGCAGGTTTTTGTAATCTTCGGCAATATCGGTATCGGTTTCGCGCAGTTCCTTGATCTTGCGACAGGCATGCAGCACCGTCGTGTGATCTCGGCCACCGAATGCGTTCCCGATCTCGGGCAAACTGTGGTTGGTCAGCTCCTTCGCCAGACTCATCGCCATCTGGCGCGGTCGCGCCACCGAACGACTGCGGCGCTTGGAGAGCAGATCCGCCACCTTGATCTTGTAATAATCGGCCACTACCCGCTGAATGTTATCAATACTAACCTGTTTGTCCTGCAACGCCAGCAGATCCTTCAGGGATTCCTTGATAAAGGGCGTATTGATCGCATTACCGGTGAAGTGAGCATTTGCTATCACCCGTTTCAACGCGCCTTCGAGCTCACGCACGTTGGAACGGATCTTCTGGGCAAGGAAGAAGGCAGCATCATCCGGCAGATTGACCTGGGCCTCCTGCGCCTTCTTCATCAGGATCGCCACTCGCGTTTCCAGCTCCGGCGGCTCGATCGCCACGGTCAGGCCCCAGCCGAAGCGTGACTTCAGGCGCTCCTCGACACCGTGGATCTCCTTCGGATAACGGTCACTGGTCAGGATCATCTGCTGACCGCCTTCAAGCAAGGCATTGAAGGTATGGAAAAACTCTTCCTGAGAGCGCTCCTTGCCGGCGAAGAACTGAATGTCGTCGATCAGCAGTGCATCCACCGAGCGGTAGTAGCGCTTGAAGTCGTTGATCGCGTTCAGCTGCAGCGCCTTGACCATATCGGCAACGAAACGCTCCGAGTGCAGGTACACGATGCGGGCGTTGGGATTACGCTTAAGCATCTCGGTACCGACCGCATGCATCAAGTGCGTCTTACCCAGACCTACGCCACCATATATAAACAGTGGGTTGTAGGAACCTCCCGGATTATCGGCTACCTGCTGAGCGGCTGCCAATGCCAGCTGGTTGGATTTACCCTGAACAAAGGATTCGAAGGTGAACATGGGGTTGAGGTTGGACTGGTGACGCACACCGCCTTCCACTTCAACCCGGCGGCCACCGCCCATACCGGACAGGCTGTTGATCGGCTCGGGCTGATCCAGCTGGTCGAAGAAACCCATTTGCGGTGTCGGTTCGACCGGTGGCTCCGGCTGAGGTTCGGGCGCTTCCGCGTGAACTCTGGCAGGCGCCATGGCAGGTTGGGGAACAGGTTCAACCTGGGGTGCCCGTGCCACCGGTTCGTAAGCAGGTTCATAGGCAGGAGCCGGGGCCGGAGCAGGGGAGTAGACCGGCTGGCTCGGCGGCATCATGCGCTCAGTGGCCTGACGCGATGCCCGCATGCGTCCCGGTGCCGTGCGTGTGCGCGGCATAGTGGCACCGGTCTGACCGGCCACATCCAGACGCACCTCGATGCTCATGTCGCCGATGGCTTCACACACCGCCTGCTGAATGCGCGCCAGGAACTTGTCCGCCACCCAGTCCTTGACGAAACGGTTGGGTGCCAGCAACAGCAGTTCGTTGTCCGCACTGTCCTGCGCACGCAGAGGCCTGATCCAGGTGTTGAATTGCTGGGAGGGAAACTCCTGCTGCAAGGCTCTCAGGCACTGCTCCCAAAGATCAACTGACATCCATCTACTCCCGACCGCTCAGCCTACAGAGTCCAAGGGTGATCGCACTATATAAAGAAAGAAGGCCATTCTAACGCCTAGAAGAACGGTTATCCACAGTAAAAACCGGATTTGTGCAAAACAGGGATAACCTTGACGGAACGCTGAAAATCCTCAATCTGAGCGCCAACAGAGTGTATGAAAAGGTTGAAAAACAACTTAAAAACACCTTTTGTTCAGAGTTACCAACAGATCAATATGTTGTTTTTAAATGGAAAAAACACATTAACCCCAGAAAACACAAAACACTCGCTGCCAGGACGGATCCAAACCCGATTTTCAGGGCCATCGCAGCCGGCGAGCATCATCCACGCGAATCCTGCTGCAGATGCCGAAATATTGTTTGCAATATGACCAGTAATTCCCTAGAATTTCGCGTCTTGATTTTATACCCGTGGATATCAGCCACCTCACGTACATCAGTGTAAGTAGGACTGAGGCAATGAAAAGAACATTTCAACCCAGCGTTCTGAAACGCAAACGTAATCACGGTTTCCGTGCTCGCATGGCCACCAAAAATGGTCGTCAGGTTCTGAACCGTCGTCGCGCCAAAGGTCGTAAGCGTCTGTCTGCTTGATTCAGACTCTGCATAAGGTCGCATGACTGAATGACCGACTTCCGATATCCCCGTCAGTTGCGCTTGTTGACTGGCGGGGATTTCAAACGCGTATTCGACCGTGCGGTCGTCAAAGTACCAGACCAGCACCTGCTGATTCTGGCCCGCCCCAACGATCTTGGACATCCCCGGATCGGCTTTGTCATATCCAAGAAAAATGTCCGTCGGGCGGTGCAACGCAACCGTGTTCGGCGTATCATTCGCGATTCGTTTCGCCTGCATCAGCATCAACTCCCGGCTCTGGACATGATCATACTGGCCCGCAAGGGACTGGACGGTCTCGAGAACCCGGACTTGCATGCACTGATCAAGCGCTGCTGGACGCGCGCCGGCAAAAAAGCCCGAAAGCTCACATAACAAACTGATGGTTCTACCACCATGGATGTACAGCGAGTCATACTGATCGCCGCTTTGGCACTGGTCTCCTACCTGATGGTGCTGCAGTGGAATGAAGACTACGGTCCTGCCCAGCAGCCGCAGCAGCAGGTCACCACCGTTTCCGCCTATGCCAACAATGGCGATTCTCCCAGCGTTGCCGAACTGCCCCAGGCAACCGATGCTACTGCCAGTGCCGACATTCCGGTGACTGACGGCAACGCCGTTGCCCAGGCTGACAGCGGTAAACTGATTCATGTCCGCACCGATGTACTGGACCTGCTGATCGATCCCCGTGGTGGCGATATCATTCAGGCGGCACTGCCGCAGCACACTGCTGCCCTGAACAGTGATCAGCCGTTTGTGCTGCTGGAGCAGAACAGCAACCGTACCTACGTGGCCCAGAGCGGTCTCATCGGCAAGCACGGTCCGGATGCAGCCAAAGGCGGCCGCCCGCTGTATACCAGTGCGCAGAACGAATACACCCTGGACGGCGACAGCCTGAGCGTGGACCTGAACCTGACCACCGACAGCGGTGCCCAGGTGACCAAGCGCTTCACGTTCACCCAGGGTGAATACAAGGTCGGTGTCGAGTACATCGTTAACAACGCCTCTGCCGAGCCATTCGAAGCCCTGCTTTTCGGCCAGATCAAGCGCGACGCCACTCCCGATCCTTCACAGCAGACCAGCATGGGCATGCAGTCCTATCTGGGTGCTGTTTTCTCCACCGCCGAGAACAACTATCAGAAGGTAGACTTCGGCGACATGGATGAAGAGCGCTTCAAGGCGCAGAGTGCGGATGGCTGGGTTGCCATGGTTCAGCACTACTTCCTCAGTGCCTGGATTCCGGCACCGGGTGCCGAGTACACCTACCAGTCACGCAAGCTGAACGGCAACTATATTGTCGGCTTCCTGTCACCGAATTTCAGTGTGGCTCCGGGCCAGACCGAAAGCGTCAGTGCAACCTTCTATGCCGGTCCCAAAGACGTGGATCAGCTGGAACAGATCGCACCCAATCTGGATCTGACCATCGACTACGGCTGGCTGTGGTGGATTGCATCTCCGCTGTACATGCTGCTGAAGTGGATCCACTCCGTGGTCGGCAACTGGGGTCTGGCAATCATCGGCATCACCATCCTGGTCAAGGCAGCGCTGTTCCACCTGAACGCCAAGGCGTTCAAGTCCATGGCCAAGATGCGCAAGTTCGGCCCGGAAATGGCCCGCCTGAAGGAACTCTACGGCGATGACCGTCAGAAGATGTCCCAGGAAATGATGAAGCTGTACCAGAAGGAAAAGATCAATCCTTTGGGTGGCTGTCTGCCGATTCTGGTGCAGATGCCGGTATTCATCGCCCTGTACTGGGTACTGATGGAATCCGTCGAGCTGCGTCACGCGCCGTTCTATGGCTATATCCAGGACCTGTCGCAGATGGACCCGTACTTCATTCTGCCGATCCTGATGGGTGTAACCATGTTCATTCAGCAGATGCTGAACCCGACCCCGCCTGATCCCATGCAGGCCAAGATGATGAAGATGCTGCCGATTCTGTTCACCTTCTTCTTCCTCTGGTTCCCGGCAGGTCTGGTACTGTACTGGCTGGTCAACAACATTCTATCGATCGCCCAGCAGTGGGTGATCAACAAGCAGATCGAAGCGGGCGACGCCAAAGACTAACGTCCGATTCCACAGTAAAATGAAAGGCTCCTTCGGGAGCCTTTTGCGTTTCAGGATCAGGAGACTCACATGCTCGGCACCACTCAGGACACCATCGCGGCACAGGCCACGCCACCGGGACGCGGCGGCGTCGGCATTATCCGCCTGTCCGGCCCTCAGGCACTTGGCATCGCCGAGCAACTGTTGGGTTTTTCACCCAGGCCGCGCCACGCGCACTACACACCGTTTATGGGCGAGGGCGGTCAGGTGCTGGACCAGGGCATCGCACTCTATTTCCCCAACCCACACTCCTTTACCGGTGAAGATGTGGTCGAATTCCAGGGCCATGGCGGCCCGGTGATCATCGACCTGCTGCTGCAGCGCTGTATCGCCCTGGGTGCGCGACTTGCACGTCCCGGCGAATTTTCCGAACGCGCCTTCCTCAACGACAAGCTGGATCTGGCCCAGGCCGAAGCCATCGCCGACCTGATCGACAGCTCCTCCGAGCAGGCCGCCCGCTGTGCCCTGCGCTCGCTGCAGGGCGCCTTCTCCGAACGGGTGCATGCGCTGGTCGAAGCACTGATTCAGCTGCGCATCTACGTCGAAGCCGCCATCGACTTTCCCGAGGAGGAGATCGATTTTCTCGCCGACGGCAAGGTACAGAGCGATCTTGACCAGATTCTGCAGCAGTTGCAGCAGGTACGACAGGAAGCGCGCCAGGGCAGCCTGCTGCGCGAAGGAATGAACGTGGTCATCGCCGGTCGCCCCAATGCCGGCAAGTCGAGTCTGCTCAATGCACTGGCCGGACGCGAGACCGCCATCGTCACCGATATCGCAGGCACCACCCGCGATGTGCTGCGCGAACATATCCACATCGATGGCATGCCGCTGCATATCATCGATACCGCCGGTCTGCGCGATGCGCCGGATGCAGTGGAGCGCATCGGCATCGACCGTGCCTGGGAGGAGATCCGCAAGGCAGACCGTATCCTGATGATGGTGGACAGTACCCGTTCGGCGACCACGGATCCCGGCGAGCTCTGGCCGGAACTGGCTGATCATCTGGACGATTTCAGTCATGTCACGCTGATCCGCAACAAGGCCGATCTGACAGCTGAGACCATTGGCCTGGAGCAGCAGGGTGAGTACACCCTGATCCGATTAAGTGCCAAGGGCGGGCAGGGGGTCGACCTGCTGCGCCAGCATCTGAAGCAGGTGATGGGCTTCAGCAGCACCACCGAAGGCGGTTTCATGGCACGCCGTCGTCATATCGACGCTCTCGAGCGTGCCCGCGAGCTGCTCGAAACAGGAGCCGAACAGCTGCTGCTGCACGGCGCCGGTGAACTGCTGGCCGAAGACCTGCGTCAGGCACAGCAGGTGCTGAGCGAGATTACCGGCGAGTTCACCTCCGACGACTTGCTGGGGCGCATCTTCAGTTCCTTCTGTATCGG
>CAYMHL010000082.1:0-10108 GCA_964390205.1 uncultured Marinobacterium sp.
GAAGAAGCTGCCTTGTCCCGCATAAACCAGATCGCAATGCAAAAGCAGCGTCACGCCAATACTGACGGCAAAACCTTCAACAGCCGCGATTACAGGTTTTTTGCATTGACTCATCCTGAGCATGAACTGAAATACCGGATGCGTTTCATCCTGTATTGGATTATTCAGAAAATCATCAACGTCGTGACCGCTGCAAAAATACTCATCATGCCCCGTGATCACAATGGATTTTATTTCGGCATTTTGTTCTGCCTGGGTTAAAAACTCCGAGAGTAATGTATATGCATTAATATCAAGTGCATTCTTTCTGGCAGGATTGACGATTCTGATCACCATCACAGAGCCGTGAACATCCCTGCGGACACAAGGTTCGGGTCGCATAGCAATTTCCTTGGAATTCAGCATCTGGAACCTGACCGGTTCCAGATGCGATTACGTCAGGCTAGAAGTCCGAGAACTGTTGGCGCAGTGCTCGTTTCAGAAGCTTTCCGGACGTGTTTTTGGGCAACTGCTGCACGAAATGCACGTGCTTGGGTACCTTGAAAGGCGCCAGATTTTCTCTGGCATGACGGATCAAGCTCTCCGCATTCGGATCGGCCTCAGGTCGCAGCACGACAACCGCTGCAATGGCTTCAATCCATTTTTCATCCGGCACGCCAATCACCGCCACTTCATCGACGTCAGGGTGCGTGTAAAGCGCTTCCTCAACGTCTCGACTGGCAACCAGCACCCCACCGGTATTCACGATGTCCTTGATGCGATCCACAATCCAGATGTAGCCCTCCTCATCGCGATAACCGAGATCACCCGAGTGAAACCAGCCACCGGCAAAGGCCTCTTCGGTTTGCTCGGGCTTGTCCCAGTAGCCGACCATCAACTGTGGCGACCGGTGCACCAGCTCACCCTGTTGCCCTGGCGCACACTCTTCGCCGGTCGCAGGGTCAACAATCCGTGTTTCAACATTGAAAATGGGACGACCGCAGGATGCCGGCCTCTCGGCGTGCTCGTCCGGCGCCAGTACCGTGGCCAGGGGTGCAATTTCGCTTTGCCCATAGCAGTTATAGAGTCCGGAGTCGGGCAGGCGCTCAGCCAGCTCTTTCACAATCGGCTCCGGCATGATGGAAGCGCCATAATACAGCTTTTGCAAATGCTGCAGCTCTGATTCGACAAACTGCGGATGGCGCAGCAACGCGATCCAAACGGTGGGCGGTGCAAAAAAGCTGCTCAACCGCTTCTGTTTCAGCTGCTGCAATATCAGCTCGGGGGTCGGAGTATCCAGCAGGCAGGTGTAGGCACCCGAGAGCAGCGCCGGCATGGTAAACACATGCATCTGCGCGGAATGATACAGCGGCAGTGCCGCCAGACAGCGGTCGGTCTTCTTGATATCCAGATGCAACAGGCAGCTTACATATTCAGCCATCAGGGAGCGGTGAGTGTGCATCGCGCCCTTTGGATCTGACGTTGTACCGGAGGTGTACAAAATCTGGACCACGTCATTCTCATCCAGTGCAAGCTCCGGCGAATGCTCACTTCCAGCACCCTGTGCCACCATAAGCACATCGGTCTTACCTTCTACCCTGGCGTTACTGTGCAAACTGCCTTGTATGCTCAGGTTCAGCTGATCGCATACAGCATCGATGTGCCCCTTGAGGCTGTCGTCTGCAAACAGGGCGCGTGCACCTGATTGCGTCAGGACATACACCAGCTCACGCTCGGTCAATGAGAAATTCACGGGCACATGGATCAGACCCGCACGGGTGCAGGCAAGCCAGAGAATCAGGTAGGCATCAGAATTTTTGCCATACGCGGCAACACGGTCCCCTTTGTTAAGTCCCTGTGCCAACATGTGGTTTGCGACTTTATTGACGGCCGCGTTCAGCTCACGATAGGACCAGCAGCGGTCGGCATACTCCAGGGCAATCTGCTGAGGATACTGCACCACAGCCCTGTGCAGAGCATCCCCGATGGTATTGCGATTGGCTCGATCAATCTGCTTTTGGGTTTGAGCTTCCGAATTCATATTCACCTCTCGTTATTATTTTTCTACCGGGCATTCAGACCCGTTCAGTTACGCAATGGGCGGCCTGTTTCCAACAGGGCCTGCATGCGCTGAACGGACTCGGGGTACTGCAGCAACGCCAGATTGCAGCGCCGCTCATGGTCAGCAAAGCGATCAAACCAGCCAGGCTCGCTTGCCAGGTTCAACAGGTCAAGCAGGTGCTGTTCAAGTACCGCTTGATAGCCCTCAACAGCAAGTGGTTTGGCTGGTACGCAGTGCTGCAGCGCCGACAGCGTTGGCTGCCTGTGTTCGGGCGCATCGCGCAGCTGCCTGCACAGCGCCAGCGCATCCGACAACAGGCGATCCCGATTCATGCTGATGCCATCACTGTCGCGCAGAAAGCCCCATTGACGAGCCTGCAGTGCCGAAGCGGTGACAGATGCCTCACTGATCAATGTAAATGTGTGCTGGATTGCCGCTGAAGCACCGAAGCGCTCTGCACTGCGGGCCAACAATTCTCGACATCCGCCCCACCCCGGAACAATGCCAACGCTGTTTTCCACCAATCCCAGCTGTGACTCGGCATGCACCTGAAGGGCGTGACAGTGAAACATCAATTCAAGCCCCCCGCCGAGCGCTTTGCCCGCCACGGCGGCAACAACCGGGACAGGCGCCTGACGAATCGCCATGAACAGCTGCTGCCCGCGCCGAATGTAGCGATCAATGGCACCCTCCTGAGTTGTCATGGCGACAAACTCCTTAAGGTCAGCACCCGCAGCAAAAATGCCACTGGCACTGTACAACACCAGCCCTTTATCAGCGGCAATGGCCTCGGCCAGAGCTGTTTCGATCTCATCCAGCAGCACGCTGCTGAGAGCATTCACCTTATGGCTAAACTCAAGACACCAGATATCCTGGTCCAACTCCCGCAACACACTGCGTTCGAACGCATGAATGGCTGGGCGGGCCACAATGCTCTGCCAGTCAATGATCCCTGCATCTCGGGAGATCGGACGGTATTGACCCTGCCAGTCCAGCTGTTCGGCATTTTTGTAGCAAGGTTGCCCAGACGCATTACGGACAAACGTCGAAAGGGAGCGACCTTCATCCTGCACACGTGCAGCAAACGCACTGACCCCGATTCGATCCAATAACTCAAACGGGCCAAAGCGCCAGTTGTAGCCCAGGCGCATGGCGGCATCGATCGCATCAATAGCATCGGCCACGTCCGGCACCAGCCGCGTGGCATAATCCAGCACCCGTGACAGCACTCGCCAGGCATAAAGGCCTCCCTGATCATCGCTGGCCAGCAATTCGCTGATTTGCCCAGACTTCAACCCAGCGGATTGAAGCGTTACAGGTTCCGGTGCCCGGTGTTCCAGTGCGACAAGATCAAGCACTTCACGCTGTATGCGGCCATCAGAATCCGTGAACTGTCGATAGAACCCTTGCAGAACCCTGCCCTTGCGACCGTGCCAGCCCTTAGCCAGCATATGTTCAATCACAGGCACAGCACCGGCGTATGTCTGGAACGGATCATCCTCTTCCAGCAGGCGTGCCAGACTCGCTGTCACTTCAGGCATGAGATCGATTCCGACCAGGTCCCAAAGCCCGAAAATGCCGGTTTTCGGGAATCCGCACACCTGCATCACTGCATCGGCGTCCTCAACACTCAACCCCATCGCGATGGCTTCCTGCAACGCAACCTGCATCCAGTAGACACCCAATCGGTTGGCGATAAAGCCCGGACGGTCATTGCAGTGAATCACCGTTTTACCCATGCCATGATCGATGAATGATCGCACCCGTTCCGCCACCTCCGGGCGCGTATCCTCAGAGCTGACAAGCTCCAGCAGGCGCATGTAGCGTGGCGGGTTGAAAAAATGGGTTACCACAAAGTGCTCACGCAGGCTTTGAGGCATCCCCTCCATCAGGGTTGCCAAGGGAATCGTGGAGGTGTTGGACGAAACAATCGCATCGGGTGCACGCACCGCTTCGATCCGTCGATACAGATCCTGTTTGACATCAAGGCGTTCAACCACCACCTCAACAATCCAGTCAGCGTCTTTCAGCCTGTAGAGATCATCCTCCGTATTGCCGACCTGAACACGATCGGCCACCGTGCTGTCCATCAAAGCACCGGCAGCGCCTGCCTGAAGCATCCTCTCCACGGCACCCGCCGCAATTGCATTGCGCTCGGCGGCAGGCGCGTCTGGAGCGACATCTCTTGGCGGAATATCAAGCAACAGTACGTCAGCACCTGCATTGGCGGCCTGAGCGGCAATGCCAGCGCCCATGACACCGGCACCGATCACGGCAACCCTGCGGATAGGTTTTGATGTGTGCTGGTTACCCATGTTCACCCCTCCAGCCGTTCGATGATCAACGCAATACCCTGACCACCGCCGATGCACATGGTAATCAGCGCCCGGCGTTTACCCTGACGCTCCAGTTCATACAGCGCCTTGAGCGTAATGATGGAGCCGGTAGCGCCCACCGGATGCCCATGCGCAATCGCGCCACCATTGACGTTCACACGTGACGGATCGAACTCAAGACTTTGCGCAACCGCCATCGCCTGCGCTGCAAATGCCTCGTTGGATTCGATCAGATCAATGTCAGACATGGAGAGCCCGGCCTGTTGCAGGGCCTTCTTGACTGCCGGAATCGGCCCCAGTCCCATCAAGTGAGGCTCCACTCCCGCAAAGGCATAACTGACAAAACGCGCCCTGGCCTTAAGCCCACGCTGCTCCGCTTCCTGAGCTGATGTCATAACCAGTGCAGCCGCGCCATCGTTAATGCCCGATGCGTTGCCCGCCGTGACAATACCATCCTTTTTAAAGGCCGGACGCAGCTGCTGCAGACCAGCAAAGTCCACATCAGGGCGAACATGCTCATCAATGAAAAACGGCAGGGTTTCGCGGCTCTTTCGAACCGGTACCGAAACGATTTGATCGGTCAGGTAACCGGCATCAATGGCCGCCGCAGCCTTGTGGTGGCTGTCACAGGCATATTGATCCAGCTGCTCTCGGGTAAACCCATACTGCTGCGCGATATTTTCTGCCGTGATCCCCATATGGCCACTGTCGAAGGGATCACTCAGAATGCCGACTGTCATATCCAGCGCAGGAGCATCCCCCATACGCTGCCCAAAGCGCATTTTCGGCAACAGATAGGCACCCTGGCTCATGCTCTCCGCCCCACCGGCCAGGGCAATACGGCTGGCACCGGACTGGATCATTTGCGCCGCCGAAATCAGGGACTGAACGGAAGAGCCACACAGGCGGTTAACATTCAATGCGGCCGAGCTGTCCGGCAAACCACAGTTGCGCGCAATATGACGTGACAGGTAGGCGTCCTGCGGGCTCGTTGTGATGATATGTCCAAACACGGCGTGATCGATCTCGCCGGCATCAACTCCGGCACGTTCAATAGCTGCGCGGCCTGCAAAAGTACCCAGTTCGGCCGGTGTATAGGCTGCAAGGCTGCCACCAAAGCCGCCAATTGCCGTTCGGGCCCCTGCAACGATCACTACATCCTGCAACATGAGAGTCTCGCTCATCGTAAAATCCTCTTATTGTTCTGTCAGGCCACACGGCCAAGCATGTCGCGGGCAATCACTTCCTTCATAATTTCGGAAGTACCGGCATAAATGGTCTGGATGCGCGCATCCACGTAGAAGCGGGAAATGGGGTATTCCAGTGTGTAGCCATAACCGCCGAACAGCTGCAGGCAACGATCAATGCTGCTGCACTGCATCTCGCTGAGCATCAGTTTCAATGTGGCGGCATCGACAGGACTCATCTGCCCTGCTCTGTAGCGTTGCAGGCACTGATTGAAATAGGCACGTCCCATTTCCAGCTCGGCACGCACCTGTGCCAGCGTGAAGCGTGAGTTCTGGAAATCAGCGATGCGCTGACCAAAGGCATGACGTTCCTGCACGTATTCAAGTGTGAGCTGCATGGCCCCTTCGATGGCACCCAGCGCCTGGGCTGCAACGCCCAAACGCTCACGCGGCAGTTCCTGCATCAGGTAGGCAAACCCCTTCCCGGCCTCTCCCAGCAGGGCCTCATCCGGCACGATCAGATCATCAAAGAAGAGTTCCGCGGTATCGCTGGCGTGCTGACCGATCTTGCGGATTGACTTGCCGCGCGAGAATCCCGGCAGGCGCGTATCAACCAGAAACAGCGATACACCCCGGGCACCGGCGGTCGGGTCAGTCTTGGCACATACAATCACCATATCCGCCAGCTGACCGTTGGTGATGAACACCTTGGTGCCATTCAACTTCCAGCCCGACTCAACCTTTTCAGCGGTGGTACGCATGGCGGCCAGATCACTGCCGGCCCCCGGCTCCGTCATCGCGATGGCTCCCAGTACCTCACCGCTGGCCATACGCGGCAGCCAGTACTGCTGCTGTGCGTCAGTGCCAAGGTGCAACAGATACGGAATGACTATATTGGCGTGGATGTTGTAACCGCTGGCCAGACCACCAAACCCCTGCCGTGAGATCTCTTCACAGATCATCAGGCAGATTTCAACACCGGCTCCCGAGCCGCCCAGTGCCTCGGGCAGATCAACACCCAGCAGGCCGGCCTCGCCCAACCGACACCAAAGGTCACGTGGAAGCTGGTGTGCCGCTTCCCATTCCTCGTAGTCAGGCGCCACTTCCTGATGCAGAATGCGTCTGACCATCTCCTGAAACAGCGAGCGATCCTCGTCCTCTGCCGCTTCATGATTCAGGTTGTGCATCTGTGTATTCATACTAAGCCCTTTATTGTTGTTTTTACCTTCGGGGCCACCGGCCGGTTGACCATTAAGGCCATTTAAAGCCTTTAAATAATGGCTTTGAATGACAGAACCGGTCGTTTTAATTGATCGAAATGGCCAAGCACTGACGCAGCCTTGCAGAATGCTTGGCATGACCTGAACCCTTCTGCACAATGACGGGATGTCAGCACATGAACTCCCGCGTCCTTCCGGCAAGGCGCACATTGCGAATCACTTCATCAATGCCTGTATCAGCGGAGCACTGCTGCAGGGCGCCTGTCGTGACACTTTGCTTAATGAAGCCCGCATTCCGCTGGACTGGGTGGACCGTCCCGACAAACTGCTCACCGAACAGCAGCTGAGTGATCTCATCCGTGCCGTCTGGCGCTTTACCCGCAGCGAATTCATGGGACTCTCACCCAACATCTGCAGACGAGGTGTGTTTGCCTTGATGGCAGAATTGGCCTGCGGGGCCAAAACACTGGGCGGCATGCTGCGCCAGAGTGCCCGCTTTTATCGCGCGGTTTCGGACGACCTCGATATTGGCCTTGATCCGGAGGGAGATACCCCGCTGGTGTTCTACAGCCTGCATCTGAAACATGACGGTGAAGACCCGGACCACCTGCTGCAGGAGTTCATGCTGTTGATGTGGCAGCGCTTTGCCAGCTGGCTGGTAGGGCAGCAGATCCCTGTGGCCAGCACCAGTTTCGCCTATTCAACACCCGGCCATGCGAAAGCATACCGCGCCATGTTTCTGGGCGAATTACTGTATGAGCAGGACCGATGTGGTTTCAGCATGCACCCACGCTTTCTCCAACTGCCGATTGTGCGTAATGCGAGTGAGTTGGACTCTTTTCTGCAGGATTGCCCTGCCGTGATTCTGCGTCGACCGGTACGCGACAGCAGTCTGCAAACCCGTGTAAAGGTACTGCTGCAACGGCACGACCTGGAAAACATGCCGGATCTGGACGAAATCAGCCGACATTTGCTGATAACCCCTCGAACCTTGCGCCGCCATCTTCAGGATGAAGGCACATCGATCCGGATGATCAAGGAGTCCCTGCGACAGGATTTCGCCATGAAGCTGCTCAATAACGAGAACTTGAGCATTCAGGAAGTGGCCGAGCAAACCGGTTTTGCCGAGCCTGCAGCTTTCTGCCGTGCATTTAAGCGTTGGACGGGACTATCCCCAATGCGATGGCGAAAAACTTCAACATCATAATCTGTATCCTTGGCTGAATGAGCTGGTGAAAGCTGTGGGCCTCATCAGCAAGCATGCGTAAGTGGGCCATTTTCTCTGGAAAGCCATTGAACTGAATGTCTACACCTCAGAGAATAGCTCCATTGTAAGCGTATGAACTATACGCCATCACCGTAACGGCTAGATAAGCTGTGCGGAAAATCACGAGCACAGGTGCCAACATACAATTCCGATCAGTGCGTTCAGCACCAATCACAATTAGACGCCCAACACATTGCGCCTACTGGGCGACAGACAGGAGAAATCGATGACTAAACAACCGGTTAGTGAGCCGCGCAATTATGTGGCGAAGAATGCGCGAGCTTTCAACAAGTCCGCAACGTTTGAGGACCGCAAGAAGGCACTCAAGAAGGGCAAAGTGAAGCACAAGGGACAGAGCTCTTATCAAGACGTTACCGCAGCCGTAGCAGCTTGATAAGGACTCTGACAGGTCGTGATACTCGCTTGTAGACAGACTGATGACTAAAACACCACCTGTGCCAAAAACTGGTAAGCATTGGCGCTTACCCGCTCACCAGTAGAAAGAGTTGTGGTGAACATGAGTAAAAAAGACTGGGTGGCAGCGTCTGCTGCCGGAAGAGCTGCATTCTGCAGCAAGTACCTGGAGCACAAAGCAAAAGGCTCAGCCGTGAGCGAGTCCGCACAGAAAGCACGTGCACGAGGTGAAGAAGAGCACGAGAGGTTCAACGCACAAATCAAACGCCAGGCACAGGATCGCCGCTGCTTTGTCGCTTCG
The DNA here is from genome assembly GCA_964390205.1 of uncultured Marinobacterium sp. Lineage (GTDB taxonomy): Bacteria > Pseudomonadota > Gammaproteobacteria > Pseudomonadales > Balneatricaceae > Marinobacterium. Next base: position 8,767 of record CAYMHL010000082.1, read on the forward strand.
CACCTATTTGGTATAAGCGACCCACGTACTGAATCCTTGCGTCAATTCCGCGATGTACACCTGATGCCGCACTGGCCTGGCCGAGTGTTTGTGCGGATCTACTATGCCCTTTCACCGGTGTTGGTCCGTGCATGTGAGCATAATGCCAAATTGGACTCTGTTGCTCGTAAAACGGTTACCTGGTTACTCAGTCACCTGCAGAATCAACAGGACCGATAACCATGTGGGATTTGTTCAAAGAGTTCGTGCGTCTGTTCAGAGGCTTTCAGGATATCTGGCTGATCTTCCTGGCTTTTTTTGTCATCTACCTTGTTATTCTGAACGCGCGCCGCGGTCGCCGTCACTCGACTGACTCCGAGGTAGGCGATCTTATCTGGGTCGATGAGGGCCGCCACGTTAAGCCCTTCTTCCATAATGGATTCAAGGTGGTGGGTAAGCCGGACGCGATGTACAACAAAAACGGCTTGATCACCGCCATCGAGTACAAATCACGCCGTGGGCCTGTCTTCGAGTCTGATTGGGTGCAGGCGTTTACAGCTGCTCTGGCAGCACGTGGATCGGGTTTCAAGGTCCGCCAAGTGGTGGTTAAAACCAAGAGCGAGCAAAAGGCCTTTGATCTGCCAACAGAAGACCTAGCACTTTTTAATATCGTGCGCCCCTTCGTGGAAAGAGTACGGTCAATCCAGAACGGCGGTTACGGTGAAGCCAGCCCCTCTAAGCCAAAATGCCGCGCCTGTGCTTACCGGCTTGAATGCCGCGACCGAGCAATTTAACGCTTCAAGCAATCAGCTGTCAGGCTCGTCCAGGAGCGTTGCCAAGGCACGCTTCACACGTTGCACGGTCCGCGTAGAAGTACCCGCAGTTACGGCAGCAGCACGTACTGTTTGCCCAGCTTTTAATAGCTGAGCAATTTTGGCGTTCGCAGGCTTGGCCAAGTATGTTTGCACGTCCTCGGTGCTCCCCTTTGGTCGGCCCAGTCGCTTGCCGTTTGCTTTTGCCAAAGCAACGCCTCTACGTACCGCAGAGATACGACGCTCTTCCTTTGCCCACCAATCACGTTGGATCTTGGTTTCGATTTCATTGAACTGGCGTTCGGGCATGCGTTTTAGATCGCTCAACACCTTTTTGAATTCGGCCTCACTGAACGTAAAATATTCAGTTAATCGACCAACAGGACGGTTGTGATCGGCATAACGGAATTTGAAGTAGCGTTCACAGTGACCACGGTTCAGTTTGAACAGCAAAGGTTCGATCTTCACCGATTCGAAGTGCACCCTCAGGTCACGCTGGATTTCAGGGAGGCGATCTTCCAGTTGACGGCTTGTTAGGCCAATCTTGTAAA
>CAYMHL010000083.1:0-1554 GCA_964390205.1 uncultured Marinobacterium sp.
CAACCCGGCGCTGATCAGTCTGGACTGGGCACCTCGTATCACGGCAGTCGAACGCCCGGCGTTTGAACAACAAACCGGTCAAGAACTGGTAGAGCCGCTGGGCGAAGCTAAACAGGACGTGGTCTATGTCAGCGCGCAAAGGCGCAACGAACATTATCCGGTACTGTTCAGCGTGCCTCCGGCCATGGGGCAGACCGTCAAAGGGCTGGATCACAGCTGGGACCCAGCCAGACGTGAGGCCATGGCACGGGCATTTGCCACCCGGACGGTACAACTTTCCCGACCTGCAACGCTGATTAGAACCGGATTGAATGCGGTACTGGCCTTCGCCCCGGTGATCCGGCCTGAAGTGGAAGGCCAACCCGCCGCCCCTCTGGGTATGGTGGTCGGTGTGTTCGAGATTGAACGGCTCTTTTCACCCTTGCTGCAGCAAGCCGAGAACGCAGGGCTGGCAGTTCGAGTGACCGACATCACCGAGCCGGAGCAGCCCCTGGTACTGATCGATCAAATACTGCAGCAGGACAGCATCTTCCGCACCGACCGGCTGGACCTGGGTGGCCGACAATGGCAGCTCGATTTTGTATTGCTGGCACCCCTGCATGTGGCCGGTGCCAGCGGTATCGAGCGCTTATATTTTCTGTTTGCCATTCTGGCGGCACTGCTGGCCGCCTATACCACGCTCAGTCTGGCAGAACGCGATCTGGCAACCCGCCTTACCGTGATGCGCCGTACCCGCGACCTCAGACTGGAACTCAACCGCCGACGCGAGGCCGAGCGGGAGTTTGAACGCTTTTTCACGGTTTCCCTGGATCTGCTCTGCATTGCCGACATGCGCGGTTATTTCCGTCGCATCAACCCCGCCTTTATCCACACCCTGGGCTGGAGTGAAACCGAGCTACTCAGTCAACCCTTTATCGAGCTGGTCCATCCGGATAACCGCCAGGCAACGCTGGATGAACTTAAAGGTCTGGAAGACGGCAGGATGGCGCTGCATTTCGAGAACCGTTACCGCTGCAAGGATGGCAGCTACCGCTGGATCGAATGGCGCGCCCTGCCTCAGCCCAACGGGCTGATTTTCGCCTCCGCGCATGACACCACCGAGCGTCATCAAGCCACGCAGCAGCTGGAGCAACTGAATACGCAACTGAATGCACAGCTCAAGGATATTCAGCATAAGAGCCGTGCCATCGAGGCCAAGGAGATCGAGCTGCACACGTTGCTCAACAACCTGCTGGAGTGTGTTATCACCATTGACCCCCGCGGCTGTATTGCCAGTGCCAACCCGGCGGTGGAAAAGGTATTCGGCTACCATCCGGATGAGCTGATCGGGCAGAATGTGTCCATGCTGATGCCGGATCCGGATCGCAGCCGGCACGATGGCTATCTGGCCCGCTACATGGAAACCCGTGAACCCCATTTCATCGGCACCAGCCGGGAGGTCATCGGCCGGCACAAGGACGGTCACCGCATCCCGCTGGAACTGGCCGTGACCGAATACAAGGTCAACGGTCAAACCATGTTTGCCGGTACCCTGCACGACATCAGCGAGCAGAA
>CAYMHL010000083.1:1654-10008 GCA_964390205.1 uncultured Marinobacterium sp.
AGGTCAACGGTCAAACCATGTTTGCCGGTACCCTGCACGACATCAGCGAGCAGAAAGCCATGATCACCGCGCTGACCCTCGCCCGTGACGAAGCCGAGCGTGCCAATCAGGCCAAATCCACCTTTCTGGCCACCATGAGCCATGAGATCCGCACGCCGATGAACGGCGTGGTAGGGCTGATCGAGGTACTGGAAAAGAGTCCGCTCAATGAACAGCAAAGCCGGATGCTGGCGACCGTGCGCGAATCCGCCGCGACCCTGTTGACGCTGATTGACGATATTCTTGATTTTTCCAAGATTGAGGCCGGTCGTCTCGAGCTGGAGACCCAGCCCTTTGATCTGGTTGAGCTGATTGAAACCCTGTGCAGCTCACTGGTGCCAGTGGCCCATCAGCGTGATGTGGACCTGTCCCTGTTCATCGCCCCCGAACTGCCCGCCTGGGTACTCTCGGACCCGGTGCGCCTGCGCCAGCTGCTGTATAACCTGATCGGCAACGGCATCAAGTTTTGCTCCGGCCGCGACGGCATCAAGGGCCGGGTTTCGGTACGCGTGGACTTCACCGACGGGGATCCGCTGCAGCTCAAGGTGCGGGTCGCCGACAACGGCATCGGCATCAGTGCCGCCCAGCAGCAACAGCTGTTCATGCCCTTTACCCAGGCGGAAACCTCGACCACACGCCGCTACGGCGGTACCGGCCTGGGGCTGGCCATCTGCCGTCACCTGGTCGACCTGATGGGCGGCGGCATTCGCCTGATCAGTGAACCCGAGGTAGGCACGGTGTTTATGCTCACCCTGCCCATGCCGCCGGCCGCGCCCCCTCTTGAGCAGCCGATACCGCCAGACCTGAACGGCGTTCGCTGCCTGCTGTACGACAGCTCGGACTACAACAGCGATGACCTTTACCGTTATCTGGCCCACGCTGGGGCCGAAGTGGAACTGTTGACCGACGGGATGCAGAACCTGTCACTGTCACAAGCGAGCCAGACACCGGTCGTGATGATCTGTGACCCGGCCAATACAGGTGACAGGAGACTACCCGAACAGGTACGCCAGGTTCATCTGCAACACGGCTTGCGCCGACGCGGCCGAATCACCGCCGCCGATACGGTCAGCCTGGACATGGACGCACTGAGCCGACGTGAATTCATCAACGCCGTGGCGGTCGCCGCCGGTCGCGCCTCGCCCGGTGCCCTGCACACCGCACCAATAGCCGAAGAGTATCAGTCGGAGGCACTTTCCATCGCCGATGCCCGTTCACAGGGGCGACTGATTCTGGTGGCCGAGGATGACCGGGTCAACCAGTTGGTGATTCTGCAGCAGCTGTCACTGCTGGGCTATACCGCCGAAGTGGCCGACGATGGCAACAAGGCGCTGGAGATGTGGCAGCGGGGCGAATATGCGCTGCTGCTCACCGATCTGCACATGCCGCAGATGGACGGCTACACCCTGACCCGCGAGATCCGTGAACGCGAGGCAGAGGGGCGGCACCTGCCGATCATTGCCCTGACCGCCAACGCACTGCGTGGCGAGTCCAATCGCGCCCTGGAACAGGGCATGGATGCCTATCTGGTCAAGCCAGTGAAGCTGGAACAGCTGAAACAGACCCTGGAACACTGGCTGGCTCCGGGGGCCGCAACACAGAACATGACCGCCGCTGACACACCTGACAGGCCGGAAACAACGGCGGAAGCCGCACTGGATCTGAATATTCTGCGTGATCTGGTCGGCGCCGAACCGGCGCTGTTGCGCGAGTTTCTGACCATCTGGCAAACCTCGTCCACAACACTGATGGCCGAAGTGCGTGCCGCCTGGGAGGTACAGGATAGCGGTACCCTGAGTTCGCTGGCGCATCGTTTCAAGTCGTCTTCCCGCTCGATCGGAGCCCTGCCTCTGGGCGATCTCTGTGCCGATCTGGAAATGGCCTGCCGCGCCCACGATCACGAGGAAGTCGCTGTATTGATGCAGCGTTTTGAACAGCTTTACAGCCAAACCGATGCAGCCGTCACCGATGCGCTGTGCCATATTTGATCGCCTGCATGGAGCTTTAGATGCGAATTTTTATCATTGATGACGATCCCTTTATCCGCCACCTGCTGGCCCACCAGCTGGGCGAGCTCAGCGGTGCGCCGGTACACGAATTTGACGGTGGCGTCAGTGCCATGGATGCCATCACCCGCGAGCATCATGCCGATGACCTCGTCGTCTGCGATCTGCACATGCCCGACAAGGACGGTGTCGAGCTGGTACGCGAGCTGAGCCGAATCGGCTACCGCGGTGCTCTGGTGCTGGTCAGCGGCGAGGATGCCCGCATTCTACAAACCGTGGAGCGCCTGGCCAGAGGCCACGGCCTGCGCCTGCTGGATGCTCTGCAGAAACCGGTACCCCGGCAGCGGCTGGAGCAGGTGCTGGCCCTGTGCGGCGCTCCCGACCCTGAAGCCGCGCGCCCGACACCCATAATCTATGCGGATGCCGAGCTGGAGCAGGCGCTGAGCGAACAGCAGCTGATCAACCATTATCAGCCCAAGGTCAGTGTCGGCACCGGAGAGGTGACCGGGGTGGAAACCCTGGTGCGCTGGCAGCACCCCCGTGACGGGCTGGTCTACCCCGACCGCTTTATTGCCCAGGCGGAAAATCTCGGCCTGATGGACCGGCTGACCTTTCAGGTTCTCAACCGGGCACTGGAAGATGTCGCCCACTGGCACCGCCAGGGGCTGGAGTTGCAGGTGGCGGTCAACATCTCCATGGACAACCTCGATGCGCTGGACTTTCCCGAACGGGTCGAACAGGCGCTGAAGGCGCACGCATTACCGCCGACCAGCCTGATGCTCGAAGTGACCGAAAGCCGCCTGATGCGCAACCGGTTGAAGTCCATGGATATTCTCTCGCGCCTGCGGCTCAAGCGGATCGGCCTGTCCATTGATGATTTCGGTACCGGCCATTCATCGCTGGCCCAGCTGCGCGATTTACCGTTCAATGAACTCAAGATTGATCGCAGCTTTGTTCACGGCGCCGCGCACGTCACCGCACTGCGCAGTATCTTCGAGGGCAGCATGAACATGGCCCACAAACTGGGTCTGCACACCGTAGCCGAAGGCGTGGAAGACACAGCTGACTGGCAGCTGCTGCAGGCATCCGGCTGCCATACGGCACAGGGCTGGTTCATCGCCCGCGCCATGGCGGCCGAACAGCTGCCCGCCTGGCTGGCACAGTGGCAACAGCGCCGTGTTGAACTGATCTCGGATGTTCATGCACGTTGAGTGCACAGGAGTATGAGCATGACTGCCCTTCACAACCCGGTTATTCTGGTGGCCTCGGACAACAAGAGCACCTCCGAAATTATCCAGACGCAACTGTCGGAATTTGACAACCTGATCATTCCCGATGAGCTGGATGCGCTGCAGCAGGCCTATCGGCAACACAATCCGCAGATCATCATTCTGGGTTTTGACAATCTGGACAAGTGTGAACAGATCTATGATCGCCTTTACCCCCGCGATCAGGAACAGAATCCGGCGCAAAAACCCCATCGCGTTATAGCACTGTGCAACAAGCGCGAGGTCAAACGCGCCTATGATCTGTGCAACAGTGACCGCTTTACCGACTACATCGTGTTCTGGCCGCTGACCTACGACCCCTATCGACTGGCCATGTCGGTGCATCAGTCGATGACTGACCTGCGCCACAACCACAACGCCCAGGAAAACGACCGAGTACTGGTGCGCCAGCAACAGAATCTGGGCAAGCTGCAGCAGGTATTTGTTGATCAGGATGCACAGGGACGGGGCTATGGCCGCCAGGTCGACACTCAACTGGCCGGGCTTATCCACCTGCTCACCGAGACACTCAACCATTACGATCATCTGGTTCACCGGGTACTGGACCAACAGGCGGCCGGCGCAGCGCAGTTGCCGTCCGCGCAGGCCTTTTCCAGCGTGCGTGGCGGCATCGAGCACTCCGTTGCCAGCTTTCGTGAAATCAGAACCCTGTCACACCGGTTTCTGGAGTCGCTGGACCGGATGAAGGAGGAGACCGGCACCCTGTTGATCAACCGGCGCATTCACAACGGGCATGTGCTGGTGGTCGATGATGATGACTTCCAACGTCAGGTGCTCAGCAGCATTCTCACCTCGGAACACTACAGCCTGAGCTTTGCCACCAGTGGCGAAGCAGCGCTGGAAGCGGTCCGCCACAAGCGCCCCGACCTGATTCTGATGGACATCCTCATGCCCGGCATGGACGGTATAGAAGCCACCCGTCAGATCAAGGGCGATGCCGTCCTGGCCGGGGTACCGATCATTATCATCAGCGGGCAAAATCAGCGCGAAACGGTGCTGGAGTGCATCGCCACCGGGGCCACGGACTATATCGTCAAACCCTATAACAAGGTCACGCTGATCAAGAAAATTCAGGATGCCATTCGGTCGGGACAGACCGCCCTGCAGGGAGATACTCATGAGCGATGACTATCGCAACGAACTGAATCGACTGAAAACGGACTTTCTCACCGGCGTCAGCCATCAGCTGCGCACACCGCTCAATGCCATTCTGGGCGTGACTCATTTGGCGTTGGCCAGGACAGAGTCGGAGCTGCAGCGCCAGTATCTGTTGAGCATTCAGGCCAGCAGTCGCCAGTTGATGCACAGCATCGGCAACCTGCTTGACCTGTCGCGGCTGGAACAGGGCAGCCTGCCGTTGGAACCCGACAACTTTGAGCTTCACCCCCTGCTGGATGAACTGGCCGCAGAGATGCAAACCCGTCTGGAAGGTAAAGCTGTTGCCTTTGTCATGACCCGGGATGCGCATATCCCTGCCCGCCTGTACGGCGACAGCCTGCGCCTGAAGCAGCTGATTCGCTGCTTTACCGACAATGCGGTCAAATTCACCCAGCGGGGCGAGATACGCCTTCAGGTACGCCTGGCGGCACGAAGCCACAACAGTGTCCGTCTGCATTTCACGATTGAAGATACCGGCACGGGGCTACCTGCCGGTGTCAGCCTGGGCCTGTTCCGCCGCAACGAGACACCCCATCTGCACCATCACACCGGCGACGGCATAGGTCTGCGTATCGCGCGTCTGCTGGCCAGATTGATGAATGGCGATGCCGGCCTGGTCGTGCCCCACACGCCGGGAGCCGCTTTCTGGTTCACCGTCCAGCTCCAGCCCGAGCAAGCGACGGATGAGCGCACGGCACAACCGGTAGCCCAACAGGCCGACCTGCCGTCTCGCAGTGACCAGCCAGCCAACAGCCTAACAGTGTTGCCATCGCCCCCAACGCCTCTGCCCGAGCCTGTTACCGACACCGATCAGCTGCTGCACGAGCTGCAACGGCGGCTGCTGCTGGAGGATTTCAGTTGTCTGGAACTGGCTGAGACACATGCGGATACGCTGCAACAGCGACTGGGCGTCAATGCCATCCGCCTGCACAGCGCGCTGCATGATTTTGATTTTGTCCGCGCACAGGCGCTGCTGGCTGATCAGGGCCGAGCCTGATCAGCCCGCCAAAGGTCAGCCCGGCAACCGCTCCGGCAGCTGCAACAGTTGCTCCAACGGCATTGGCCTGGCAAACAGAAAGCCCTGCAGCAGGTCACACTTGCGCTGCTGCAGATACTGCCACTGTTCATCGGTTTCAATACCTTCGGCCACCACTTGCAGCTGCAGGTGGTGCGCCATGGCGATGATGCCCCTGACAATGGCGGCATCGCCACGACTGCTGGTGACATTGCAAATGAAACTGCGATCCAGCTTGATCTTGTTGACCGGCAACTGACGCAGGTAGCTGAGGCTGGAGAAACCGGTGCCAAAATCATCAATCGCCACCCCGATACCCCGTTCGCGAATGCGCCCAAGCAGCTCAATGGATGATTCAGTACCGGACATCAGCACGCCTTCCGTCACCTCCAGCACCAGCTGATCGGCCGGAAGCCCGGTGTGGCGCAACACGGTATCCAGCTCATCAAGGAAACCACTGCGGCGAAACTGCAGCGGTGAAATATTTACCGACACCGGCAGCACTCGCCCGGTATCGCGATACAGCTGCGCCATGTCCGCACAGGCCTGCTGCAGCACATAACGCCCAATGGCGATGATCTGCCCGGTCTGCTCGGCAACGGCAATGAACTGCGCCGGTGACACCAGTCCCCGCTGCGGGTGCTGCCAACGTACCAGTGCTTCAACCGCAACCATTCGACCTGAGCGGGCACTGACCACCGGCTGGTAATACACCCGCAGCTGCTGTTGACTGAGCGCCTCGGCCAGCTCACGCCGCAGGCGCAGATGCTCGGTATGGTCGTTGTGGGCATCATCGTCATACCAGTACCAGGTGTTGCGCCCCTCCGCCTTCGCCTGCTGCATGGCATAATCGGCCCGGCGCACCAGCATCGTTGCCGACGTTCTGTCCGAATGCCGCCCCAGAGTCAGACCGACACTGGCACTAATATGCAGCCGTTGGCCGCCAATATCAAAGGGTGACGACAGCACGCTCAGAATCGACTCGGCCATCTCCACCACTTCGGCGTCGGTATTGACCCCTGCCAGCAACAGCACAAACTCGTCACCGCTGATTCGCGTCAGCATGTCACCTGGCTGAAGCAGCGCGCGCATGCGCCGTGCAACCTCAACCAGCAACTGATCACCGGCGGCATGCCCCATGCCTTCATTCACCGGTTTGAAGTCATCGAGATCGATATACAGCAGGCCAAGCTGCTCGTGCCCGCGCCCACTGAGCTCATAGTCATGCTGCAGACGCTGCTCAAAGCTGTGCCAGTTTGGCAGTCCGGTAAGACGGTCATGCAGCGCCTGATATTCCAGCAGCGCTTCGTTTTCGCGCTGACGGGTGATGTCCTGCTGGATGCCGACAAAGTGGGTACAGCGGCCCTGTTCATCGTAGAGCGGATTGATCGACAATCGATTCCAGAAGGGCGTGCCATCCTTGCGGTGATTTTTCAGCACCAGGGTGATATCACGCTGCTGTGCCAACGCCTGACGGATTTCATCCGCTGCGGCGGGATCGGTTTCATCGCCCTGCAGAAAACGACAGTTGCGTCCGAGCACTTCATCCTGGGTGTAGCCTGTAATCTGCAGGAAAGCCGGACTGGCATAGATCAGCGGCAGGTCGTCGGCCTCGGCATCGGCAATCACCACGCCGTTCGGACTGGCCTCAACACCACGCTTGAGCAGGCGCAGTTCCGCTTCAGCCTGTTCACGGCTCTGTCGTTCGCGATAATGGCCGATTGCCAGCGCCACCAAACCGGCGGCGCGACGAATCAGATCAATTTCATCCTCGCTGGGCTGGCATACTCCAGCATAATAGGCGGCAAAGGTTCCCAGCAGTTCCTGCTGCGGATTGAGAATGGGGAAAGACCAGCAGGCACGCAGCCCTTCCCGTTCGGCCAGTGCGTAAAAGCCCTTCCAGTTCGGGTCCTGCTGAATGTCGGGCGTAATCCGCATCTGGCCGGTGCTGGCCGCCACGCCACAGGTACCAATATGTGGGCCGATGGCAAGATCGGTCACCGCCTGCCGATAGGCCGCGCTGAAGGTGTTCTCGCCACCGGTAATGCTCAATGTTTGACGGTCCCGGTCATAGAGCATGATCGATACGCGCGCACCGGGGAGCTGTTGTTCGATCAGCGCTGAAATCGCATCCAGCGAGTCCGACAAGGGCGCATGACGCGCAATCAAATCGTATACCAGCAAGCGGTGCCGGGTAAGATGCTCGCTTAACACTCAGGTATCCTCTCGCAGGCCGGTAGGCGTGACGGTTAACTGGCGGCAAACTCTTTCAGTATGTTCCACGCCAGTCCTTCCTGGGCACCGATATCGGCGGCATTGAAACCACGTTCGAAGAAGGGGGCAAACCCGGGATGTTCTCGCGCCTCCTGGCTGCCCAACATGCGAAAGCCCATGTGCCAGGCAGAAAAACTGCGTTCAACGATGGCGCTGCGATCCAGCACCATCAGGCTGTGATGGCTGGGATCACGGCTGATGCGGTCATAGACCGCGTCCATGTCGGCGGTTTCACCCTCGATGATTTGCAGAAAACTGCCTTCCGAGTAAAGCAGCATGCCGGTAATCCGGCGGGCATCGTTAAAGGCCACTGCGCTTTCCAGCAGGTTTTCAAGTTCGGCGCGGGACATTTCCCGCTGGGCGGTACTGACATAGATCAGTTGTTCCAGTGCCATCGTAGCTCCGCTGTCCAGGGTATTGATAGAAAACAGGATAGCGTGACGGCGGCTGTCTGAACAGGCTGTGTCTGCGTATTGAACGGGAAGCTGATAAGGGGAGATCGAGAAATAAACGATAAAACCGGAAATGGTGGGTCGTATAGGACTTGAACCTATGACCAATTGGTTAAAAGCC
>CAYMHL010000084.1:0-9946 GCA_964390205.1 uncultured Marinobacterium sp.
CTGAAAACATCAGTTTCCGATACTCGGCTTTGAACTCAAAGTATCCAACTATCAGTATCTAAAACAACCAGTATCCAAAACAACGGCACCGAATCCAATATGATTATCAAACCGAAAATTCGTGGCTTTATCTGTACCACCACACATCCCGTTGGCTGTGAAGCCAACGTCCGTGAGCAGATCGCATATACCCAGGCACAGGGCAAGATCGAAAACGGTCCCAAGCGTGTGTTGGTGATCGGCGCATCCAGCGGTTATGGTCTGTCTTCGCGCATCGCCGCAGCTTTCGGCAGCGATGCTGCCACCATCGGTGTCTTCTTCGAAAAGCCGGGCACCGAGCGCAAGCCGGGCACCGCCGGCTGGTACAACTCGGCTGCCTTTGACAAGTGCGCCAAGGAAGCGGGTCTGTACGCCAAAAGCCTGAATGGCGATGCGTTCTCCCACGAAGCCAAGCAGAAAACCATCGAACTGATCAAGGAAGACCTGGGTCAAATCGATCTGGTGATTTACTCTTTGGCCTCGCCGGTCCGCAAAATGCCGGACAGCGGTGAAGTGGTACGCTCTGCGTTGAAGCCGATCGGCGAGCCCTACCGTTCAACCGCCATCGACACCAACAAGGATGTGATCACCGAAGCCGAGATCGAACCGGCAACGGAAGAAGAGGTGGCCAACACCGTGACCGTGATGGGCGGTGAAGACTGGGAACTCTGGATCAATGCGCTGGAAGATGCAGGTGTACTGGCCGAGGGCTGCAAGACCGTGGCCTACAGCTACATCGGTACCGACATCACCTGGCCGATCTACTGGCACGGTGCGCTGGGCAAGGCCAAGCAGGACCTGGATCGCGCTGCAAACGAACTCAACGCCAAGCTGTCCGGTGCCCACCAGGGCCAGGCCAACGTGGCGGTGCTCAAGTCTGTCGTGACTCAGGCCAGCTCCGCCATTCCGGTGATGCCGCTGTACCTGTCCATGGTGTTCAAGGTGATGCGTGAGCAGGGCCTCCACGAAGGCTGCATGGAGCAGGTACACCGCCTGTTCAGTACTGGCCTGTACGGCACCACAGCCGAGATTGACGAAGGCAACCGCTTCCGCATGGATGACTGGGAGCTGCGTGACGATGTACAGCAGGCCTGCCGTGAGCTCTGGCCGCAGGTGACCAGTGAGAACCTGTTCGACGTCACCGACTACCAGCTGTACAAGGACGAGTTCCTTAAGTTGTTCGGCTTCGGTATCGAAGGTGTGGACTACGAAGCGGATGTAAATCCGGATGTGCAGTTTGATGTAATTGATATCTGATCACATCAGGGTTGAACCTTAGATTCGCAGAACAAACCCCGCCCCGAATTCACGGCGCGGGGTTTTTTATGCCGCATCCGCGGGGCAGCTCAGGGCTGCGCCTGTGCCACTGCCTCCACAACCCGAATGGCACCCTGCTCCAGGTTGGACACCAGGTTCCGGCCCATGAGTGCAAAGCGCGATCCCAGGACCATGGCGGGGGACAGAGGTGCTTTGACAGGCGCCCCCGACTGTTCCTTGTCCAGCTGACGGCGCCGCCAGGCCAGGGCGTCATCGCTCCAGTCGTCGATTTCGATCGCATCGAATCCGGCCTCCTTGAGTCGCCCGGCAAGGACCTGCTGGCTGAGCAGGTGTGAATGATGGGCATCCTCGGCCCAGGGCACGGGAAAACGCAGGGCGTCGGCGTTGGGGCCAATCACGACTTCATGCATGATCAGTTGGCCGCCAGGCTTGAGCACCCGGCGGCACTCGCTGAGTACCTGACGGTCATCGGGCATATTGAGGAAGCTGTGCTGAAACAGAATCAGGTCGATGCTGTTATCGGCAAAGGGCAGATGATGGGCATCTGCGGTCAGAATCGGATTATCGACCTTTTGAGCAAAACAGGCGTTCAGGCCCTGATTCAGCCGGTTAAGTCCGTGGGTGATATCCAGGCCGATCATGCTGCACCCCAGAGCTGAGGCCTGGCGCATCAGACCGCCGGCCCCTGAGCCGATATCCAGAATCTGCTGATGTTTGACCGGATCCAGATGGCGCAGCAGCCGTTCGGACGCCTTGATACCGCCAATATGCAGCTGGTCCAGTGGCGCCAGTTGATAAAGGTTGGCACCTTCGGGATAGTGCCGGTGTACGCGCTCAATGATCCTGTCGGTATCGAGCTGCTGCTGGTAATGCCGGTCGATTGTCTGCTGGTTGATAGTCATGGTCAAGAACGCCGACCACTGGCCGGCGTTGGTTCTCCTTAAAGGCGGAATCAGTCATCCAGCCCCAGTTCTTCGATGGAAATTTCCCGCATCTTGAACTTCTGGATTTTGCCGGTCACCGTCATCGGGAAGGCGTCGACAAACTTGAAGTAGCGCGGAATCTTGAAGTGGGTGATTTTTCCCTTGCAGAACTCGCGCAGCTCTTCGGCTGTCACTTCATCGGCATGGGGGTGCAGCTTGATCCAGGCAATCAGCTCTTCACCGTATTTCTTGTCCGGAACGCCGGTGACCTGAACTTCGGATACGGCCGGGTGGGTGTAAAGGAACTCTTCAATCTCTTTCGGGTAGACGTTCTCGCCACCGCGAATCACCATGTCCTTGATACGACCCACGATCTGGATATAGCCCTCGTCGTCCATGGTGGCCAGGTCACCGGTATGCATCCAGCCGGCTTCGTCGATCGCTTCGGCGGTCGCGTGTTCATTGTTCCAGTACTTCAACATCACGCTGTAGCCGCGGGTGCAGAGCTCGCCGATTTCGCCACGGGGCACAATCCGACCGCTGCCCGGATCGACAATCTTGCTCTCCAGATGCGGCTGGGTGCGGCCGACGGTGGATACGCGCTTTTCGATGCTGTCATTGGCACCGGTCTGGGTGGATACCGGGCTGGTTTCGGTCATGCCGTAGGCGATCTGAACTTCCTTCATGTTCATCTTGCTGATCACCTGCTTCATCACCTCGGTGGGGCAGATGGAGCCGGCCATGATGCCGGTACGCAGGCTGGACAGGTCAAAGCTGTCGAATTCGGGATGGTCCAGTTCGGCGATGAACATGGTCGGCACACCGTACAGCGCAGTGGCTTTTTGAGAATGCACCGCCTTGAGTACGGACGTTGGATCGAACCCTTCGTCCGGATAGATCATGGCCGCGCCGTGGGTGACGCAGCCCAGGTTACCCATCACCATGCCGAAGCAATGGTACAGCGGTACCGGAATCACCAGCCGGTCTTCGCTGGTAAAGCCCATGCTCTCTGCGACGAAGAAACCGTTGTTGAGAATATTGTGATGCGACAAGGTCGCACCCTTGGGGAAACCCGTGGTGCCCGAGGTGTACTGGATATTGATCGGCTCGTCGAACTGCAGCGATGCCTGCAGGTCGGCCAGATCCTGTTCACTGACCTGCTCCGCCTGCTCCATCATGTCGGCCCAGCGCCACATGCCAGGGTGTTTATCGCTGGACAGATTGATGACGCATTCCAGTTCCGGCAGCTTCTGCGACTTGAGCTTGCCTTCGGCGCTTGCCTTCAGCTCAGGTGCCAGCTCATACAGCATGCCGCGATAGTCGGAGCTTTTGAAGCTGTCGGCCGTGATCAGGAAGCGGGCACCGGACTGGTTAAGGGCGTATTCCAGCTCATGGGTGCGGTAGGCCGGGTTGACGTTCACCAGAATGGCACCGATTTTGGCGGTGGCAAACTGGGATACGGTCCACTCGGAGCAGTTCGGTGACCAGACGCCGATACGGTCGCCCTTGCGCACACCCAGGGCCATCAGGGCGCGGGCACACTGGTTGACCTGCTGCTGCAGTTCACGGTAGGTCCAGTGGATGTTCTGGTGCAGCACGATCAGCGCGTCATTATCCGGATAGGTATTGGCGATTTCGTCAAACTTGTCGCCGATGGTCATGCCGATCAGCGGTTTGTCCGCAGTGCTGCTGGTGTAGCTGGGAATAGTGTAGCTGGGAAGAGTGTAGCTCGGTAGAGGTTTGCTCATCGTTATGACTCCGATTTTTGTTGTTATGTCGGTCAGATGAAAGGTGAATCAGCTAACCTTAACGAAAAGATGTACAGAACTCGGTAACTGGCCGCAGCTTTCGTTGCAGTCTCGGTAAGGGTCATGCATCCGTTGCCCCCAACGCCAGCGCAACCTTGGAACCGTTGTGCCGCCCCAGCTGGCGCGTGATCCAGTGCCCTGTGTTGACCACTGCCTGCAGGTCTACGCCGGTTTCAATGCCCAGTCCCTGCAGCAGATAGAGCACATCCTCAGTGGCGACATTGCCGGAGGCGCCCCTGGCGTAGGGGCACCCTCCAAGACCGGCAGTGGAGCTGTCGATCACGCCGATGCCTTCTTCCAGCACCGCATACAGATTGGCAAGCGCCTGACCGTAGGTGTCGTGGAAGTGGGCGGCCAACTGAGTGATCGGGACGGTTTTGCTGACCGCTTCCAGCATCCGCTTGGCCTTGAGCGGGGTGCCGGTTCCGATGGTGTCACCCAGTGAAATCTCGTAGCAGCCCATGTCGATCAGATCACGGCTGACGCGGGCCACCTGGGCCGGGTCAATGTCGCCCTGATAGGGGCAGCCCAGTACGGTTGAAACATAGCCGCGCACGCGAATACCGGCGCTCTGTGCCTGCTCAATCAACGGGGCAAAACGCCCAAGACTTTCGGCGATGGAGCAGTTGATGTTCTTCTGCGTAAAGGCCTCGGATGCGGCGCTGAATACCGCAACCTCCTCAACGCCGGCAGCAATGGCACCCTCCAGTCCCTTCAGGTTGGGGGTCAGGGCCGAGTAGATGACGCCGGGTTTGCGATCAATGCCCGCCATTACGTCACTGGCATCGCCCATCTGCGGTACCCACTTGGGCGAGACAAAGCTGGCGGCTTCGATATGGCTCAGGCCGGTGGCGCTGAGCCGGTTGATCAACTCAACCTTGATCTCGGTGGCGATCACCGGTCCCGGCTCATTCTGCAGGCCGTCCCGTGGTGCCATCTCAACGATGCGGACCTGTTGCGGGAATGCCATCAGGCTGCCTCCTCTGAGTCGAGTTCAAGTGCGATCAGTTCGGCGCCTTCCGATACCAGATCGCCTTCGGCAAAGAACACTTCACTGACACTGCCATCAGCCGGTGCCTTGATTGCGTGTTCCATCTTCATCGCTTCCATGATCACCAGTGTCTGGCCCGCTTTGACGCGATCACCGGCCTTCACCATCACCGCGACCACCGAGCCGTTCATGGGGGCCTGGAGTCCGCCTTCACTGGCCTGATCTTCCAGACCGAACTGCTCACGGTGCAGGGCACAGTGGAAGGTTTCACCTTCATGGAACAGCACCAGCTGATCCTGATGCAGATCGCCACAGATGCTGAAGCGATGACCGTTTACGGTCGCCTGAAGACGGTCATCATCAAGGCTGGCGCGGACGTCGTAGCAGCTGTCGCCAATGCGGATTTCGTAATGATCATCCTGTTCCAGAATGCTCAGGCTGTGCTGCACATCATCGCTGAGCAGGGTCATCGGCCGTGCATAGCGTGAATTCAGACGCCAGCTGTTCTGGCGCGCAAAGGGCGAGAAGGGGTCGGCAGGCAGTGTCTGTTCCGCCTTGTTGCGCAGCAGGAAGAAGCAGGCGCTCAGCACCAGCCCCAGATTCTCGTCCAAACGTGCAGGCGGGAACAGCAGGGCTTCATGCTTGCCGATAAAGCCGGTATCCAGCTCTTCGTTACGGAAGGGCGCTGAATCGGCCAGTGCATGCAGGAAGCGAATGTTGGTCTTGACGCCACCGATGCGATACTCCTCCAGCGCCTGCACCATTCGGTTGATGGCGCGTTCGCGGCTGTCATCCCATACGATCAGCTTGGCGATCATCGGGTCGTAGTGGATGCTGACCTCGTCGCCCTCGACCACCCCGGTATCCACACGCACGTGGGCATTTTCATCCGGGGTGCGCAGGTAACGCAGGGTGCCGGTGGCCGGCAGGAAGTCATGGTCCGGGTCTTCGGCGTAGATACGGGCTTCAAGGGCATGACCGCGCAGTTTGATCTGATCCTGCTGCAACGGCAGCGGTTCGCCGTTGGCAACGCGCAGCTGCCACTCGACCAGATCCTGACCGGTGATCATCTCGGTGACCGGGTGCTCGACCTGCAGACGGGTATTCATCTCCATGAAGTAGAAGGAGCCATCCACGTCATACAGGAATTCGACTGTACCGGCACCCACGTAATCGATGGCCTGAGCGGCGCGTACAGCGGCTTCACCCATCGCCTTGCGGGTCTCGGGGCTCAGGCCCGGTGCCGGTGCCTCTTCTAGTACCTTCTGGTGACGGCGCTGAACGGAGCAGTCACGCTCGGCCAGATACACACCCTTGCCGTGGCTGTCGCAGAACACCTGAATCTCGACGTGGCGGGGCTGGGTCAGGTATTTCTCGATCAGCATGTCCGGGTTGCCGAACGCGTTTTTCGCTTCGCGTCGGGCAGCCGCCAGGGCATCGTCGAATTCGCTCATCGCCTCAACCACACGCATCCCCTTGCCACCACCACCGGCGACCGCCTTCAACAACAGCGGGAAGCCACATTTCTCGGCTTCGGCACGCAGCAGATCCGGAGACTGATCATCGCCATGATAGCCGGGTACCAGCGGTACTCCCGCATCCTGCATGATCGCCTTGGCCGCGGACTTGGAGCCCATGGCCGCAATGGCCGAGGCGGGCGGACCGATAAAGACGATATCGTTGGCTTCACAGGCCTTGGCGAAGTCGGTGTTCTCGGACAGGAAGCCGTAGCCCGGATGAATGGCCTGAGCACCGCTGGATTTGGCGATCTCGATGATCTTGTCGGCACGCAGATAGCTTTCACTGCTCGGGGCCGGGCCCAGCAGGAAGGCTTCATCGGCCATGGCAACATGGCGCGCATGACGGTCCGCTTCCGAGTAGACGGCAACACAACGGATGCCCAGGCGGTGGGCGGTCTGAATCACTCGGCAGGCGATCTCGCCACGGTTTGCAATCAGTATTTTATTGAACATGGGAGGCCTCCGTGTCGAGATCGCCTGCATGTGCTGCGCACATCGGCATGCGATTTGGCTTCGCCGCCAGTTGCGTGTGCAACTGGTCACCGCGATTGGCAATCAGAATCTTGTTAAACATGGCAAATTAATCCTCGATCCAGTTCGGTGTGCGTTTGTCGAGGAAGGCGCTGAGCCCTTCCTGACCCTCTGCGCTGACACGGATATCGGCAATGCGGCGGGCCGTGTCATCGATGACCGACTGGTCAATGGTTTTCTGGCTGACGGCAAAGATCAGTTCTTTTGCGGCATGCATTGCCTGAGGGCTGTTGCGGCGCAGCTGGGCAATGAAGCGGTTGCAGGCTTCATCCAGCAAATCGGCATGGGGCACAACCTGGTGCACCAGTCCGGCTTCAGCCGCGATCCTGGCGCTGAAGGGCTCTGCCGTAAGGAAATAGCGGCGTGACAGGCGCTCACCCAGTGCCCGCACCACATAGGGGCTGATCACCGCAGGAATCAGGCCGATCTTGACCTCGCTGAGGCAGAACGAGCTCTGCTCGGTGGCGATGACGATATCGCAGCAGGCGGCAAGCCCAACGGCACCGCCGTAAGCGGCGCCCTGAACCAGCCCGATGGTGGGTTTGCTGTGATTGTTCAGTACCTCCATCAGTCGGGCCAGCTGACCGGCATCTTCAAGGTTTTCCTGATGGCTGTTCTGCGCCATCCGTTTCATCCAGCCCAGATCCGCTCCGGCAGAAAAATTGCGGCCGTTGGATCGCAGTACCAGTACCCGCACCTCGGGGTTCCGGTCAGTGGACTCCAGTGCCTCGATCAGGGCCGCAATGATGCTGTCGTCAAAGGCGTTGTGTACCTCTGGCCGGTTCAGCGTCAGGGTTGCAACCCCCTGGTCGGAGATCTGCAGCAATACGGCGTTATTGTTATTGTCCATAGCGCTTTCCTTATTATGTCTCGACCGATTACATGCGGAATACGCCGAAACGAGTCTCTTCAATCGGCTTGTTCAGGGCTGCCGAAAGTCCCATGCCGATCACGTCACGCGTCTGGGCCGGGTCGATGACGCCGTCATCCCAGAGGCGGGCACTGGCGTAATAGGGATGACCCTGGTGCTCATAGGTGTCGATGATCGGTTTCTTGAACGCCTTCTCTTCATCGGCTGACCACTGCTCACCGCTGCGTTCCATGCCATCGCGCTTGACGGTCGCCAGCACCCCGGCAGCCTGTTCGCCACCCATCACCGAGATACGGGCGTTGGGCCACATCCAGAGGAAGTTGGGGCTGTAGGCGCGGCCACACATGCCGTAGTTGCCGGCTCCGAAGCTGCCGCCGATCAGTACGGTAAGTTTGGGCACGTTGGCACAGGCGACAGCCGTTACCATCTTGGCACCGTGTTTGGCGATCCCCTCGGACTCGGCCTTCTGACCTACCATAAAGCCGGTAATGTTCTGCAGGAACAGCAGGGGGATCTTGCGCTGGCAGCACAGCTCGATGAAGTGGGCCCCTTTCTGCGCCGAGTCACCGAACAGAATGCCGTTGTTGGCGACGATGCCGACCGGATAGCCGTGGATATGGGCAAAACCGGTCACCAGTGTGGTGCCGTAGTATTTCTTGAATTCATCAAATTCGGAGCCATCGACGATGCGGGCGATGACTTCACGCACATCGTAGGGCTTGCGCAGATCCGTGCCGACAACGCCATAGAGTTCGTCCGCGGAGTAGAGTGGGGCAACGGGCTTGCGCAGGTTGAGGTCATTCAACTGCTTGCGGTGGTTAAGGTTCTTGACGCAATCGCGGGCGATCTGCAGTGCGTGCTGATCGTTTTCGGCGTAATGGTCGGCCACACCGGAGACCTTGCAGTGCACGTCCGCGCCACCGAGATCCTCGGCACTGACCACCTCACCGGTGGCCGCTTTCACCAGTGGCGGGCCGGCCAGAAAGATGGTGCCCTGATTGCGCACGATGATCGACTCGTCCGCCATGGCCGGCACGTAGGCGCCACCAGCGGTACACAGGCCCATCACTACCGCGATCTGGGGAATGCCCTTGGAGGACATGCGCGCCTGATTGAAGAAGATGCGCCCGAAATGATCGCGATCCGGGAACACCTCATCCTGACGCGGCAGGTTGGCACCGCCGGAGTCCACCAGATAGATGCAGGGCAGGTGGTTCTGCTCGGCAATTTCCTGAGCGCGCAGGTGCTTTTTAACCGTGACCGGATAATAGGTGCCGCCCTTTACGGTGGCATCGTTGGCGATGATCATGCATTCAACGCCGCTGACACGGCCGATGCCGGTGATGATACCGGCGGCCGCTACTTCTTCATCGTAAACGTTGTAACCGGCCAGCTGGGACAGCTCGAGAAAGGGTGAGCCTTCATCGACCAGTGTATTGATACGCTCGCGGGGCAGCAGTTTGCCGCGGGACAGGTGGCGATCCTGGTTTTTAGGGCCGCCGCCCTGTTCAATCATGGATACCTTTTCGCGCAGGTCGGCGACGGCCGCTGCCATGGAATCGTGATTGGCGCGAAACTCGTCCGAGCGCGGGTTAACTTTACTGTGCAATTGGGTCATCAGGTCGCTCCCCGTTGTGCCGGGCAGACGGGCTGCCCGGACGGTGTCGATTATTCTTGTTGGTTGAGGAAAGCTTATTTGTTGAGGAACAGCTCGCGGCCGATCAGCATGCGACGAATCTCCGAGGTGCCGGCACCAATCTCGTACAGCTTGGCATCGCGCAGCAGGCGGCCAGTCGGGAACTCGTTGATATAGCCGTTGCCGCCAAGCAGCTGGATCGCATCCAGTGCCACCTTGGTGGCCATTTCAGCAGAGTAGAGGATGGCACCGGCGGCATCCTTGCGAGTGGTTTCGCCACGGTCGGCGGACAGAGCCACCATATAGACGTAGGACTTGGCAGCGTTCATTTGGGTATACATGTCAGCCA
>CAYMHL010000085.1:0-9838 GCA_964390205.1 uncultured Marinobacterium sp.
GTCATCGGCCAAACAGCCCCTTGAGTACATTGGCGCCGTCTTCGCCCAGTTTTTCCTTCAGCTTGTCTTCCACCTGAGTACCGATTTTCTCCTCCACCTTGCGCTTGGCCTCGGCCTTGAGCAGATCACCAATGAAACTGGTATCCAGACGGCAGAGTTTGGCCGGTTCATCATGGAAGCTGCCGGTACAGTTGACTGGAATCTCGACGCCCTGCAGGCGGTTGTTGACTGAACAGCTCTGGTTGAACAGGTTGTCTTCAACGGTCATGCCCAGGCGGTAATCCAGTGCCTGACGGGGCAGGTTGACGGTGCCGCGACCGGCAACGCTCATGGCGTCCAGTTTGGCACTGAGGTCGCGATTGCTGACCACACCGTTGACCAGATTGAAGTTGGCATTGAGGTCGGCAAAGGGCGTGGTCTTGTCCACCTGTTCGGCGTTGATCCACAGCGCCGACAGGTTGTTGATGCCCTGACACAGGGACTGGGCGGCATCGATGCCCTTGATCAGGCCTTCACCCATCTGGATGTTGGCGTTGCCGCTCAGTGAGTTCACCCAGGCGTGAATGGACTGCCCGCTCAGGCTCAGATCAGCCTTGGCATTGAACTTGCCGGCGAGAACATCGCTGTCGGCCAGGGTCTGCATGACCGAACCGATCTGCACACCGCTGATCTGTTTGCTGATACTCATCTGCAACGGCGCCTTGCGCGCATCGATGCGGGCAGTGGCATTGACCTGACCTTCAAATACGCCGGAGCGGAAACGAGTCAGTCGGATCAGGCCCTTGTCAGCGGTCAGACTCAGACCGGGTTTACTCAGGGTGATGTCGCTGACCTTGAGACTGTCCAGATCCAGATCGGCACTCAGGTTCAGTGCGCGCAGTGGCTCCAGCGGAATGATTTCGTCCCTGGGCCAGCCACTGGTACCGGTTTTGGCCGTGCTGTTGCCGGGTGCAGCATTGCTGTCAGCCGTACCAGTGCCGGTTGTGCCCTGGTTTTCCGCACCTGAGGCAGCGGCTGGCGGCAGGTAGCGATCGGCATCCAGCGCATTGCCCTTGAGTTTGATGGCAATCACCTGGCTGTCCAGTACAAAACTGGCTTCACCGTTGAGCTGAGTGTCGTCCAGCTGCAGGCTCAGCGGCTTGAGCAGCACCGTACCGGCAGGGCCACCCAGAGTGGCGCTGAAGGATGCCTGCGTCAGTGCGTTGCTGTCGGTGGTTTGCGGCGCGTCTTGACCCAGTTGGGTCAGCAGCTGTTTCGGGTTGAAGCTGTTGCTCTTGAGGCTGCCGCTGAGTTCAGGCTGGCTGAAGTTGCGCAGCTTGAGATCACCAGTCAGCATCAGCGGGTCCGCCTTGAGGCTGAGACCGCTGACGTCCACCTGCTGCTCGTTGATGCGGGCATCCACGCTGGCGGCCAGAGCCAGTTCCATGGCGGCAGGCAGGGCGGCGCCTTCAATCAGTTCCAGGGTGGAGTTGAGGTTGTCCAGTCGATAGTGATTCTCCGCCAGGTTCAGGCTGACATCGCTGCCCAGTCGAGCGCGTGTACTCAGCTGCAACTGATCGGCGGCAAACTGGCGCAGGGCGAAGCTGAGCTGCAGCGGAAAGGCCTGATCCAGGCTGACACGGCCGGTGGTCAGATTGAGCTCGCTCAGTTCGATACGGCTGTCGCTGGTCTGGTCAGTGTAGGTCAGCGCCGCGTTGCGCAGTTCAATCGCTTCGATATCGATCGCCAGTGTCCTGGCGGAATCGCTATCGGCAGGAGCGGTGGCCTCGGTTGCCGTCTCGGCAGCCTTGCCTGCTTCGGTTGTGGCTGCAGGCGCAGTGGCATCGGCGGTCCAGTTGTTGCCTTCGGCGGTCTGCACCAGGTCCAGCTGCAGGCCATCAAGCAGAATGCGGTTCATCTGCAGCTGGCCACCCAGCAGAGCGGGGATACTGACCGAGATTTCGGCACGCTCAAGCTGACCCAGCGACGGTTTTTGCGGATAGCTCACACCCACGCTGTTCAGTTCCAGTGCCAGCCAGGGGTAGAAGGACCAGCCGATATCACCGGCGATATCCAACTCGACCCCGGCTTGCTTCAGTGCCGCATCGCGGATCTGGGATTTGTAATCGTTGGGGTCAACCAGTGTCACCACGGCGATGGCGGCAGCCACCAGCAGCGCGATGATCAGCAGGATGATGACGGCTATCAGCTTGATCGCTTTCATAAATTGGCCCTGTCTTTTCCCTGGGAGTTAAACTGAATCCGAGTATAGCGGAACTCAACGGCAGATTCTGTCAGTTGCCAATGAACCTGCCGTTAAGCGGCGGTTGAATGTATAATGAACGTTTTCGTAAAACCCATGGCGGAGAGAGAGATGGCCGAGCGCAAAGCCCAGGTAACCCGCAACACGCTGGAAACCCAGATCACTGTTGCAGTAAATCTTGATGGCACCGGGCAGCTGGATGTGGATACCGGTGTACCTTTTCTGGATCACATGCTGGATCAGATCGCCCGACATGGCCTGATCGACCTGGAGGTCAGCGCGATCGGCGACCTGCACATCGATGATCACCACACCGTGGAAGACATCGGCATCACCCTGGGTCAGGCATTCAAGCAGGCGGTGGGTGACAAGAAGGGCATCTTCCGCTACGGCCATGCCTATGTGCCGCTGGATGAAGCTCTGTCCCGCGTGGTGATCGACTTTTCCGGTCGCCCGGGTCTGGAGATGAACGTGGAATTCACCCGTGGCCGCGTCGGCAACTTCGACGTGGACCTGTTCTCCGAGTTCTTCCACGGCTTCGTCAACCACGCCATGGTGACGCTGCACATCGACAACCTCAAGGGCAAGAACACCCACCACCAGGCCGAGACCATCTTCAAGGCGTTCGGTCGTGCCCTGCGCATGGCGCTGACCGTCGATGAGCGTGCTGCCGATATCATGCCGTCCACCAAGGGGTGTCTGTAAGCCATGAGCAGTATTGCTGTTATCGATTACGGCATGGGCAACCTGCACTCGGTGGCCAAGGCGCTGGAGCATGTTCAGCCGGGTGTCGAGGTACGCGTGACGGCCGATCCCGAGCTGGTGCGCAGTGCCGACCGGGTGCTGCTGCCGGGCGTGGGCGCTATCCGTGACTGCATGGCCGAGATTCGTCGTCTGGGTGTGGATGCCGAAGTCCGTGAAGCGATCGCCTCCGGCAAGCCGTTTCTGGGTATCTGCGTCGGTTATCAGGCGCTGATGGAATTTTCCGAGGAGAACAACGGTGTCGACTGCCTGGGTGAATTCGAGGGCCGCGTCAATTTCTTCGGCAACGACCTCAAGGATGCCGATGGCGAGCGCCTGAAAGTGCCGCACATGGGCTGGAACCAGGTCTATCAGACAATGGACCATCCGCTCTGGGCCAATATCGAAGACGGCAGCCGTTTCTATTTCGTGCACAGCTATTACGTGAAAGCGAAACAGAACGCGCTGGTCGCCGCTACCTGCAACTACGGCGTGGACTTCGATGTGGCAATTGCCCGTGATAACGTCTTCGCGGTGCAGTTCCACCCGGAGAAAAGCCAGAAGGTGGGCCTGCAGTTGCTGCAGAACTTTCTCAACTGGGATGGCCGCCCCTGAAGCCAATATTCGCACGACAACTTTTGACTGATTATTCTGGATTAGAGCCGATATGCTGATTATTCCCGCGATTGACCTCAAAGATGGTGCCTGTGTTCGTCTGCGTCAGGGCCGCATGGATGACTCCACCGTATTCTCCGACAACCCGGTCGAGATGGCGGCCAAATGGGTCGAGGCCGGTTGCCGCCGCCTGCACCTGGTTGACCTGAACGGTGCCTTTGCCGGTGAACCGGTCAACGGCGAGATTGTCAAAAAAATCGCGGAAGCCTATCCGGATCTGCCGATCCAGATCGGCGGCGGTATCCGTTCTGCCGAAACCATTCAGGCCTATCTGGATGCGGGCGTGGACTACGTCATCATCGGTACCAAGGCGGTGAAGGATCCGAGCTTCGTCACCGAGATGTGCAAGCAGTTCCCGGGCCACATCATTGTCGGCCTGGACGCTCAGGACGGCTTTGTTGCCATCGACGGCTGGGCTGAAATCACCGACATCAAGGCGGTTGAGCTGGCCAAGCAGTTCAAGAACGACGGTGTCAGCGCCATCGTTTACACCGACATCAGCCGTGACGGCATGATGCAGGGCGTGAACGTGGAAGCAACCGTGGAGCTGGCGCGTGAAGCCGGTATCCCGGTGATCGCCTCCGGTGGCGTGACCAACATTGAAGATATCAAGGCGCTGGCCAAGGTCGCCGATCAGGGCATTCTGGGTGCCATCACCGGCCGTGCCATCTACGAGGGCACCCTGGATGTGGCCGAAGCCCAGACGCTGAGCGACGAGCTGACCGGCAACTGAGAGAGACAAGCACACTATGGCACTGGCAAAACGCATCATCCCCTGTCTTGACGTGGAAAACGGCCGCGTGGTGAAAGGGGTTCAGTTTGTCGATATCCGTGACGCCGGTGATCCGGTGGAAGTGGCCAAGCGTTACGACGAGCAAGGCGCGGACGAGATCACGTTCCTCGATATCACCGCGACCCATGAGGGCCGCGATACCATGGTGCATACCGTGGAGAAGATGGCGTCTCAGGTGTTCATCCCGCTGACCGTGGGCGGCGGCATCCGCACCTGCGAGGATATCCGCACCATGCTTAACGCCGGTGCCGACAAGGTGTCGATCAACAGCGCGGCGGTGAACAACCCGGATTTTGTCCGTGAAGCCGCCGAACGTTTCGGCAGCCAGTGTATCGTTGTGGCCATCGACGCCAAGAAAGTGAGCCAGCCGGGTGAGCCGGACCGCTGGGAGATCTTCACCCACGGTGGCCGCAAACCGACCGGCATCGATGCGGTCGAGTGGGCGAAGAAGATGGTTGATCTGGGTGCCGGTGAGATCCTGCTCACCTCCATGGATCAGGACGGCGTCAAGAGCGGTTACGACCTGGGCGTGACTCGAGCCATCAGTGAAGCGGTGCATGTGCCGGTCATCGCCTCGGGTGGTGTGGGCAATCTGGACCACCTGGTGGAAGGCTGTATCGAAGGTAAGGCCGATGCCGTGCTGGCGGCGTCGATCTTCCACTTCAACGAGTACACCATTCCGCAGGCGAAAGAATACATGCGCCAGCACGGCATCGAAGTCCGTCTTTGATCCCGTCGACCGGATGCGGCTGTATTGCCGCGTCCGGTTTGCCGTTTAAGCCCCTCTCGATTTAACCGACCGCAGAGTCTTTGCCGGCGATGGCAGTCATTTCAGGCTGTGCCTGCTGCTTCTGCTCCAGCAACTGCTGCAGTGCCTCCAGCGACATGGGACGGTAGAGCCCAAAGCCCTGACCAAAGCAGGAACCGAGTCGCAGCAGACACTCCTGCTGTGCCTGAGTCTCAATCCCCTCGGCCACCACCTGCAGGTGCATGGATTCGGCCAGCGTCAGGATGGTCGCCACCAGCGAATTGCTGCTGCCGGGCTTGAGTTCACGGATGAAGCTGCGGTCGATCTTGAGTCCGTCGATCGGCAGCTGGTGCAGGTAACTCAGCGACGAGTAGCCGGTGCCGAAATCATCGATCCAGATATTCATCCCCGCATCCTTCCACTGTTTCAGTGTCTGGCGGCAGTCGTCCAGGTGCCGAATCATGCTGGTTTCAGTCAGCTCGATGTTGAGGCACTGGTCCGGTACCTGCTCGCTGTGCTTGAGTTCGGTCAGGAAGTCGCGGGTGGCGTCCTGATGCAAAGCGGCCCCGGAGATGTTGATCGAGATCGAGAACCCCGGTTGCAGCTGCTGCAGCTGCAGCAGGTCGCGCACCGCCCGGCGGGCAACCCATTCGGTCACTGGCCCGATCAGGTCCGAGTCTTCGATGGTGGGAATAAACAGTGCGGGGGAGATCAGGCCCTGTTCGGGATGATGCCAGCGCAGCAGGGCTTCGGCACCGCGAATGCGGCCGTCGGCCAGGCTTAGTACCGGCTGATAATCGAGCTGGAAATGGCCCTGTTCCAGCGCCGTGCGCACGCCTTGAATCACCTGAATGCGCTGCTGCAGCTGCTGGTTCATCTGTGGCGAGAAGAAGGCGTACTGGTTGCGGCCGCTTTGCTTGGCGGCATACATGGCGATGTCGGCATGCTTGAGAATTTCGCTGCTGGTGACACCGTCATCGGGATAGATGGTGATGCCGATGCTGCTGGAGATGCGGAAATAGCGGCCATCGATCAGGAAAGGCTCGTCCAGCACCTCGGCAATGCGCCGGGCCAGTTCACCGGCGGCCTGGCTGCCGTCAATGCCGGGGTAGAGGGTGACGAATTCGTCACCACCGAGACGGGCCAGCAGTACCTCGTCGTTGTCCGGGTCGGACAGATCCAGTTCCAGCAGCAGGTTGCGCAGACGGGCGGCGGCTTCAAACAGCAGCAGGTCGCCCATTTCGTGACCAGCGGTGTCATTGACCTCCTTGAAATGGTCCAGGTCGATGAACAGCACACCAAGGCGTTGGTCGTGCTGGCGGGCGTGCTGCAGCAGGCTGTCCAGCGACTGCTGGAACCAGTGCCGGTTGGGCAGCTGGGTCAGGTTGTCCAGATAGGCCAGCTGATTGGTCTGGTGATGGCTCTGTTCCAGGCTGCGCCGCATCTGCTCCAGCGCACGACCCAGCTGACCGATTTCGTCGGGCTGGTCGATGTCGAAACGCACACTGCGATCACCCTCGCCAAAGCGCAGGCTTTTGTCCGCCAGCTGTTGCAGGGGCCTGAACAGATGATGGCAAAAGCGGTAGACCAGCAGCAGGGTGACCAGCAACAGCAGCACTGTGACCAAAATCAGATGGGTCATCACCTGCTGTTCCCTGGCCTGGGCGGCCGCCTGCAGCTCCTCATTATGCGTTGCCAGACTGTTCAGGGCAGCGGAAAAATCCACCGCCAGCCCGAGGTAACCGGCGATATGTCCGGCAGAGTGTACCGGCTGCAGCAGATGCAGTCGGTTACCCTGCCAGCGCTGTTGCAGCTTGGGGCCAGGCTCCAGCGGGGTCAGGGCCGGGATCGGCAGGCCGAACTCGGGGATGGTCCGGCTGCCATCGTGCAGCAGGGCACCCTTGGCATTGAACAGGTAGATGTGCTCCAGATTCTGATTGCGTTTGATCCTGGCCAGATGCGCGCCGATTTCACTCAAGTCCAGCTGGTAGAGCGGGATGTCCAGCTGGGTCGCCAGTGCCCGGCTCAGCAGCTGGGCATCCCGTTCCAACTGTTCTTTCAGGACTCTGCCCAGGTGGGCGTTGCCGCTGTCGATGGAAAAGCGGCTGTACTGCTGAAAGCTGTTGGCCAGCAGCGCAAAGTGGATGCCGGAGAAAATCACGATCAGCACGGCAAAACCCAGCGTCAGGCGTCGCGTCAGTGAACGCTTGATGGCAGGTTTCATAGCGAATGGCCGGTTTCGGCAGACGAACGTGCAGCCATCGGCCGGCGGTGGTCGGGCATGAGTCGTGAATCGGGAAAAGGGGATCTGTCCATGTGATGGGCCGATAGTATGAAATCGAAGCCAAAATCCTACGTTAGACCCCCGGGCAATGCCATACCTGAATGCCCCGACTCAGTCCGGTCGCAGCCGCAGGAAACGGGCAAAGCGCGGTTTACCGTGCCGGGTACGGCCGTTGTAGCGAAAGGTAAGGGTGCTGCCAATCGCGGGCGGGTTGGCTCGTTCGGCATCGCTGAAGCCGGAGCCCAGACGAAAACGGGTACCGTCCGCCTGTTCCACCAATAATGAACCCAGCTGGCCGGTATACTTGCCCTTGCCGGGCAGGTGCGCGATCACCACCGCCTCGGCATCCTGAAAGGGTTTTATCTTGCGCAGATCCGCAGTACGTCTGAGCTGATAAAGCGCATCGGCGCGGTGCAGCATCAATCCTTCGCCGGATCGTTCGATCACTTCGGTCAGCCGTCTGTCCAGCGCCTCGGCGGTGCTGCCGCGCTGTTGGGGAATCACCTGCAGATTGGCAGCGGTTGAAGTGTCGACCAGTCGGCGCAGTTGCTCATGACGCTGGGCAAAGTTGCCCGGCCACTGGGGCAGATCAAACAGCATGAACTGCACCGGCTGCCAGTCCTGTGCGGCTGTATCATGGCTGCGCACCAGTGCGGACAGCGGTTCGAAGGCACCGTAGCCGATCCAGAGTTCACCTTCCAGATGCTGTTCAGGCCAGTCGCGGGTGAAGCTCGGAGGCACCTGAATCGGATAGCCGCTGCGGGTCAGCAGCTGCCTGCCATCCCAGTAGGCGCGGACACCATCGTATTTTTCACTGATCAACCAGTTGCCGAGATCATCGGGCAGGCTCAGCTCGTCACCGACCTCCACCCCCTGCATGATGGCATGTGAAGGCGAAGCGGCAACCGGCAGACCCAGTCCGAACAGCAGTAACAGCGGAGAATATTTGAACACGGCATTCCTCCTTGAATACCTGAGCCGACACTATCCCTGGTCGGCGGATATGAAAAAGGCTGCCGAAGCAGCCTCTTGTGGTCATGCGGCCAGATCAGTTGGCCAGCATGTGATCGATGGCAGCCTGGATCTCTTCGTCAGAGCAGGCAGCACAGGTGCCGCGCGGCGGCATGGCATTGAAACCGTTGATGGCATGAGTCAGCAGGGTTTCCATGCCTTTCTCGTCCAGACGCAGCTGCATTTCGTTGGTACCGAGCTTGGGTGCGCCCAGAACGCCACTGGCGTGACAGGCAGCACAGCTGGCGCCATAAACATCAGCACCGGAACGGCCACCGGCAGCACCGGCATCGGCGACAGCCGCGGCAGCACCGCCACAGTTTTCATCACCCTGAACGCAGACAGAGCCAACCGGCTTGATGCGCTCGATGATCGCTTCATTGTCGGTTGCAGCCTGAACGGACGCGGTCAGCGCCATGCCCAGACCCAGTGCGCAGAGTGCAGATGCAGCTTTGGCAGCAAATTTTTTCACAGTCACGACCTCATCACTTGGTAAGTTGTTGGGGCAGCGATGCCTGGCGTACGGCCTGAATGTGCGGGGCAGGGCCAGTGCAGACATGACTGCGCTCACAAAATCTGACACAGGATTATACCGGCAAAAATGCCCATACGGAAATTGCGTTAAGCGCACTTCCGCTCATTTATAGGTTGTTTTGCGACCAAAGGATCAACCGAGCTTGCAGCAGCTTGCGCCGGTGGCGACAAGAATTTGCTTGGCAAACGCCAGCCCTGTCCGTAGTATATAGCCCCGCAAACACTTCCTTACGCGCCCGTAGCTCAGCTGGATAGAGTAGCAGGTTCCGATCCTGTTGGTCGGGGGTTCGAATCCCTCCGGGCGCGCCATTTTTTACTTCTCTGTTCCGCTTTACCGCCCGCTGCACCCATGCCGCTCGATTTGTTGATATGATTTCGCCCATAGCCGAATCAACCGTCAACGAAACAGGCTTTTTACCTGTTGCAAGGATCGCCGCATGTTGCCCAAAGACCCTGCTTCCATGAACACCTCCACCGCCTCGCTGGCAAGCCTGATCTGGTCGGTGGCCGATCTGCTGCGCGGTGACTTCAAGCAGTCGCAGTATGGCCGCATCATCCTTCCGTTTACCGTACTGCGCCGCCTTGAGTGCGTGCTGGCGCCGACCAAGGACAAAGTGCTGGCGTTGGCCGAAAGCAGCAAAGCGATACCGGATGAAGCTCGCCATAAAGTGCTGCTCCATGCCGCCGACAAGGCGTTTTACAACACCTCGAAGCTGGATTTGGCGCATCTGGGCGAAACCCATATTTTCGACAATCTGGACAGCTACGTGCGCGCCTTCTCCAAGGATGCGCGGGAGATCTTCGAGCACT
>CAYMHL010000086.1:0-9827 GCA_964390205.1 uncultured Marinobacterium sp.
GGCTATTGCCGCCCTTGCGTGTCGGGCTGACCTGAGGGTCTAGATGAGTGATGCCGTCTGCATGGCTGAGCGCAGCGCCCCTTCGATATAGGCCACTTCCGCGCCATCTCCGATGTTCACCACCTCGATACCCTGCTTTTCAAGGCAGCGGCTGAGGCAGTTGTTGGTATCGGCACCGACCGCCAGCACCACGGAGTCTGCCGCCAGTTCGTGGCAGTTGCCCTCGGCATCGGAGTAGTTGACGCTCTTTTTGCCGATGGTGTGGACCTGGGTGTTTTTCTCCATGCGCACACCGTGGCTTTCCAGGTTGTGCAGCACCTTCCAGCGACGGACGATGGACAGTTCAGCACCCAGGTCCGGGCCCGGCTCCAGTACGTGGACATTACGGCCACGCTCAACCAGAAACTCGGCCAGCTCAAGGCCGACCAGCCCGCCGCCGATGATGGTGACGTTCTTGCCCAGCGGCATCCAGAGTTTGGACAGGCTCTGCATCGCTTCGGTGCTGTTGGTCACACCCACCAGCGAGCCCGACTTCATCATCATGCGCTGGGTGACATTGAGCTTGCGCTTGGCGATATCGGCACCCTCACCGGTCATCAGCTTGCGCAGTTCGTCACCGGACCAGACATGCTTCTGATCGGCGCCGGGGATGTCCGGGGCATTGCGGCGGGCTCCCACGGCGACGATCACCTGATCGGGCTTCAGTGCATTGACCAGGGCTTCATCCGCATGGGTATTGAGGCGGATGTCGATTGGCAGATCACGGACCTGCTTGATCAGGTAGTCCAGCAGAGCGCCGTTTTCCGGGTAGGCCAGCGCGGCAAAGAACAGGGTACCGCCCAGACGGCCACTGCGCTCGACCAGGGTTACCTGATGACCGCGCAGCGCGGCGATGCGCGCGGCTTCAAGCCCGGCCGGGCCGCCGCCCACCACCAGCACCCTTTTCGGGCTGTCGCTGGCGATCAACTGCAGTTCGGACTCATGCCCGGTCTGCGGATTGACCGCACACTTGACCCGCTCATTGACGAAAATCTGACTGACGCAGGCGTAGCAATAAATGCAGGGGCGCACATCGGCAGTACGATTTTCCTGCAGCTTGATGGGCAGATCCGGATCGGCCAGCAGCTTGCGTCCCATGGCGACGAAGTCGCACTTGCCGTCGGCCACGGCCTTGTCAGCCACATCGGGGTCAAGGCGACCTGCGGCGGTAACCGGAATATCCACCTGTTTGCGAATATGTGCAGCCCAGTCGAGGAACATGGCGCGTTCCTGGGGAATCGGTGCCTTGGTGAAGGCGTTGCCGGTGCTCAGGTTGGCATAGGCGGATACGCTGATCAGATCGATGCCGGCGTCCTGAGCCATCCGGGCGGTCAGGGTGGCATCTTCAAGGCTGATGCCGCCGGGCAGATCCAGCTCGATGGCATCCATCCGCATCCAGACCGGGTAATCACGGCCGACACGTTCACGCACGGCATGAATCACCTCAAGCAGCAGGCGGGCGCGGTTCTCCAGCGGGCCGCCGTACTCGTCATCGCGTTTGTTGTAGTAGGGCGAGAGAAAGCCGGAGATGATATAGGTATGACCGGCGTGGATCTCGACGCCATCAAAGCCCGCTTTTTGGGCACGTTCGGCTGCATCGGCGAACCAGGTCACCATCTGCTGAATGTCCGCCTTGTCCATCACCCGAATACGCACACCCTGTTTATCCCGTCCCTTGGAGGAGCTGATGAAACGGCCCAGTTCGGACTGGGTGAGGGCGGCGAACATGTCGGTGCTGGCAGCGGGCGGCATGGAGGGCACCCACAGCTCCCGGCCTTCGGCCAGATCGCGCACCGAGGTCTTGCCGGCATGCTGCAGCTGGATGGCGATTTTGGCGCCGTGTCGGTGTACCCGGTCGGTGAGCTGCTTCAGGCCCGGAATAAAATCATCCGAGGAGATGCCCACCTGATAGGGTTCGGCAGTACCGGCCGGATAGGCGATGGAGCCGACCCCCATGGTCAGCAGCCCGGCACCGCCCTTGGCGCGGGCTTCGTAAAACGCCTGAATGCGCTCGCCACAACGGCCATCGGACTCGGCGAAGTTGGACCCCATCGGGGCCATGAGAATCCGGTTTTTCAGCTCAAGCGAGCCGATCCTGCCGGGTTGGAAAAGGTTTTGATAAGCGGCCATAGGCATCACCCTCGCGTCTGCTCAGAGTATGAAGTCGCAGCTGTCATGGCATCAACCCTGCTGCAGGAAATCGATACAGTTGCGGTTGAACAGGTCGGTGTGTTCCACCTGAACCCAGTGACCACAGCGGTTCAGCATCAAAAAGCGCGCCTCGGGTGCCTTGTCGAGGAACTTGAACACGCCCTCGACCGGGTTGAAGCGATCATTACTGCCCCAGAACCCCAGAATCGGGCAGGTCAGCTCGCCCAGACGCTCGGTCATGTTGGGTACCATCATGGTCGAGAACAGGTTGGCGGGCTGAGTGACGGCAACGGCGGCACGTTCTTTCAGCAGCGCTTCATCCAGCTGGGAGGCGTCGAACAGCTGCAGCTGCATCACCTGACGCATCTCTTCCACGCCCATGGGGCCCTGACCGAAAACCTCGACCATGCGCACGATGCCTTCCATCTGGAAGTAGGTTTCGCGCTCTTCCACACCGCCCGGTGCCATCAGGACCAGACGCTCAACCGTGGCAGGATGCGCCAGTGCCTGCCCCAGGGCAATGGCACCGCCCAGCGAATTGCCCAGCAGGGTGCAACACTCGATGCCGGTTGCCTGCAGGAACTGGCTCAGGCACTCGACAAAGAAATCCAGATTGTAGTGAGCATCTTCAGGCTTGCTGGAGCGGCCAAAGCCCGGCAGGTCCAGCACGATGTTGCGAAAACCGGCTTCGGCAAAGACGGGGTAGTTGGTCTTGAAGTTGCTGTAGCCGCTGGCGCCGGGGCCGCTGCCGTGCAGCCAGAGCACCACCGGGCCTTCGCCCACGTCGAGATAGTGCAGCGTCAAACCGTTTTCGAGTTGGGCATACTGGCCAACGGGCAATGGCAGGTCCTGATGATCCATTGTGTTCTCCTTATTATGAGCGGCCTGTGACAGTGCCGCGGACAGATCGGGTCTCGCTTATCCTCCAATTGACCTCCCCTGTCTGCATCGTCCGTTCAGACCAGCGCCGGAGCGGGTGCCACTTAGTCTTGATGGACGATGTTCAGCTTGCGCTGCTGGTCAAAGATGCATCACACAACAAGAACCTGAAAGCGATGTGCCCAAGGGCGCACGGGAGGACGTGTGATGAAACATCAAGACAAGGTGGTATTCGTAACCGGCGCCGGTCAGGGCATGGGGCGGGCGATCGTACAACGCTTCGCTGCCGAAGGTGCCAAAGTGGCCGCCATCGATATCAACCAGGACGCGGCTGCCGATACCGCTGCTTCCTGCGAAGGTGAGGTGATCGCCATCGCCTGTGACATCGCCAACAGCGAATCCGTCAAGGGCGCGATGCAGCAGGTCAAGGAAGTCTTTGGCCGTCTGGATGTGGTCATCAACAATGCCGGTACCGGCTCCGTTGATGCCTTTCTCGATACGCCGGATGAAAACTGGGATCGCGTCATCGGCGTCAATCTGAAAGGCACCTTCCTGTGCTGTCGCGAAGGCGCACGCCTGATGCTCGAAAACGGTGGCGGCGCGATCATCAACGTTTCCAGCTCGGCGGCGGTTTCCGGTGAGGGCCCCAGTCACTACGTGGCATCGAAGGCCGGTGT
Organism: uncultured Marinobacterium sp.; assembly: GCA_964390205.1. Classification (GTDB taxonomy): domain Bacteria; phylum Pseudomonadota; class Gammaproteobacteria; order Pseudomonadales; family Balneatricaceae; genus Marinobacterium. The sequence goes on from CAYMHL010000086.1 coordinate 3,747, forward strand.
CATGGGCCTGACGCGCAGCATCGCGCGTGAGCTGGCGCCAAACGGCATCCGCGTTAATACCCTGGTTCCCGGTGCAACCAATACCCCGATGATGCAGGGCATTCCTGAAGAGTGGATGCAGCAGATGATCAGTGCCATTCCGCTGGGTCGCATGGCCGAGCCGGATGATGTGGCCAAGGTGGCCTCTTTCCTGGCCAGTGACGATGCCGGCTTCATCACCGGACAGAACATCGCCGTCAATGGCGGCATGGTCTTCATCTGAGGTGGTTATGGCTGAGATGACACTGGAACAGCGAATCGACCGTCTGGAATCGACCGAAGCCATTCGGCAGCTGGCGGGGCGCTATTCACTGTCGCTGGACATGCGGGATCTGGATGCGCACGTGAACCTGTTTGCACCGGATATCCGCGTCGGGCGCGAGAAGGTGGGGCGCCAGCACCTCAAGGCCTGGGTGGACTCCACCCTGCGCGATCAGTTCACCGGCACCTCACATCACCTGGGGCAGCACATCATCGAGTTCGTCGATGCCGATCACGCCATCGGCGTGGTGTATTCGAAGAACGAGCACGAGACCGGCCCCGAGTGGGTGATCATGCAGATGCTCTACTGGGATGACTACGAGCGTATCGATGGCCAGTGGTATTTCCGCCGTCGCCTGCCGTGCTACTGGTACGCCACCGATCTGAACAAGCCGCCCATTGGTGACATGAAAATGCGCTGGCCGGGTCGTGAGCCCTACGAGGGCACCTTCCATGGCCTGTTCCCGTCCTGGCAGCAGTTCTGGAGTCGGCGTCCGGCCGAAGATGTGCTGCCGGAAGTGGCAGCTCCGGCACCTGTAGACCAGTTCCTGCTGACCATGCGCGGCGATACACCCGCGCCGAAAATCCGGGTACGCTGAAGCAGCGGCCCGCAACATAACAAAAAAGGAAGATGCGCATGAGAGCCAACCAATCTGCGCCGTCAACAGCCGCGGTCCCGCGCGAGGAAACCCAGCGCAAGCTGGATCGCCGCTCCCAGGCGGCCGCGCTGATCAAACCCCTGGATCATTACACCCTTGCCGATCGAATCGAGCAGCAGGCCGACAGCTTGGGCGACCATCCATTCATCATCTACGGTGACACGCGTTTGAGCTACGCCCAGCTGGATGCCCGTGCCAACCAGGTCGCACATGCGGCGCTGGCCTGTGGCCTCAAGCCCGGTGATGTCTGTGCGATGGCAATGGAAAACCGCCCGGAGTTTTTTACCACCTGGTTCGGTTTGACCAAAATCGGTGTGGTGGTGGCCTTTATCAACAACCAGATCAATGGCCGACCACTGCAGCATGCACTGGAATCCACTCAGGCCAAGGCGGCCATCGTGGGTGAAGAGTGTGCGCACAATTTCGCCCAGACCCCCGAGATCAACACACCGCTGTGGCTGCTGCCGGATGCGGAAAAGCCTGCAACGGCAGCCGACCTGCAGGGCATTGGCAGTGAGTTCGTGACGGCACTGGAGCAGGCCTCATCTGAGCGGGTGGATCGTCGCTACCGCGAAGGGATCACCGCCGAGACGCCGACGCTGCTGATCTTTACCTCCGGGACCACCGGACTGCCCAAGGCCGCCATCTACAGCCACATGCGCTGGCTCTGTTCGGGTGATGTGATGGAAGTGACCATCGACGCCACACCGGACGACGTTTTCTACTGCTGCCTGCCGCTGTATCACGGCGCGGCGGCCACCTCGGTGACCTCAACCGCACTGAAGGCGGGCTCCAGCATTGTGGTGCGGCGCAAGTTCAGCGTCAGCCGCTTCTGGCAGGATGTGAGTAACAACGGCGTCACCGTGTGTCAGTACATCGGCGAGATCTGCCGCTATCTGCTCAATCAGGATGCCCCGGCAGGCAATCACAAGCTGCGCTGCATGATGGGTGCAGGCCTGACGGCCGAGACCTGGCAGCGCTGGGTCGACCGGTTTGGCGAAATGGATATCTATGAAGGCTGGGGCTCCACCGAAGCCAACACCAACCTGATCAATGTGGATAACCATATCGGCTCCTGTGGCCGTGTGCCGGACTGGAACAAGACCAACTTCCGCCTGATCCGCTACGATCTGGAAAACGATGTTCACCTGCGTGACGAAAACGGCTTCTGTATCCTCTGCGAACCCAACGAGGTGGGCGAGGGCGTCGGGATGATCATCAATCATCCGGAGATCGGCGGCGGTCGTTTCGAGGGCTATACCTCAAGGGATGCCACCGAGCAGAAAATCCTGCGTGACGTGTTCAGCGAGGGTGACAGCTGGTGGCGCTCCGGCGATCTGCTGCGGTTTGACGAAGATGGCTATTTCTACTTTGTCGACCGTGTCGGTGATACCTTCCGCTGGAAGAGCGAGAACGTCTCCACTCAGGAAGTGGCCAGTGCGCTGGGTGACTTCAAGGGCGCCGAGCTGATCAACATCTACGGCGTGCAGGTGCCGCAGCATGAAGGCCGTGCCGGTATGGCCGCGATCGTGATGCAGGAAGGCGAGTCGTTTGATCCGCAGGCGTTCTACGATCTGACCGTCGAGCGGGTGCCGAACTACGCGGCGCCGCTGTTCGTGCGGGTCAGTGCCGCGGCCGACATGACCACCACCTTCAAGCTGCGCAAGGTGGACCTGCAGCGTCAGGGCTATGCGCCCGAGCACTGTGCCGATCCGCTGTATGTGCGTGATGACCGGGCCGGGACCTACAGACCCTATTCGACCGATGTACTGGCCGAAGTCGGGTTGCCACCATTTGAATATCAATAAGGCGTCGGGAGATGACAATGGGATTGAGAGGAGATGCCGCGATAGTGGGCGCGGCGCAGTACAAGCCTGAAAAATATGCCACGGCGCCGCAGATGTTCCACCTGGAGCAGGTGGCCGATCTGGCGGCCCAGGCACTGGAAGATGCCGGTCTCAAGGCCAGCGATCTGGACGGTCTGGTGATCAACGGGCCCCAGTTTCACGAGGCGTCCGTCTTCGTACCGGCCATGGCCGCCGAGTACCTCGGCATCGAGCTGAACTTTGCCGAAGTGGTCGATCTGGGGGGCTGTACCCCCGTGGGCATGGTATGGCGTGCCGCCGCAGCGATCGAGATGGGCCTGTGTGAAGCGGTGCTCTGCGTCATTCCGATGCGCCTGGCACCGTTCGGCCCAAGCGAAGATCCGGCCTGGATGGCGCGCGCCATGCGCTTTGGCGGACACAGCACCGCCTATGGTGCCCCGGAGGCGGAATTCGACCTGCCTTACGGTCACATGGGCCAGAACACCGGCTACGCCATGATCGCCCAGCGCTACGCGGCGCAGTACGGCTACGATCAGACGGCGATGGCCAAGATCTGTGTCGATCAGCGCACCAATGCTCTGGCCAACCCGGACGCCATGTTCTTCGGCAAGCCGCTGACGGTCGAGGATGTGCTGGGCAGCAAAATGGTGGCCGACCCGCTGCACGTACTGGAAATCGTGATGCCGGTGGCCGGTGGTGCCGCCGTGATCGTCACCTCCAAGGAGCTGGCGGCCAAGACCAAACACCGCCCGGCCTTCGTGAAGGGCTTTGGCGAGCGCCTGTCGTTCAAGTCACCGTCCTACGCCAACGATATGACCGTCACCCCGGTGGCGGCCGCGGCCAAGCGCGCCTTCGAGATGGCCGGCGTCAAGCCGCAGGATATGGATGCGGCCCAGATCTACGACTGTTACACCATCACCGTGCTGCTATCGCTGGAGGATGCCGGCTTCTGTCCCAAAGGGGAGGGGATGCGTTTCATCAAGGAGAACGATCTGACCTTCAAGGGCAACTTCCCGCTGAACACCCACGGCGGTCAGCTCAGCTTCGGTCAGGCCGGCAGTGCCGGTGGCTTCTCGCAGGTGATCGAAGCTTACACCCAGATCGCCGGGCGTGCCGATGCACGTCAGCTCACGCGTTGCGATCAGGTGTTCGTCTCCGGAACCGGCGGCGTAATGAGTGAACAGGGTGCATTGATTCTGCAGGGGGGCTAAGTCATGAGTCTGAAACCGATGCCAGAGATGACCGAGATCTCCAAGCCCTTCTGGCAGGGCCTGAACGAAGGCGAGATCCGTATCCAGCAATGTAACGCCTGTAACGGCTGGGTGTTCTACCCGCGCCGTCACTGCACCCACTGTCTGGCCCATGATCTTGAGTGGAAGCCGGTGTCCGGCAAGGGCACGCTGTATACCTATACCCTGACCCGCATCCCGACGCTGCCGGAGTTTGCCGACGAGATGCCGCAGGCACTGGCGGTGGTCGAGCTGGAGCAGGGCGTGCGCGTTAACACCACGCTGGTGGGACTGACCGAAGACGAGATCAAGGTCGGCATGGCACTCAAGCCGGTGCTGGATCAGGTCGATGCCAAGGGCAATACCCTACTGCGCTTCACTGCGGCGGAAAAAGATCTGGATAGCCTGCCGTACATCAACCCGCTGGACAGCCTGCCGCGCAACGACAAGGGGCAGGTGCAGGTTGTTGTCGATAGCCCGGTGGCCCTGCAGGCGCTGGTCAGCGATGAGTACACCGACTGGAGCAACACCCTGCTGGTGGATCAAGAGCTGATCAACACCTTCGCCGAGCTGTCCGGTGACAACTACTGGATTCACACCGACCCGGAACGTGCCGCCAAGGATAGCCCCTTCGGCACCACCATCGCCCATGGCTCGCTGGTACAGGTGCTGCAGTCGCGCCTGAACTTTGCGCTGCCGTTTGAAATTACGGGATTCCAGACCATGGTCAATTACGGCTCTGACCGTCTGCGCTTCCCGTCGCCCGTTCCGGCTGGTTCCGAGATCCACGCCCGGGCGCGGGTGAAGTCGGTGCAGCAGTCCCGCAAGGGCACTGCGCTGACGCTGGAGGTCAATATCCACGTTGTGGGTAATGACCGACCCTCGGTCATCAACGATCTGGTCATTCTGTATCGCTGATTGCTGTTTGGTTCATGCTGTGTGCTTGTTTTGCCGCCCTTCGTGAGTTGGGCGGCTTTTTTGTGTTGCAGTGCTTGGAGCAGCGCTTATTTACCCTTCAGTTGGTTGTTAAAATAACCGAACGGTTATGAATCGGCGCTCTCAACGCTCACACTGCCCGTATTTAACCGTTCGGTTATACTTGGTTGAAAATATCCTGGTTTTCGATATTCTCTAACTGAACGGTTATTTGGGTGGCTATATGAAGCTTCGCATTGAGAGCGTAGAAGACATCGGGACGCTTGTTCGACTCACACGAAAAACTCAGGGACTACGCCAAGACGACCTGGGTGCCATGGCGGGCTGCAGTCACAAATATGTGGTAGATGTCGAGAAGGGCAAACCGACGATTCAGACCGGGCTGCTGCTGGCGCTGCTGGAAGAGCTGGGGATTGAAGTGACCGTTGATTTACCCGGAGATGCTGCCGATGTACTCAAGCAAAAGCTGCTGGCTCAGGATACTGCCATTCCCAATCACAGGCGCGAAAAATGGCTGTCTCAGATCGAACGTTAGTGGTGTGGTCGAACCACAGCAGAGTCGGCACCCTGCGGGAACATAACAACCTCTGGGTCTTTGAATACGATCCAGCGTGGACGATGTTCGATTTGTGTCCGATGTTGCCGCGCGCGGCGGGCAGGATCGAGGATGGATCGAGTAAGCGACCCACCCAGTGGTTCTTCGACAACCTGCTTCCGGAAGAGGGGGCGCGGACACTCCTGGCGGCTGATGCCGATATTGATGAAGCCGATGCATTTGGGCTTCTTGCTCATTTCGGTGCAGAGTCAGCAGGTGCCCTGACCTTGCTGGGCCCTGATGAAACCCCGGGCCCGGGAGGACGGCAGCCATTGTCATTTTCAGAGCTTTCTGCTCGCATTAAAGCCCTTCCGGATGTGCCGCTGTCTCAGGGCGGCAGCAAGCGAATGTCACTGGCCGGCGCTCAGCACAAGCTGCCTGTCATTTTTGACAACGGAGAGCTGTTTGAGCCCGATGCCGCGGAACCGTCTACCCATATTCTGAAACCCGACCACAGCAAGCCTGATCAGTATCCCCATAGTGCCATTAATGAGTTTATGATGATGAAGCTGGCGCGGGCAGTTGGGCTGGCCGTG
>CAYMHL010000087.1:0-9647 GCA_964390205.1 uncultured Marinobacterium sp.
CCCAGCCGGCCGACATTTTTCCATGCCGGGCTGGCACCGGCTTCCTGCGCCAGCGATGCCATGGCATTGACCGGGTTCTGCTGACCACGACGGCCTATCAGCACCTCGGCCATCAGCATGGGCACGCCCAGGAGCGCAATACAGGCCAGATAGACGAGGATGAAGGCACCGCCACCGTTCTCGCCGGCCACATAGGGGAACTTCCAGATATTCCCCAGACCGACGGCGGCACCTGCGGCCGCCAGTACAAAAGAGATGCGTGTCGACCATTGCTGCTGCGGGGCGCGACCGGAGGGGACGTTGGCTGGATGACTCATGATCGGTACCTGATTGAATATCCGCGTATCCTGCCACATCCGGCACGTTTTTTCTGCCCGTCAGCTGCGCCCGACCACCACCGCCTGCCGGGTCACCTGATCCAAATAGTTGAGCCAGTTCTGAGCCTGGGCACGGGTCGCATCATGTTCACTGGCCTTGATGAAACTGGCCCGCGCCTCGGCGTAATTGGATCGGTTTACCTCGGCGATGCCGCCCAGCAGGTACAGTTCAGCCGCATCGGGCTTGAGCGCCACCGCCTGCTTGATGCTGCGCTGCATCGCATCCCAGTGCTTCAGCTGCATGTCCAGATAGGCCAGCTGACGCCAGGTTGTATAGTCCGGCTTGCGTTGGGCGATGCGCTCAAGGGTCGCACGTCCCGCGTCATAGAGTTTCGCCTGCAGCTGGGTCTGGGCCAGCAGGCGTTCATGCTTGAGTGTGCGCTCGATCTGCTGTTGCGCCAGCGCCTGATCCAGCAGTTCCGCCGCCCGCTGGGGCAAACCTTGTTGCAGCATCAGTTGCGCCAGCCAGGTGTAGTGCCGTTCTTCACTGAACTTGTCGGCCAACCAGGCGGCCCTCAGCGTCGCCAGGGCATCCGCATGACGATCACGGATCTGATAGACGCTGGTCAGCTGCTCCCAGTACTGCGCTTTTTGGGGATAACGGTTGACCAGCAGCTCCAGTACCGAGGTGGCACCCTTCCACTGCTTGAGTTCGAAATGCGCGGCCAACTGCAGGCGATGCCAGTCTTCAGGGGCACGGCCTTTCATCCTGATCGCGGTCTTGACCGGTGTTACCACCCGAGCCCACTGCCCCAGCTGAGAATACCCCTGAGCCAGCAGCAGATAGTCTTCGGCACGAATGCTCTCAGCTTTGCTGTTGGCGGTACGCACCTGCTGCATCCACTGCTCCAGCGACTGCACGCCCTCGCGCCACTGCTCCTGCCCCAACTGCAGCTGGGCGACCGTGTGCAGCAAACGGCGTTGATCAGGCTGCGACAAGGCGTCCAGTGCATAGGCCTTGGCAAAGTGGCCCAGTGCCGTTTTTTCCTGCTGGCGGATGAGGGCCAGATTACCGCGAAACTGCAGCGTATAGGCCTCGGCCGGCTTACTCAGCTTCTGCTGCGACAGCTTCTGCAGCACTTCAGCAGCTTTGACGTAGTTTTCCTCGGTCATCGCCTGCTGGGCACGATTAAGCTGCTGCAGGACCGCTGGCGACAGGCTGACCGTTTCCGCTAAAGCCCCGCTGCTGAACAGCAGCCCGACAGACAGACACAGGGATCTCATCATCCGTTTCATGGCTTACTCCAGATCCGTTTCAGGACTTACTCCAGTTTGAATTCCAGCCGTTGGCGGGTCCTAAAGGGGACGGCTGCCCCGCCTTCGGTCAGCGGGTTGAAGCGCCAGCGCAACAGGGCGCGTTCAACCGCACGGTCGAACATCCCTGCCGGGCTCGATTCCACGATCTTGAACGAATCCGGCACCACGCGCCCTTTGGTATCGACGGTAAACTCGGCCACCACATGACCCTCTATGCGTCGCGTCAGCGCACGCCGCGGGTATTGCGGGTTCATCCGTGAAACCGGAGTCGCATTCAGATTCATCGCCAGTGAGGGTGACGGTGAGGGTGTGGCCACGCTGATCGCCTGGGCCGCCGACAGGTCAACCGCTGCGTTGATTTTCATGCCGACGTCAACCCTGGGGGTCGGCATGTTCAGTGCCACCGAAGGCGTATTCACCGCGACCGGTTGCGACAGATCCGGCGTACTGGGCGTGGGCGGCTGCTGCGGCAGAATCTCCGGCGGTGGCAGCGACTCACGCTCGCGTACCTGCACGTCAGAATCCATTTTCAACCGGTGCAGATTGATGCTGGTATGGTCAGTTATTAACGGCGGCTCGCTGCGGCCGATACCTGCCAGATGCGCCATCAGCAAAAACAGCAACAGGCTGACCAGCAGCGCCGGAGGGATGAACAACAGCCCGCGCATCAGCCGGCTCCCTCACGGGTTGCCACCGCCACCTGCTCGATACCGGAGAGTTTCACCTGATCCATCACCTGTACCAGCAGACCGGTTTTGGCATCCTTGTCCGCCTGAATCATCACGCCCAGATCAGGCTGTTCAACCTTGAGTCGTTCCAATGTCGGGCGGATCATGCGGATATCCACCGGCTGACGATCCAGCCAGACCTCGTCCTCTGCCGTAATGGCCAGCATCACGCCCTGGCTTTCCTGAACTTCCGAGGTATCCGATACCGGACGTTCAATCTCGACGCCCGCCTCGCGCACAAAGCTGGTCGATACAATAAAGAAAATCAGCATGATGAATACGATATCCAGCATCGGCGTCATGTCGATTTCGGCATCGTTTTCCATCATGTCCAGATTGAGTCTTTGCCTCATCCTCTGGCTCCTGTGATATCCAATCGGGTTCGTTGCAGCTGACTCCACCGCGCCAGCCGGTTCCACAGCAGCAAGCCACTGACCGCTACCACCATGCCGGCGAGGGTCGGCAAGGTAGCACGGGCGACACCAGCCGCCATCAAACGTGGATTGCCGGTGCCGTTCAGCGCCAGAGTGTCAAACAGGTGGATCATGCCGGTGACCGTGCCCAGCAGACCGATCAATGGGCAGAGGGCAATCAGCGTACGGATCAGTGGCAAGGCACCCTGCAGATCCAGCAGCAGATCGGCCCGCTGCAGACTTCGTTTGGCTCCGGGCCGCTGATCACGATAGGTCCGGATGCGATGCGGAAAATCCACCCAGCGGAACCAGAGCCGCTCCAACAGAAGTGTCCACAGCACCAGCGTCACCGCCAGCAGCGCCCAGAGCACCGGACCACCCGCCTTGAAAAACCCTTCCAGTGCGGCCTGATACTGGGTCAGATCAGGCAGCATGGCGCGCCTCGTCCGCATCACTCAGTTGTTCACGCTGCACGGCCAGCAGTGCCAGGCCTTTCTGCTGCAGCAGCTGCAACAGACGACGGCTGCGTGCCGCCAACAGGCTGTGACAGAACAGCAGCGGGATCGCCACACACAGCCCCAGCACCGTAGTCATCAACGCCTGGGAAATACCGCCGGCCATCAGTTTGGGGTCGCCGGTACCGAACAGAGTGATGCTCTGGAAGGTGCCGATCATGCCGGTGACCGTACCCAACAGACCCAGCAGCGGTGCGACGGCTGCCACCAGCTTGAGCAGGGTCAGACCTCGCTCCAGCATGGGAGCTTCCTTCAGCAGCGCCTCGTCGACGCGCAGCTCGGTTTCATCCGTGGTGCGACCGGCCCGACCGGCTGCCAGCACGCGCCCCAGCGGGTTGCCGCTGTCAGCCTGATCAGCCCTGCGCAGCTGAATGCGCACGCTGAGTTCGATCTTCAGCGTGGTGATCAATTTCCACAGCGCCACTACAAGACCCATACCGCCCAGCGCCAGAATGATGTAGCCCACCAGGCCACCTTGAGCGATACGGGCTTTCAGGTCCGGAGTCTGCGCCAGCAGTGCCAGCAGATTGCCGCGACTGGGATCCACCACCAGCGTGTCGCCCTGCCCCTGCACGAAGGCCTGCGCCTGATCAATCACCCCACCTCCCGGCTGTACCGGCAGTACCTGGAGCTCGCCCTTTACATGGTTGAGATACTGGCCATCGGCGGTCAATGCTGTAAAGGGCCCGACGCGCAGCACTTCGGCATCAGAGCGAACACCGTTGGCCTGGATGATCGGCGCATCAAACCTGACCACTTCGCCGGTGGCGGTCATCTCCTGCTGCAGCAGGAACCAGAGCCCTTCCAGTTCAGCCAGCGTGGGGATACGTTTGCGATCGGCAAAGGCCAGCAGCTGAGCACGATCGGCATACTGAGCCGTGATCATCGAATCTTCGACCAGTCCCTTCAGCTCCTGCGCCTGCTGCTTGACCACACCAAAGACTTCACCGAGCTGGCCGCTGCGCTCGCGCAGCACTTCACCCTGCTCAGTCAGCGCGTCTTCGTTGGTCTGAAACAGTGCCTTGAGCCGGTCCTGCTCGGCTTCGGCCGCCGCCAATCGAGCCTGAGCCTGTTCCAGCAAGGTCTGCTGACGGCTGTTGTCGGCACGAAACTCTGCCAGTCGCTCGGCATCAACGCCGGCATCGATCTGAACCTGTGAACGTACCTGCTGCAACAGCTGCTGCAGCTCATTAGCCTGTACCGGCAGGCTCAATAGCATCAACAGCAGGGTCAATGTGCGGGTCATGGCCTTCATGATTCGGCTCCCTTCTGATCAGCTGCGGGGGCGTTTGCGGTCAGTTCGATCGGCAGCTCCAGCAACTCGGGTACGGTCTGCTGGCGCGCCATGCTGATACCCTTGCGAATCGGCCAGTTTTGATCAGCGGCCAGTGTCTGCCAGCCACCCTGCTGACGACTCCAGCGACCACTCTCTTCGCCATCCAGGGTCTGGTAATACAGCGCCACACGGCCCAGACGCAGGAAGGTGACCTCACGGGCCTCTCCAGACCGAGTCGTTCCATCCTGTGCCAGCGTTCCCGTCCAGGCTTCGAGGGTGCGGCCATACTCGGCTTCAATCTGATAGGCCTCCAGGATCTGGCGGTATTTCTCGGCCAGGCTGACATCGGCACGATCCATCAGGCGCGCCAGACGCTCAATCCGCTGCTGGCGCTCATCCACCAGAAACGGCAGGTCCGCCGCGACAAACTGCTGCAGCATGTTTTGCATGCGCACCAGCAAGGGCAAGGTCGCCTGCTCGGTCTGCGCCAGCGAAATCAGCTGGGCTTCAATATCGTCGAGTTCACGGCTCTGGTCTTCGACCATGCGCGCCAACTGACGGTTGTAGGCCTCCACCAGCTCGGCCTGACGCAGTGCTGCAGTATAAGCCTCGTAGTTTTCCCGCGTCTGGCTGTCCAGCTGGTCGATACTGCGCTGCACCTGAGCGCCCTGCTTGTGGGCCTGCTCCAGTGCCTGCTGGTTTTGTTCCAGAGTGTTGCCATGCGCGGCAAGCGGCAGGCAAAGCGGCAATGCCAACAACGCTGCCTTGAGAGGTATCCGGTCCATGAACAATCCGATTATGTAAGACAAATGATAACGATTTGCATTATTCACTATATGACAAATACATTCAACACCGGCAGCATCTCGATTAGGGCCTTGATTGCCACAAATCCGCATTGAGTGATGACGCGTGATCGGCTTTTCCACTAATCTGAAAACACCCACACGGCAGGAGGCGATATGGCTAAGGATATTTTGATCGGCGGCAATGCCGACAAGCAGCTGGCGTTACACCCCCGCTTTGCCAATCGGCACGGCTTGATCGCGGGCGCGACCGGTACCGGCAAGACGGTGACCCTACAGGTGCTGGCAGAGGGCTTTTCCCGCATGGGGGTGCCCGTATTTCTGGCCGACGTCAAAGGCGACCTTTCCGGCTTGTGTTGTGCAGGCAAGCCGCATCCGAAAATCGACCAACGCGTCGAGACGATCGGCATTGCGGGTTATCAACAGCAGGCATCGCCGGTGGCCTTCTGGGACCTGTTCGGTGAGCGCGGCGTACCTGTCCGTACCAGCATTTCGGAGATGGGACCGCAGCTACTGGCGGCACTGCTGGAGCTGAATGAGACCCAGGAGAGCATCCTGACCCTGGCATTCGACTATGCCGACGACGAAGGGCTGCTGCTGGTAGATCTGAACGACCTGCGCACCACCCTGAGCTACCTGGCCGATCACGGCCGAGATCTGGGCAGCCAGCTTGCCGTCTCCAGGGCGTCGGTAAATGCGATCCTGCGCCGCCTGCTGATGATCGAGCGCGAGGGCGGCGACCGCTTTTTCGGCGAACCCGCACTACAGCTCAATGACCTGTTGCGCACAACGCCAGATGGACGGGGCATCATCAACCTGCTGGCGGCCGAACAGCTGATTCACTCGCCGCGCATCTACTCCACCTTTCTGCTCTGGCTGCTGGCGGAGCTGTTCGAACAGCTGCCGGAAGTCGGCGACCCCGAACAGCCGATACTGGTGTTTTTCTTCGACGAGGCCCACCTGCTGTTCAATCGTGCGCCCCGGGCGCTGCTGGAGAAGATCGAGCAGCTGGTGCGGCTGATCCGCTCCAAGGGCGTAGGCGTCTACTTCATCACCCAGTCACCGGCGGATATTCCCGACAGCGTACTGGGCCAGCTCGGCAACCGCATCCAGCATGCGCTGCGCGCCTACACCCCGAAGGAACAGAAGGCAGTACGCGTGGCAGCCCAGTCTTTTCGCCCCAATCCCGAACTGGATACCGAAGCGGTCATCTCTACTCTGGGGGTAGGCGAGGCGCTGGCCTCGGTACTCGGTGAAGACGGCATACCGACGATGGTGGAGCGCATACTGGTGGCACCGCCCTCGTCACGCATGGGACCGGCGACAGGACCCGAGCGCGAAGCGGCTGCAGACCCATCATTGCTGCGCCGCTACGGGGAGTCGTATGATCCCCACTCCGCCCATGAAGAGATTCAGCGTCGCCTGCAGCAGTCGGTTAAGACGGCCGCTGAGCCAGAAGTCGACCTCAAACCACAGCAGTCTGCGAGCAAAAGTCGTTCGCGGGAAGGAGCCGGTGAGGCCTTTCTCAAAAGCGTGGCCCGCAGTGTCGGCAGTTCACTGGGACGCAAACTGATGCGTGGGCTACTGGGGTCGTTGTTGAAATAGCATGACACGGAAAACCGGTAAACGGAGATTGAACAACACGCAGATGGAGGAATCTGTGGATGCGCAAGCGCATCAATGCCGGCGAGGTCGATAGCGCCTGACCACCCTCGAAGGCCGAGGAGGGTCAGGCTGAGCATTCGCCGCTGAGCTAAAACACCAGCGGCAAGATCAGTGCTTCAGGCTCACACCGCCTTGTGGGCGATGATGTCCTTCCATTTGGCCGGGCCGGTGGTGTGTACGGATTCGCCTGAAGTATCGACCGCCACGGTAACCGGCATATCTTTCACTTCGAACTCGTAGATCGCTTCCATGCCCAGTTCCGGGAAGGCGATAACGTCGGCATGGGTGATCGCCTTGGATACCAGATAAGCTGCACCACCAACTGCCATCAGGTAGACCGCCTGGTTGTCCTTGATCGCGTCGATGGCGATCGGGCCACGCTCGGACTTGCCGATCATGCCCAAGAGGCCTGTGCTTTCCAGAATCTGGCGGGTGAACTTGTCCATGCGGGTAGAGGTGGTCGGGCCAGCCGGGCCCACCACTTCGTCACGGACCGGATCGACCGGGCCCACGTAGTAGATGAAGCGGCCTTTCAGATCCACCGGCAGTTCTTCGCCGTTATTCAGCATTTCAACCATGCGCTTGTGCGCGGCGTCACGACCGGTCAGCATCTTGCCGTTGAGCAGGATGGTCTCGCCGACTTTCCACTCTTTAACCGCTTCCGGCGTGATCTCGTCCAGGTTGACGCGACGGGTGTTGGCACCGACCTCGAAGGTCACTTCCGGCCAGTCATCCAGGCTCGGCGGCGTCAGCACGGCCGGACCGTTGCCGTTCAGGGTGAAGTGGGTGTGACGGGTAGCGGCACAGTTCGGGATCATGCACACCGGCAGTGAAGCGGCGTGAGTCGGGTAATCCTTGATCTTCACGTCCAGAATGGTGGTCAGACCGCCCAGACCCTGAGCGCCGATGCCCAGTGCGTTAACCGCATCCATGATCTCCAGACGCAGTTCTTCGATACGGTTCTGCGGGCCACGCTCGCGCAGTTCGTGAATGTCGATCGGGTCCATCAACGACTCTTTCGCCATCACGGCCGCTTTCTCGGCGGTACCGCCGATACCGATGCCCAGCATGCCCGGCGGACACCAGCCGGCACCCATGGTCGGTACTGTCTTGACGATCCAGTCAACAATGCTGTCGGACGGGTTGAGCATCGCCATCTTGGACTTGTTCTCGGAACCGCCGCCCTTGGCTGCCACATGGACTTCCACTTCGTCGCCTTCAACGATTTCGTAGTGGATCACCGCCGGCGTGTTGTCCTTGGTGTTCTGACGTTTGCCGGCCGGATCGGCCAGGATGGAGGCACGCAGTACGTTGTCCGGGTGGGTGTAGGCACGACGCACACCTTCATTGACCATGTCGGTCACGGACATCTTGGCGTCCCACTGCACGTTCATGCCCACTTTCAGGAACACGGTCACGATGCCGGTATCCTGACACAGCGGACGGTGGCCTTCGGCACACATGCGGGAGTTGATCAGGATCTGCGCCATGGCGTCTTTCGCCGCCGGGTTTTCCTCTTTCAGATAGGCTTCGTGCACACCTTTGACGAAGTCGATCGGGTGGTAGTAGGAAATGAACTGCAGCGCATCAGCAATGCTGCTGATGAAATCATCCTGGCGAATAACGCTCATTGACGACTCTCCAATCTGGCTTGGTTTTTGGTTCATTGTGCTCGGGCGGCCTGCATACAGGTGCCCGAGCACCGACAGAATCTGGTGCCGCATTATACATTAATTTGGCACTACGACTTCTCGGGTATTGGTATTAGAACAGGGGCGGCAACGGGTCGATCAGGGCGACGCAGAACAGCACCCCGAACCCCAGCAGCAACCGTGCCGTGGCGGGGGTCAACGCGGTACGCTGCTGCGGCCGGGCATTGAGCAGGCGCACCGGCCCAAACACCAGCGGCAGGCTGAGCAGCAGCCAGAGCGCGCCCGGCAGCAGGCCCAGCGCCAGCAACAGCGCTGACAGCAGATAGCTCAGTGCCAGCAGCACAAGATAGAGCCGCACCGAGAAGCGGTAGCCGGCCCGCACGGTCAGAGTGGTGTGCCCATGTTGGCTGTCGGCTTCAAAATCGCGCAGCTCGTTGCTCAGCAGCAGCAGCGACACCAGCAGGCTCACCGGCACGGTTTGCAAGATCAGCGCCGGAGTCAGAACCGCACCCAGCGCCACTGCACTGCCACCGATCATCAACACACCCATCAGCCAGAACACCAGCACTACACCGAGACCGCGGCTTTTGAGGTTGACCGGCTTGAGGGTATAGCCCAGCGCGCCCGCCAGTCCCAGCAAACAGAGCAACAGAAAGTTAACGCCTCTCAGGCTGACAAAATAGAGCGCGATGGCACTGGCCAGCAGAAAACAGAGCATCCCCAGCCGAAAATGACGCCGTATGGCACGTACCTTCCACTGACTATCGGGATAGCGTCGCAGCAATGGCAGATCGCTGTAGTCGTTGATCAGGTTGACCCCGGCCTGCAGCAGCACGCCACCGGCCAGCACCAGCAATGCCTGAAGGGCATTGAACTGCCCCTGCTGCCAGGCCAGCAGCAGACCGATACTGCAGGTGATCAGTGCGACCGGGAAGGTGAACGGCCGAACTGCACCGAT
>CAYMHL010000088.1:0-9615 GCA_964390205.1 uncultured Marinobacterium sp.
GAGATCGGCAAATACGATCTGAGTAACTTGGAGATCATTTTCATGGCCGGCGAGCGTCTTGATCCGCCGACTTACCACTGGACCGTCGAGAAGACCGGCAAGCCGGTCATCGACCACTGGTGGCAGACCGAAACCGGCTGGGCAATCTGCGGCAACCTGATGGGTATCGAAGCCAAAGCACCCAAACCCGGTTCCGCGACCCTGCCGATTCCGGGCTTCAATGTGCAGATTCTGGATTCCGAGGGTAACGAACTGCCGGCGGGTGAGCAGGGCTCTATCGCCATCAAGCTGCCGCTGCCGCCGAGCTGTCTGCCCACCATCTGGAATAACCATGAACGTTTCCGTGCCGGCTACCTGTCTGATTTTCCGGGTTACTACACCTCGGGAGATGGTGGTTACAAGGACGAAGAAGGATATGTGTTCATCATGGGCCGTACTGATGATGTCATCAACGTCGCTGGCCACCGCCTGTCGACCGGGGAAATGGAAGAGATCGTTGCGGATCATCCGGCCGTCGCAGAATGCGCCGTAATCGGCATCAATGACAGCCTCAAGGGACAGGCGCCTGTAGGCCTGGTGCTGCTGAAGGATGGTGTTGATATTGATGAAGAGCAGCTGGAAAAAGAGCTGATTGCCATGGTGCGCAAGGAGATCGGTCCGATCGCCTGTTTCAACAAGGCGATGGTGGTTCAGCGTCTGCCGAAAACCCGGTCCGGCAAGATCCTGCGCAAGCTGATGCGCCAGATCGCTGATGGTCAGGAGTACACCGTACCTTCAACCATCGACGATCCGAGCAGTCTGGCTGAAATTGAAGCGCTGATGGATGAGCGAGGACTGGTTCAGCGCGGCTGAATAATCCAGTCGATCATCCGGTCGACATCAGCAACAAAAAAGGCAGCCCAGCTGCCTTTTTTCTGTCAGGGGCGGGCGTGTCAGGCTGAGCGGTGCGCCAGCACCCAGCGAGCAACAAAAGTACCGACAACAAAGGCACCCAGTACGGTCAGTATATCACTGTCAGCAAAGCTCAGTGAGGTGATCATCGGTCCCGGGCAGTAACCGGCCACGCCCCAGCCAATGCCGAAAAGTACACCACCGATGACGATGCGCTTATCGATCTCGGTCTTGGTGGGCAGACGGAAGTATTCCGCCAGCAACGGCTTACCACGCTTGAGTATGAACGGGGTGATAATGGCATTGACGATCAGGCCTCCGGCCATAACGAATGCCAGCGAAGGATCCCAGGTGCCGGCAAAATCAAGGAAATTAATCACCTTGGCCGGGTCAATCATCTGCGCAACCGACAGACCGAAACCAAACAGAGTGCCGGCAAAAAGCGCTGCCAGGGTTTGCTTTGAACGGGACATATCAGGCAGCTCCAATCAGGTGGCGAGTGACATAAACGGTAACGATTGCGCTTGCCATGAAGCTCAGTGTCGCGACCAGTGAACGCGGGCTGCGGCGGGCAAGGCCGCAAATACCATGGCCACTGGTACAGCCGGTACCTATCTGAGTACCGATACCCACCAGCAGACCACCCAGGATCAGCATGGGCTTGCTGACAACCGCCTGAATATGATCAACGCCTGCACCCAGACCAATCAGCTGATAAATAAATCCACCCAACACCAGACCGACCACAAAGATCAGGCGCCAGCCTATATCGTCCTTGCTCTCGGGATAGATAACGCCACCGGCAATACCGGAGATGCCTGCAACGCGCCCTTTGGCGTAGAGCAGGAAGGCAGCCGCAAGGCCGATTAAGGCACCGCCCAGCAGGGCGGGCAGGGGGGTGAAATTTACAATTGTCATGAGGGTTGGAATCCTTTATTAGATCGTGCTGATATATTAGTCAGAGTCAATCACGGTTACAACAGCAAGATGATCCTGGGCATATGCATGAACATATTGGTGTCGCGGGTCGTTTATTTGTTAATGTTGCACTTTATAGGTTAGAGATAACTATTTGTAAAATGGAAACAATACCTTCCGCCATACCGCTTTTTGACGCCGTGGAATATCTTGAAGACGGCAATGCGCAGGTCAATGAATATCTGGCGGCATTGACAGTCAATCGGCTGGATGATGCCGCCCTGGTATATGAGTATTCGGTCGACTGGCTGCTTGAACAGCGCGCCAGCGAAAACAATTTCAAGACCTACCGCTCTGAGCTGACAACCTTTCTGTACTGGTGTTTCGAGATAGAGCAGGCAAGTCCGCTGGATGTGACACGGCGCAGCCTGTTTCGCTATGTGGAATTTTGCCGCCAGCCACCGGAAAAGCTGATTGCCTATTTCAATACCGCTCAGTTTAAGACCCATAAGGAAACCGGTGAACGTTACCCGAATCCGGTTTGGCGACCCTTTCTGGGGCGGCGTCAGGACGGCGAAGCCTTGCCGTATCGCCTGAGCGAGCCTGCATTGCGCACCAAACTGGCCATTTTGTCTGCCTATTACAGTTATCTGATCGATGAAGAACTGACCGAACGGAACCCGGCACGCCAGATTCTCAAAAGCGGCGTGTTCAAGGCGGGCAGCCAGTTTCAGGCCAGTGGCGAGGATAATGAAAATATCAAGGCATTCAGCGAATTGCAGTGGTCCTATGTGATGGCTACAGCGCGCCAGCTTGCACAGGACGAGCCGGAGCTGCACGAACGCACGCTGTTTCTGGTCAGTCTGATGTACGGCTGTTATCTGCGCATCTCGGAAGTATCGGCACGGCCAGGATTTGCGCCGATCATGGGCCAGTTTCGGCGTGACAGCCAGACCGGCATATGGAGTTATCAGATTCCGCGCAGCAAGGGTGGCAAACAGCGCAGCGTAGCGGTATCCAAGGCACTGCTGGCAGCGCTGAAACGCTACCGACGTCACTTGGGCTTGACCGATTTGCCACCGCCAGGCGATGAAACGCCGCTGTTTGTTCGTCATCGTGCAGCCGGTCGCGGGCGCGATGCCGGCATTCAGAACGCCAATCTGGGGATACGTCAGGTCAGAGAATTGCTGGATGAGCTGTTCAGCCAGGCAGCGCTGACGGCCGAAGCGGATGGATTTATCGAAGATGCAGGCGAGATCCGACAAATGACGGCACACAGCCTGAGGCATACAGGCATCACGCATGACATCAACCTGAATCAGCGGCCCTTGTCGCATGTTCAGGCCGATGCCGGACATGACAGCATCGATACGACGTCGCGCTATCTGCATACCAGCCGTGTAGAGCGGCACGAATCAGCAGCCGGCAAAAAGCTGGATCGACTTCAGGAAGCTGAAGGCCGGTGAATGTCAGATTGCTGCGGGAGCTATCTGAATCTGCAGCAGTCTGAGCTAACAGAAAACCGGTCCAGTCTGTAGCCGCAAAACAAAGCATACACATATGCCGATAAATCAGGTTATCGGTATTGAGCTGCGTCATTCAGCCAGAGGAGCGACCTGTCTAGAATGTGCTTTTTGCCCTCCATAGACGTCCATATTAAAGTTCGCATAATGTATATTATGTTAAATAGTTCATAGGCCAAAAATGTATTACGCATGATAAACCTCCTCCGGCCCATCTAGATAATTGCAGATCAGTCCCGGGTGCAGCTCGATCAGTTCTCGTGTCAGTTCGGACTGCACCACAAACATCTGGTGGCATGGTGACTCATCGGTTTTGGCCAGCACTTCATACAAGCGCCCCCTCGTCAAAACCTTGTGGTTGTGATCGATGAGGTCTGCTTCGACCTGGATTAAGCTACCGACTGGTATGGTCATCCATAGCTGGTGGGATTCCAGGATCATTTCCGTTCCGATATCGATAACTTCGGGGTTCGGTGCATGCATGGAAAAACCTGCTTCTACTGTTGCTTACAACAGTATAGTTCATGAAGCCGATCAAGCCTGAATGATGCCGTTGCGCAATGCCATATGAATGATTTCATTGCCGTTGGACAGCTTGAGCTTGCGCAGTATGTTGGCGCGATGAGCATGAACCGTCTTGGGGCTGAGGAATACGGTTTCAGCTATGGAGTTGACGCTTCGCCCTTCGGCCAGCATGGTAAAGATTTCCAGTTCACGTCGCGTCAACTGTGATATCGGCGACCGATCGGGGCCGCCTTCAGCATCCTGGCTGATCTGTTCACTGACCGCAGATGAAAAGTATTTGCGCCCGGCATAAACTTCACGGACGGCGTGAACAAGCTCATTCTGAGCGCAACGCTTGGTGACATAGCCTTGTACGCCGGCTTCTGCCACGCGCAACGGATAAGGACTTGCTTCCCAGATGGTGAGTACCAGGATGCGCGCATCGGCATCGTGCAGCATGATCCGCTTAATGGCATCCAGCCCGCCGGTTGTAGACGAAGCTTCGGAGTTGTCCTGGTCGGCCGGCATAGCCAGATCCATCACCACCACGTCGGGTTTAACCTCGCGATACAGATCCACAGCCTGATTGCCGTTCTCGGCTTCGGCGACAATTTCCATATCCGCTTCCTTGAGCAGCATGTGCTGAAAGCCTGCACGGACAATCGAGTGGTCGTCTACCAGCAGGATGCGGATTTTATTGCTCATGGGGTGGCCTCTTGAACTGAACCTGAACAGATTAACAGAATGCTGTTAACTCCTCATTCAGACGACATTACCTTTTGGTCTAGTTGTACTGATAGTCAGCCCCGCGGTAAACGCCGGACGTATCCACCTCGATAGCCTCCGCTGAAAGACCACTGCCGTCATCAAGATGGGCGGGCACAGCAACCAAATCATCGCTGAAACCGATCAGCCGTATCCCCTCTTTCTCGCAATGCGCCAATACCTTCTCCAGTGCTTTAAGCACCGCTTCCTGACGGTCATTGAATCGATCAGACTTGATATTGTCCTGTCGCTTGCGACTGGTCACGGTACGGAGTACATAGTCCGAGCTGTCCAGCAACTGGATCGTCAACCCCGGCAGCTTTTCACGTACCAGTATCGCCTTGGCGACCTCGAACAGGCCTGCGTCGGTGCAGGTTATGACGTCACCGTAATGGCAGATCTTCAGGCGCTCGGTGATATCCTTCACCTTGGTGTCTGGCTCTAGATAAAACTCCATATAATCATAACCTTACAGAATTAATGAAAGGTTCTGCCTTAGCTTTCATGAGTCAGCCCCTGGTCTTGAAGGTCGCATTTTCCCTGCTCAACTGATCATTTTGCCGCCTGAGTCGCTGCAGCTCTTCTTCCTGAATGCGAGTGCGCACGCGCAATTCAATCATGGCTTCGTCATGCAAGCCCTGATGACTGCCGAGTTTTTGTAATTGCTTGATTTCATGCTGCGTCTGGTCTCTTTCCATACCCAGGCGAATCACCTGCTCTTCCAGCTCCAGGATGCGTTTTTCCAGCCGGTGCTTATCGTCAGCAAGGCGTTCGCAGCGCTCAAGCAGGCGTGCATTCTGCTTTTGTGCCTCCAGTAGAGCGGTTTCACCTCCTGAACGCTGTGCTTCAACCGCCTGCTGCAGCTCGGCCTGCTGGCGCTCAATGGCGGCACGCTGCTGATTAAAGCGGTGTTCAGCATATGCCAGGGCTCGATTCCAGGTCTGGTTGGCCAGTTGTACCACCGGCTCGGGAAGTTCGGGGTGTTCGTTGCGCCGCTGAATGCGTTCTGCCAGAGTATGCCACCAATCATTCAGAGCACGATTGATGGTTGTCAGGCTACCTGTACCCAGCCGCTCACGGACGTTCTGTTGCGTCGGACGTATGCCTTCTTCCAGGAGCTTGTCGGCAACTTCGATTGCGCGACTGTGGGTGTCGTTCTTTTTGGCCATATGGTACTCGGTATGTATAAATAATACGTATCATCTATCTGTTAGGTATTTAACGCCCTATCCTGTCATGGCGCAAGAGCGTGCTTCGCATAGGGCTTCCTTGCGGAGCAATTTCATCTAATATGACAATAAAGTGGCAAAGGAGAATGACATATGCCGATTAGAATCGCGATTAACGGTTATGGCCGCATCGGCCGCAACATCTTGCGAGCACTGTTCGAGAGCGGGCGGCAGGACGAGTTTGAGATCGTGGCGATCAACGACCTTGGCGATGCTGCGATCAGCGCGCATCTGACCCAGTTCGATTCTGTTCACGGGCGTTTCATGCTGCCGGTAAGCGTAGCCGATGGGCATCTGCAGGTTGGTGATTACCGCATCCCCATGCTGCAACAGCCGGATCCTCACGCCCTGCCCTGGCGTGAGTATGATGTCGATATAGTGCTTGAATGCACTGGGCGTTTTACCTCACGTGAGAAAGCAGAAATTCATCTGCAGCAAGGCGCGCGCAAGGTCCTGGTCTCAGCACCGGCCAGCGGCGCTGATGCCACGGTAGTCTATGGTGTCAACGAGTCCGTGCTAACCGCCGAGGATCGGGTAGTTTCCAATGCTTCCTGTACCACCAATTGCCTGGCACCGATGGCCAAGGTGCTCAATGATGGACTGGGCATTGTTCAAGGCTTGATGACCACCATCCACGCCTACACCAATGACCAGCATTTGACGGATGTCTATCATACCGACCTTTATCGCGCTCGTGCGGCTGCACTGTCGATGATTCCAACCAAGACCGGTGCCGCCAAGGCGGTTGGCTTGGTGCTGCCTGAACTGAACGGCAAGCTGTCGGGCCTTGCAGTCCGAGTGCCTACGGCAAACGTCTCCCTGGTTGATTTGACATTCACCGCCGGACGCGAAACCTCAGTCGAGGAGGTCAATGCGCTTATGCGTCAGGCAGCCGAATCACAGATGCGGGATATTATTGAATATAACGAAACGCCACTGGTCTCGGTTGACTTCAACCACCACAGCGCTTCCTGTATCTACGATAGCCTGCAAACACAGGTATCAGGCTCAATGGTCAAGGTGTTTGCCTGGTACGACAATGAATGGGCCTTCTCCAACAGAATGCTCGATACTGCTGCGTGCATGGCGCGCTTGTAATTGAATGCGCGCGCATTGATTATTGACTTTCCAATTACGGACGGTCACAATGCGCGCTTAACGCATTGATTAAAAAGGCAGCCTGCTTTTTTAAGGCGTTCCCCCACTGCCCGGATGGTGAAATTGGTAGACACAAGGGATTTAAAATCCCTCGGCCTTTGGCTGTACCGGTTCGAGTCCGGTTCCGGGCACCAAGTCGATACCCCTGTATCGCAAACGCCTTTTTAATTCATGACTCGCTGTCATCATTTTCTTTTTGTCTGCGGCATTATGTTGCCAGGTTTGACCTAAAATGACCGATACATCCGATGTCTCTGATTTTCTGATGAGTCTTGAGCTCGAGCAGCTGAAAAACATCAAGTCAAAGCTTGAGCAAAAGTTGAAACAACAACAGGCAGAGATGGAAAGAAAGCAGCACGAACAACGCACTCGCCCCAAACTCCCCCCTACCTTTCACGATCTGGACGCACTGGCTGCGAACACTGGCCTCGATCTCAGTGGTTTGATCAAAGATATAAAACGCCGCTCCTGAACACACCCTCTATTTTTATTCATCCGCTGCGTCTATAATCCATCGACTGCAGGAGAGAGGGTGGCCATCATATCCATCCCGCCGAAGGCGCAAACTCCCATAATCGCTCAGGCAAATGTACTGCGGTATCAATTTACACTCGTCGACTGGAGAGAGGTTGGCCAAGACCCAACCCACCGAAGGGGCAATGCAGATCTCTGCACAAACTCTCAGGTAGCCGGACAGAGGGAGAGACGAATACACCCCTGCGGGAGGTTTTTTCGTGCTCACCTATATCTATTTGATCGCTATTACGGCTGAAGGCATGTCAGGCGCACTTGCGGCCGGACGTCGCAACATGGACATCTTTGGCGTCGGCGTAATCGCCTTTGTCACCGCCCTGGGCGGCGGCACCATTCGTGACATTCTACTGGGCAATTTCCCGGTCACCTGGACTCAACACCCCTCTTATATTTATCTGACGGTTTCAGCAGGCCTATTGACGATTGTGGTTGCTCGATTCATGCACCGACTGCGCAGCCTGTTTCTTCTGCTGGATGCAATGGGGTTGATTGCCTTCACCATAATCGGTTGCAACGTGGCACTCCGGCTCGAGTACAACCTGGCCGTTGTTGTTATGGCCGGTATGATTACGGGTATCTTTGGCGGTATTCTGCGTGATGTACTGTGCCAGCGTGTACCGGTTGTGTTCAGGCATGAGCTGTATGCCAGTGTCTCCTTCCTGGTCGCCCTGCTCTATTTGACACTGCACGCTTTTGATATCCATCAGGATATTAATCTGGCAGCCTCTTTCGCTTTCGGTTTAACTGTACGCATGGCAGCCCTGTATTGGGGCTGGTCGCTGCCGACCTTTCGCTACGAGCCTGGGCGCTGGAAATAGCAGAGGACTGAATTAGGGGCGTCTATGGACGTCCTTTTTTATTCAACGCTAAAGCAGATTGCGGCTTATCAGCATTGCCACAGACCCCAGAGCCTTTAAACGCTTAATGACTAAGAAGAAAGGGTTTTGGTCCGAAGCAGCAAAGCAAAAGGAATACTGTAAAAAAAAGGGGGGGGTTGTTATGAAGATGCAGCTACGAGGAGTGAATGGAGGCTGGAGTCGGAATCGAACCGGCGTACACGGAGTTGCAGTCCGCTGCATGACCACTCTGCCATCCAGCCTCATTGGTATTGTTGAAGTGGAGCGGGAAACGAGACTCGAACTCGCGACCCCGACCTTGGCAAGGTCGTGCTCTACCAACTGAGCTATTCCCGCGTCTCAACAGTGGATGCGTATTATATAGACGGCATTTCTAATGTCAACCCATTTCAACGCTTTGAATTATTTAAGGAAGATGCGATTAAGTAATAGCTATTCTACACTGGCGTTAGTCGTAAGCCTTAAAGGTAAGATAACCATGAGAGCAACAGCAACAATCGGCATCATCACTGTCAGCGACCGGGCCAGTTCGGCGATTTATGAAGACCTGTCCGGGCCTGCGATTTGCGAGACGCTGGACACGTATTTGACTTCAGAGTGGCAGCCAGAATATCGGCTCATTCCTGACGAACGAGCCCTGATCGAGACGACTCTAAAAGAGCTGGCTGACGACAAAGGCTGCTGTCTGATTGTAACGACCGGCGGCACCGGACCGGCCGCCCGCGACGTCACCCCGGAGGCCACTGAAGCGGTCTGTGATCGCATGATGCCAGGGTTTGGCGAGCTGATGCGGGCAGAGTCACTCAAATATGTACCCACGGCCATTCTATCGCGTCAGACGGCAGGCCTGAGAGGGAACACGCTGATCATCAACCTGCCCGGAAAACCCAAAGCCATTCGCCAGTGTCTCGATGCAGTATTTCCGGCTGTGCCCTACTGTATCGACTTGATGGAAGGGCCTTACCTGGAATGTGACGAAGCCGTGATCAAGCCATTTCGCCCCAAAGCCTGATCGTTTTACGATGCAATATTCAGGCGTAGCTAATTTAAAAAAGATCTACAAGAGGGAAGAGATTAAAAATCGAGGACTGTGTCGCAGTTGACACAAGAAGCATAGGAGAAGAGTGAAATGGAGGCTGGAGTCGGAATCGAACCGGCGTACACGGAGTTGCAGTCCGCTGCATGACCACTCTGCCATCCAGCCTCATTGGTATTGTTGAAGTGGAGCGGGAAACG
>CAYMHL010000089.1:0-9610 GCA_964390205.1 uncultured Marinobacterium sp.
GTGCAGGCGCTGGGCACGCATCCGCTGAAGACCGAAAAGCACGGTGTCGGTCAGCTGAATGTGCCGGTGACCTTCGGTGGCGTGACCTTCCGTCCAGGCGAATATGTCTACGCCGACAACAACGGTGTGCTGGTGTCACCGCAGAAGCTGGAACTGCCGCAAGGCTGATCCCACCCCGGGGGTGGCGTCCAGCTGCCCCTCGTTTTCCCTTCTTGCTGATACTTTTTCATGTGCAACTTCAAGCTGTACTCATAAGTACATGATTCTGATGCTTTTATGAAAAAGTACAAAAAATAATCGCCTTTCGACGCGAAAAAAATTCAACGCTGTCTATACTGGTATCCAACAGCGCACGGGATGTGTGTTGACCTGTCCTGACAGGAGAATATGGAGATGCTTTGCACGCATTCGGACTTCCCCTTCACCGAATGCGTGCTTTTCTCGTGGTAAAACATCTGGTCTCTTAAGCGCGTTACTCGTACATCGCCTGCATGGATTCCTTGGTCCATTTCAGGCTGTGGCGATAGGCCGCTTCATACAGCGACACATCGAAATTGTTCGGCAACAGGTCCCAGTCGCCGGACTCATAGGCCATGACCTGTTTCAGTATCTTGCCCATATCGCCCTGACCGTCGCTGAGCGCCAGTTTGATATCTTCACCCAGCGGCAGCTGCTCGAGCAGCGTGGGTTGATCAATATCCAGCATGGCATGCAGCCCCGACATCATGCCCACCATGAAGAAACCGGAGGGATTGGCCAGATTCTGACTCTGCGCGATCATTTCGCACATGTGGCCACGGGTGAGCAGGATGCGGGTCAGTTCTTCCGGCTTGTCCTTATTTGCGGAGACCGCGATCAGCGTTGCCCATTTGCGTACCTGCTCCATGCCCAGCAGCACCACCGCTTCGGCAATGGACTCGACCTGGCGTACCAGCGAATAGGCGGCCGAGTTGACGATGCGCAGCAGCTTGTAGGTCAGAATGGGATCACGAATGATCATGTCTTCCAGCGCTTCCGGTGTGGTGGCAGGCTTCTGCAACTCCTGGATCAGCTGCATCAATGCGATCTGGTTGGCACTGACCTTGCGACCCTTGACTACCTTGGGCTTGCTCAGGAAGCTGCCCTGGAACAGCTTGTAGCCGCTCTCGATACACTCCTCGAGGGCTTCGAAACTGGAGATGTTGTCGGCCAGCAGAGTGGACTTGAAGGCCTGCAGCTGTTTGGCCTGCTGGCGAATTTCGTCGGCACTCAGACCGCTGACATCGACGCGCACAATCTTGGCCAGTTTAAGAGCCGTGTCATAGGCCGGGCTGTAGCGAAAATCATGCAGTGCGAAGCGGTAACCTTCCTTGACCATGGCATGCATGGCACGCAACAGTTCCATATTGCCGGGTTCGGTCAGGCGCAGGGAGATGACGACCTGTTTGGCCGGCAGGGCGGGCATGCTGCCCTCCAGAATCATCTTTTGACTGACCCTGATGAACGCAGGCACGCGCTTGATCTCGCCCTGATCGGAGATGCTGGTATAGGCGTGCAGCAGCAGCTCCGAGCCGGATTCGGCTTCAGGATCAACCTCCAGCATGGCATTCAAATGGCCCGTGTCGCTGGCAACCAACTCATAGGCGATCACGCGCTGCTGGTGATCAAATATGGGTTGCCTTGCCAGCAGGGTCTGGCTCTTTTCCGTTGTGCTTTCCATGGATCTCCCCGGGTAGAGCTGAATGTAAAAGGGGATTTTATCACCACTTTCAGGGTTGCAGGTATGGTTGCGAGTCTGTCGCAGGTATAATGCCCGACTTCCGAACACAAGTACTGGATATAGCATGACCCGTATCAACTGGTTTCCCGGCCATATGCACAAGGCGCGCAAGGAAATTGCGCAGGTAATGGATGAGATCGATGTTGTGATCGAAGTCCTCGATGCACGCCTGCCGATGTCCAGTGAAAACCCGTTGGTGGATCAGCTGCGCAAGGGCAAGCCGGTGCTGAAGCTGCTCAACAAGCAGGATCTGGCCGATCCGGAGCGAACACGCGAATGGCTGGATTACTTCAATGCCAAGGACGGCATCACCGCCATGGCATTGGATACTCAGCAAAAGGCACTGATCAAGCGCATTCCCGAGCTGTGCAGGCAGATGGTACCGGCTCGCAGTCGTCAGGATCGGCCGGTGCGTGCCATGATCATGGGCATCCCCAACGTGGGCAAGTCGACCCTGATCAATGCGTTGTTGGGACGCAAGATCGCCAAGGTCGGTAATGAGCCTGCGGTGACCAAGGCGCAGAAAAAATACAGCGTACACAACGGCATGGCACTGTCGGACACGCCCGGGATTCTGTGGCCAAAAATCGAAGACGAGGATTCGGGCTATCGGCTCGCTGCCAGCGGCGCCATCAAGGATACGGCAATCGAACATGAAATGGTGGCGGCTTATGCTGCCGGTTTCCTGCTGCACGATTACCCTGAGCGCCTGCAGGAGCGTTACAAGCTGAAGGCCCTGCCGCAGATTCAGGATGAACTGCTGGATGAGATCGGCCGCAAGCGTGGCTGCCTGCGTCCGGGGGGCGTTGTCGATCGCCACAAGGCATCGGAAATTCTGTTGACCGAGATGCGTGCCGGCAAACTGGGTCAGATCACCTTCGAAACCGTCGAAGAGTGGGAGCGTAAACGAATTGAAGCCGAACTGGCTGCCGCCGAAGCCGCGGCAGCAGAAGCGGCAGCCGCCGAGGCGGAGGAGCAGAAACAATGAGTCGTAACAAGAAATCGCGCAAGCTCGGTACCATGATGACCGTGCTGGAGCGCAAGCCCAAGAAACAGGAACTGTTGGCGGATCCGACCAGCAAGGAGAGTCGTCGCAAGCGGGCACAGGAACAGCGCAAGAAACATCAGCCGGTTGAGGTAAAACGCAGCCGTGCGACCCAGTCGGCCAAGGATCGAGATGTGCAGGCGGGCCGCAAGGGAACACGTCACGGTGGTCCTTTGGCCGACAAGATTCGCAAGATCAACGCTGAAAAGCGTGAGCAGGAACAAACCGCAGACGAGTAACATCGTCTGCATCAGTCAAGGCCGGGTGGGAGCCCTGTGTGAATTCAGAAATCGATTACGATGTTGTCATTATCGGTGGCGGTGCCTCGGGCCTGATGTGCGCCGCAACCGCTGCCTACCGGGGCCGCAGGGTTCTGTTGCTGGAGCACACCAAAAAGATCGGCCGCAAGATCCTGATGTCCGGTGGTGGGCGGTGCAACTTCACCCATCTGCACAACTCACCGGCCAACTTCCTTTCGGATAATCCCCACTTCTGCAAGTCTGCACTGAGCCGTTTCAAGGCGGCCGACTTTGTCGAGCTGGTGGATCGTCACGGTATCGAATACCACGAGAAAACCCCGGGGCAGCTGTTCTGCAATGAATCCAGCAAGGAGATTCTGCAGCTGCTGCTGACCGAGTGTGACTGGGCCGGTGTCGAAATTTTGACCGAAACCAGTGTCTACGAGGTTGAGCAGGCAGAGCAGGGGTATCACCTGAAAACCTCCCGTGGCCAGTTCAACGCCCAGTCGCTGGTCATTGCCACCGGAGGGTTATCGATTCCCAATGGCGGGGCGACCGGCTTTGCCTACGACATCGCCGAACAGTTTAGTCTCAGGGTAACGCCGCGCCAGGCCGCGCTGGTGCCGTTTACACTGCAGCCAGACGTACTGGAACACCTCAAGCCGCTGTCAGGCGTTTCCCAGCCGGTCAAGGTGTCCTGTAACGGCATGAGCTTCAGTGACAACCTGTTGCTGACTCATCGCGGCCTCAGCGGTCCGTCCATTCTGCAGATCTCCTCCTACTGGCACGCAGGGGATGAGATCGAAATCGATCTGCTGCCGCAGCTGGCGCTGGACGCCTGGCTGAAGGAGCAGCGCCAGCAGCGACCCAAGGCCGAATTGCGCACCCTGATGGCGCAGCACATGACTAAACGCCTGGCACAAACTCTTTGCGAGCTGTGGGGCTTTGAAGGCGAAATCGGTCAATACAGCAATGCCCGCCTGCACGAGGTGGTGCAGCAGTTCAAGCACTGGCGTCTCAAGCCTTCGGGCACTGAAGGCTACCGTACTGCTGAAGTGACCCTGGGTGGTATCGATACCAACGAAATCTCGCAGAAAACCTTTGAAGCCCAAAAAGCGCCCGGCCTGTATTTCATCGGCGAATGTCTGGATGTGACCGGCCATCTGGGTGGTCACAATTTCCAGTGGGCCTGGGCGTCCGGGTTCTGTGCCGGGCAGTTTGTATAAACGCCGGTTCATATTGACAGGCTGTTTATACAGGCAGGTCAGTACGTGCGCCTTGTCATAGTCTGCATTCCTACATTCAACGCATTCAGAAAGTGATCAAATGGAAATCAAAGTAAACTTCTTGGACAACCTCCGCCTCGAAGCCAAGTTCGATGACTTCACCGTCACCGCGGATCAGCCGATCCGCTACAAGGGCGATGGCTCTGCACCCAGTCCGTTCGATTACTTTCTGGCGTCCTCGGCTCTCTGCGCGGCCTATTTCGTCAAGGTGTACTGCAAGGCACGCGAGATTCCGACCGACGATATCCGTCTGTCGCAGAACAACATTGTCGATCCGGAAAACCGTTACAACCAGATCTTCCAGATTCAGGTTGAACTGCCGGACAGCATCTCGGATAAGGACCGTCAGGGCATTCTGCGTTCCATTGAGCGTTGCACGGTAAAAAAAGTGGTACAGGAAGGCCCCGAATTTCGCATCGAACAGGTCAAGAGCCTGGATGAGGATTCGGCACTGCTGTTTGCCGACCTGACCCAGGGGGATGGTCGTACCTACATCCCCGGCAAGGATCTGCCGCTGGAAGACACCATCAGCAATATGACCCGGGTGATTGAAGATCTGGGCATGAAGATCGAAATTTCCTCCTGGCGCAATATTGTGCCCAATGTCTGGTCGCTGCATATTCGTGATGCCGCTTCGCCCATGTGCTTCACCAACGGCAAGGGCGGCAGCAAGGAAAGTGCGCTCTGCTCGGCACTGGGCGAGTTCATCGAACGTGCCAGCTGCAATTTCTTCTACAACGACCATTTCTTCGGTGAAGAGATCGCCAACAGCGACTTCGTCCATTATCCGAGCGAAAAGTGGTTCCCGCTGACCGCGGATGATGAGATCCCGTCGGGGCTGTTGGATGAGCACTGCCTGGCGATCTACAACCCGGATGGCGAGCTGTGCGGTTCACATCTGATCGATACCAACTCGGGACGGATCGACCGTGGCATCTGTGCCATTCCCTATGTGCGTCAGTCCGATGGCGAGACGGTCTATTTCCCCTCCAATTTGATCGAAAATCTGTTCGTCAGCAACGGCATGAGTGCAGGCAACACTCTGCACGAAGCCCAGGTACAGTGCCTGTCGGAAATCTTTGAGCGGGCGGTGAAAAAGCAGATCATCGAAGAGGAGATTGCTCTGCCGGACGTGCCTGAGGCAGTTCTGGCCAAATACCCGCATATCCTGGCCGGTATCAAGGGGCTGGAAGAGCAGGGCTTCCCGGTACTGGTCAAGGATGCATCCCTGGGCGGTCAGTTCCCGGTGATGTGTGTCACCCTGATGAACCCGCGCACGGGTGGCGTTTTTGCCTCCTTCGGTGCTCACCCCTGTTTCGAGGTGGCGCTGGAGCGCAGTCTGACCGAGCTGCTGCAGGGGCGCAGTTTCGAGGGTCTGAATGACGTGCCTCAGCCGACTTTCAACAGCCATGCGGTGACCGAGCCGAACAACTTTGTCGAGCATTTCATCGATTCGACCGGGGTGGTGTCCTGGCGTTTCTTCAGTGCCCGCTCGGAATTCGAATTCTGCGAATGGGATTTCTCGGGTAACAGTGCAGACGAACATGCCCGCCTGATGCAGATCCTCGAAGATATGGGCAAAGAGGTTTATGTGGCGGTCTTCGACGAGCTGGGTGCCACCGCGTGTCGTATCCTGGTACCGGGCTATTCCGAGATCTATCCGGCGGAAGACCTGATCTGGGACAACACCAATAAGGCGCTGGCGTTCCGCGAGGATATTCTCAATATTCACGCGTTGGATGAGGATGCGCTGGCCGATCTGATTGAGCGTCTGGAAGAGAGTGAGCTGGATCATTACACCCAGGTACCCACGCTGATCGGCATCGAGTTCGACGAGAATACCGTTTGGGGCCAGCTGTGTGTCGGTGAGCTCAAGGGCTTGATCCATCTGGCACTGCAGCAGTACGAAGAGGCCTACGATCTGATCTGTGAATTCCTCGCCTACAACGACAACACCGTCGAGCGAGGCTTGTTCTATCAGGCGCTGAGAGCGGTGCTGGAAATCACGCTGGATGAAGAACTGGAGCTGGATGAATACGTGCACAACCTGACACGGATGTTCGGCGCCGAGACCATGAAGGCGGTGATCGGCTCAGTAACCGGTGAGGTGCGTTTCCACGGCCTGACGAAGACCAGCATGCAGCTGGAAGGGCTGGAGCGTCACCAGAAGCTGATCGAAAGCTACAAAAAGCTGCACAAGATGCGAGCGCAAAAAGCCGCGAGCTGATAGAGCACGCAGACAACAAGAAACCCCGCAGGAAGGCGTGCTGCCGACGCTGCGGGGTTGATGGTGTGCCCCGAAAGGGGCACGTGTTTAGATCAGAGTTGAGATCTGAATCAGTTCAGATCAAAGCGATCTGCGTTCATCACCTTGGTCCAAGCGTTGACGAAGTCCTTGACGAACTTCTCCTGGTTGTCATCCTGGGCGTACACCTCGGCGTAAGCGCGCAGGATGGAGTTGGAACCAAACACCAGATCCACACGGGTCGCGGTCCATTTGGTCTGGCCGGATTTGCGATCCACAATGTCGTAGCTGTTCTTGCCGGTCGGCTTCCAGCTGTTGTTCATGTCGGTCAGGTTGACGAAGAAATCGTTCGTCAGTACACCCTCACGATCCGTGAACACGCCATGCTTGCTGCCACCGTGGTTGGTACCCAGCACGCGCATGCCGCCAATCAGCACGGTCATCTCCGGTGCAGTCAGACCCATCAGCTGGGTGCGGTCGAGCATCATCTCTTCCGGTGTGACCACATAGTCCTTCTTCAGCCAGTTGCGGTAGGCATCGTGCAGCGGCTCCAGCACCTCGAAGGAGTCCACATCGGTCATCTCCTGAGTGGCATCGCCACGACCGGCAGCGAAAGGCACGGTCACATTGACACCCGCATCCCTGGCCGCCTTCTCAACTGCCGCGGTACCGCCCAGGACAATCAGGTCGGCCATGCTGACCGGCTTGCTCAAGCCGGACTGTATGCCTTCCAGCACCTTCAGTACCTTCTGCAGACGCTCGGGCTCGTTGCCTTCCCAATCCTTCTGCGGTGCCAGACGGATACGGGCACCGTTGGCACCGCCGCGGTAGTCGGAACCACGGAAGGTACGGGCGCTGTCCCAGGCGGTGGCAACCAGCTCGGACACGCTCAGGCCGCTGGCCAGAATCTTCGCTTTCAGATCGGCAACTTCGGCATCATCCAGAGTGTAATCCACACTCGGGACCGGATCCTGCCAGATCAGATCTTCGGACGGCACATCGGCGCCCAGATAACGACTTTTCGGCCCCAGATCACGGTGGGTCAGCTTGAACCAGGCGCGGGCAAAGACCTCGTCGAAGTATTCCGGCTCCTTCTGGAAGCGCTCGATGATCTTGCGGTATTCCGGGTCCATCTTCATCGCCATATCGGCATCGGTCATCATCGGCATGCAGCGGATGGACGGGTCTTCCACATCCACCGGCATGTCCTCTTCCTTGATGTCCACCGGCTTCCACTGCCAGGCACCCGCCGGGCTCTTGGTCAGCTCCCATTCATGGTTGAGCAGCATGTCGAAGTAGCCATAGTCCCACTTGGTCGGCTCACTGGTCCAGGCGCCTTCGATGCCGCTGGTGACGGAATCACGCCCAACACCGCGGGTCTTGTGGTTCATCCAGCCAAAGCCCTGCTCTTCGATACCAGCCCCTTCCGGCTCCGGGCCAAGATTGGCGGCATCGCCGTTACCGTGTGCCTTGCCCACGGTGTGGCCACCGGCGGTCAGGGCGGCAGTTTCCTCATCGTTCATGGCCATACGTTCGAAGGTGACACGTACGTCCTGCGCGGTTTTCAGCGGATCAGGCTTGCCATCAACGCCTTCCGGGTTAACGTAGATCAGACCCATCATGACCGCGGCCAGCGGGTTTTCAAGGTCGCGCTCACCGGAGTAACGGCTGCCTTCGCTGCCGGAGGGCGCAAGCCACTCTTTCTCGGAGCCCCAGTAGGTATCCTTCTCGGGGTGCCAGATGTCCTCACGACCACCGGCAAAACCGAAGGTTTTGAAACCCATGGACTCATAGGCCATGTTACCGGCCAGGATCATCAGATCGGCCCAGGAGAGCTTGTTGCCGTATTTTTTCTTGATCGGCCAGAGCAGACGACGCGCCTTGTCCAGGTTGCCGTTGTCCGGCCAGGAATTGATCGGGGCAAAGCGCTGGTTGCCGGTGCCGGCACCGCCACGACCATCGGCGATACGGTAGGTACCGGCAGAGTGCCAGGCCATACGGATCATCAAGCCGCCGTAGTGGCCCCAGTCAGCGGGCCACCAGTCCTGGCTGTCAGTCATCAATGCCTTGAGATCGTTTTTGACCGCTTCCAGGTCCAGCTTTTTGAACTCTTCGCGGTAGTTGAATGCTTCGCCAAGGGGGTTGGTCTTGCGGTCATGCTGGTGCAGGATGTCGAGATTCAGTGACTTGGGCCACCACTCCATGACGCTGTTGGAGGCTTCCGTGTTGGCACCGTGCATGACGGGGCATTTGCCGGCAGAGCTATTGTTGTTCTGGCTCACGTCTAGATTCCTTCTGTTGGTTATCACGTTACTGACATCACAACCTTGCGAAAGCGGACCTTCACGGGGTGTATCAGTCGTCAGCTGCATCTGGTTTTACTTAATCGCGTTAAATCAAACGCTTTGCTGTTGTTTCAAGGTAGTGGTTTGAAGATAGACGCGCTGGTGAAAAATGGAAAATTTCAATTGGCAATGCGCTCGATAGTCAATGGCAATAAGGCCAGTGTCAGGTCGGGTGCGTTGCTGAAGCGTCTATGCTGGCCTTGAGTGTGCTGAACCAACATAACACGGGCGAGGGCAATTCGCATTGTTGGCAGGCGGCACTCAACATGAGACGCTGTGTGCAACGGTTCCGCTCGGAATAATTACGGATGAATAACAACAAGAATACGGCCGCGCGTGTATTGAGTTTGACCACGCTGGCGATGATCGCTTTTGCCGGGAACTCTCTCCTGTGTCGCCTGGCGCTGACTGACACCGATATTGATGCAGCCAGTTTTACCTCGATACGTTTGCTGACCGGGGCGCTGGTGCTGTGGATACTGGTGCAGTTGCGCCAGGGGTTGCCCAGCGGCCAGGGAAACCTGCCCTCGGCCCTGGCCCTGTTCGTCTATGCTGCCGGGTTTTCCTACGCCTATATCACACTGGACGCCGGTATCGGTGCCTTGTTGCTGTTCGGTGCCGTGCAGGCCACCATGATCGGCTATGGTCTTTGGCAGGGTGAACGTTTCACTGCCTGGCAGCTGCTCGGTTT
>CAYMHL010000090.1:0-9570 GCA_964390205.1 uncultured Marinobacterium sp.
GGCTGTACCAGTGACACCTGCCAGGCGCGATCGCTGGCTTCCTGGTTCAGCGAGCCGCTGTCGGACTGGGTCAGGCTGCCGCCTGCGTTGATCTGCGGCAGCAGGCCAGCACGGCCCTGAGGTACGGCTTCCTGACCGGCCAGGTAACTGGCCTGGGCCGCTTTCAGCTGGGGGTCATTGTCCAGCGCCAGTTGGTACAGATCAGCCAGCGCACCCGCCTGGGCGGTTGTGCTGGACAGGGCGCCAGCGACCAGAAGGGGAATCAATCGTTGCTTTATCAGTTTCACGTGCGTGCTTCCTTTTGTGATGCCGGGCGTTTGCGTGCTGTCAGTGAGTGTTGCGGTGGCAACAGCTGCTGCCATAGCAGCTCAATAACCTGATATAGAGGGGCGCGACTGTTCTCGACTTTCATCCGCAGCAGTGCGCCCTGCCAATAGTCCCAAATGAACCGGGCCAGTTCTTCGGCCGGAAGGTCATCTCTGACGCTGCCTTCCTGCTGGCAGATGACAATGTCTTGCGTGATCGCGCACAGGACCCGGTTGACTGCGTTGCGAATGGCAGCACGAAAGCCATCGGAGGCCAGTGCCATCTCGCCGGCGAGGTTGGCCAGGAGGCAGCCGACACGTTCATTGGTCATGCTGAACTCTTCCACCAGTCGATGCATCATGATCTGCATCTTCTCCGCATGAGAGCCTTTCAGGCGACGGAATTCTTCCTGCCAGCTGTCCATTTCCAGTACCTGGTAGTGTTCAACCACTTCGATGGCATAGGCTTCCTTGCCACCAAAGTAATTGTAGAAAGATCCGCGTGAAACGCCGCAGGCTTCAAGGATCATGCTCAGGCTGGTGCCGTGATAGCCGTGTAGCTGAAACAGGGAATTGCCAATCTCCAGCAGGGATTCACGGCTGTGCGTAGGAGGTCTGCCTCTGCTCATTAAATTGAACCGTTCATTCCAGAAAGCCGATATTCTGCCCGATTGGAACGTTCGGTTCAATTTAAAAACCGGCAACTCTGTTGCTCAGGCAGTGCCCTGTTTCTTCAGTTGTTGCAGGCGGCTGTTGGCGAGCAGCATCAACTCGTCGCCGTTGCCGTTGACCTCGGTCATCAGGGCAATGCCCGTACTGGCCTTGAACGGATGCTTGAGCTGTTCGGTCATGCCGCGGTTGATCTGTTCCAATCGTTTCAACAGCGGGGGTGGCTGTTTATGGACCGGCATCAGCAGCACGAATTCATCGCCGCCGAAGCGGAACACCTGATCGTTGGGTCGGCATACATGACGCAGCTTGTCGGCAAAGGTGCAGAGCACCCGGTCGCCTTCCTGTTGGCCGAATTCGCTGTTGATACGCGAGAGGCCGTCAATATCGATCAGTGCCAGCATGTGATCGCGATCGGGATAGACATGCTCGCTGCGGACCAGAGCATCGTCGAGGGCATCGCGTTGCAGCAGGTGGGTCAGCGGGTCGGCGGTGAAGGCGGGCTTCTCTGCATCAACCGGCTTCGGTGGCAGCCAGGCAGCAAGCAGGTCGGCACAGAGCTGCAGCAGGTGGATGCTGTCGGCGAGGCTCGTTTTGGGTTTGCTGCCCCAAACGGCAAGATGACCAATAATGCCATCGGCGGCCTCAACACGTTGTCCCAGCCAGAGGCCCTTTTCCGGCAGCAGCGGATCCGACATTGTCTGGCTCCATTCCTGTACCTGAGTACCGGCGGCGCTGCTGTCATACAGCGGTCCCGCCAGGCTGGTGTCCAGACTCAGGGTCTTGGGCGGTTGCTGTTCGCCTTCATGCCAGTGTCCAACCAGGGTCAGTTGTTGGGCGTTGAGGCGGGTGCAGGCTGCCGCAGACTGCCAGCCGAGCAGTTCGCTGAGGATCTGCGGCAGGGCAAAAAAGGGGTTGGCACCCTGCTGCAGTTGTGGAATCAGTGCCTGCATCAGTTGGCGCTGCTGGGTTGCTGCACGGTGGCCACTGGCGATCACCAGTGTGTGATCGCCGGCGGTCAGGCGTTCGTAAAGTGTGCCGCCACAGATCAGCAGCGTGTCGGCATGCTCAAACCCCCATTGTTTGATCTGTTGGCGCTCGGATTTGGACAGCTCGTTGAAGGCATCGTTGCTCCACTCGACACTGTCATCTTTCAGCAGCAATGCAGGAGTGGAGGTCGAAGCCAGCAGTTGGGTCAGGGTACGGGTTTTCATCGGCGGCTTTTCATATTACGCGGCGACAGTGGCGGCAAGGTGGTCGGTGGCAGATGTAAAAACGCCCCGGTGTCAGCGGGGCGTAGGTGTTACTTCTCGAGTGCCGCCTTGATGCGGCTGATGGCCGATTCCAGCACATTGAGGCTGGTGGCAAAGGAGAGTCGCATGTTGCCGGGGGCGCCAAAGGCCGAGCCGGGCACCAGTGCAACACCGGCTTCCTGCAGCAGGAATTCCGCCAGCGCGATATCGTCCTCAAACTCCGGACGGGAATCGATCACCTTGTGGAAGCTTGGGAAAGCATAGAAGGTGCCGTCCGCTTCAATGCAGTCCACGCCATCAATTTCATTCAGCGAGCGAACCACAAAGTCATGGCGCTGTTTGAATGCGCTGACCATCATTTCGACGCAGTCCTGAGGGCCATCCAGTGCAGCCTGAGCAGCAACCTGAGCAATGGAGTTCGGGTTGGAAGTGCTCTGCGACTGGATTTTCTTCATCGCGCCGATCAGCTTGGCCGGACCTGCCGCGTAGCCGATACGCCAGCCAGTCATGGAGTAGGCCTTGGAAACGCCGTTCAGTACGATGGTGCGCTCATACAGTTCAGGGCAGGCGTTCAGAATGTTGACGAACGGCTGCTCGGTGAACAGGATGTGCTCGTACATGTCATCGGTTGCGACCAGTACGTTCGGGTACTTTTTCAGTACCTCGCCCAGCGCTTTCAGCTCTTCCAGGGTGTAGGCTACTCCGGACGGGTTGGACGGGCTGTTCAGTACCACCAGACGGGTTTTGTCGGTGATTGCCTCATCCAGCTGTTGCGGCGTGATCTTGAAGCGCTGTTCCTGGCTCGTGGTAATGATGACCGGCTTGCCTTCGGCAACCAGCACCATGTCCGGGTAGGACACCCAATACGGCGCAGGAATGACAACTTCGTCACCCGGGTTGAGCAGCGCCAGAGACAGGTTGAAAAAGCTCTGTTTGCCGCCACTGGAAACCAGGATCTGGTTGGCTTCGTATTTGAAACCGTTCTCGCGCTCGAATTTGGCGATAATCGCCTTTTTCAGCGCCGGTGTGCCATCGACAGCGGTATATTTGGTGAAGCCATCCTGAATGGCTTTTGTGGCCGCGGCCTTGATGTGTTCCGGGGTGTCGAAATCGGGTTCGCCGGCACCCAGGCCGATAATATCCTTGCCTTCGGCACGCAGCTCGGCAGCACGGTTGGTAACCGCCAGAGTGGGGGAAGGTTTGATACTGTTCACGCGGTTGGAAAGTTGCACGTCCAAGCCTTGGTCCTCTCTATAAATCGGTGCAAGGTATCCATCAATGCATATAGCCGAAAGAGCATACAGCATAAATGGCCGGGCCTGAAAGCTTAGGGATCAAAAAAGCAGCCGGGATGGGCTGCATCCATTGGCGCAACAATTTATTGCAGAGTGCCGGACGGGGTATACTGTGCGGTCATCGATAACAGTGGTAAAGAGATGAAACAGAGGTTCAGGGTACAGTCGGCATTTGCACCGGCCGGGGATCAGCCGACCGCGATTGCGTCCTTGGTCGATGGTCTGGAGTCGGGGCTGGCAGCGCAGACGTTACTGGGTGTTACCGGCTCGGGCAAGACCTTCACCATCGCCAATGTGGTCGCGGCCGTGCAGCGACCGACGATCATCATGGCGCACAACAAGACTTTGGCGGCACAGCTGTACGGGGAATTTCGCGAGTTCTTCCCGGATAATGCGGTGGAGTACTTCGTATCCTATTACGACTATTACCAGCCGGAAGCCTATGTGCCCTCATCGGACACCTTCATCGAAAAGGATGCGTCGATCAACGATCATATCGAACAGATGCGCCTCTCCGCCACCAAGGCACTGCTGGAACGGGAAGATGCCATCATCGTGGCAACCGTCTCGGCGATTTATGGTCTTGGTGACCCCCAGTCCTATCTGTCGATGATGCTGCATCTGGACCGGGGTGATGTCATCGATCAGCGCGACCTGCTGCGCCGTCTGGCGGAGCTGCAGTACACCCGCAATGATATCGAGTTCCATCGCGGCACCTATCGCGTGCGCGGTGATGTTATTGATGTATTCCCGGCAGAATCGGAGATGGAAGCGATTCGCATCGAGCTGTTCGGTGATGAGGTGGACCAGATTGCCTGGTTCGATCCCCTGACCGGCGAGGTGCTGCGCAAGGTGCCGCGTGCCACCATCTACCCAAAAACGCACTATGTCACCCCGCGTGAAACCCTGCTGGAGGCCACCGAGCACATCAAGGATGAGTTGCAGCAGCGGCTCAAGCAGCTCAAGGACAACAACAAACTGGTCGAAGCGCAACGGCTGGAGCAGCGCACGCTGTACGACATCGAGATGATCATGGAGCTGGGCTACTGTTCCGGCATCGAGAACTATTCGCGCTACCTTTCGGGGCGGGATCCCGGCGCGCCTCCACCGACGCTGTTCGACTACCTGCCGGATGATGCCCTGCTGGTGATCGATGAGTCTCATGTCACCGTGCCACAGATCGGTGCCATGTATAAGGGCGACCGTTCGCGCAAGGAAACGCTGGTGGAGTATGGTTTCCGTTTGCCTTCGGCATTGGACAACCGGCCGATGAAGTTCGAGGAGTGGGAGCGCATTGCGCCGCAGATGATCTTTGTGTCGGCCACCCCTGGCAAATACGAAGCTGAACATGCCCAGCAGATTGTCGAGCAGGTTGTGCGCCCCACCGGTCTGGTGGATCCGGTCGTTGAGGTACGGCCGGCCAGTACTCAGGTGGATGATCTGCTGGAAGAGATCGGCCGCGTGGTGGCACGCAATGAGCGCGTAGTCGTGACCGTGCTGACCAAGCGCATGGCCGAAGATCTGACCGAATACCTGGCCGAACACGACGTACGCGTGCGCTACCTGCACTCGGATATCGATACCGTAGAGCGGGTCGAGATCATCCGTGATCTGCGCATCGGTGAGTTTGATGTGCTGGTGGGTATCAACCTGCTGCGTGAGGGCATCGATATGCCGGAGGTGGCGCTGGTGGCGATTCTTGACGCCGACAAGGAGGGCTTCCTGCGTTCGGAAACCTCGATGATTCAGACCATCGGCCGTGCAGCACGAAACGTCAACGGCCGTGCCATCCTCTATGCGGACCGAATCACCGGCTCCATGCAGCGGGCGATGGACGAGACCGAACGTCGTCGCGAGAAACAGGTCGCGTTCAACGCCGAGCATGGCATCACGCCGCGAGGGATCAAAAAGTCGGTGGCGGATATCATGGAAGGCGCCCAGCAGATACCGGGCAGAAAAGGGCGTGGTGCTGCGCGCAAGGTGGCGGAACCAACAGCGGAGTACACCGTTGATGCGGCGACACTGTCACCGGCAGAGCTGGCCAGGGCGATGAGTCGCCTGGAAGATCAGATGTATGAAGCAGCGAAAAATCTGGAGTTCGAGAAGGCTGCGGCCTATCGCGATGAACTGGAACGACTCAAGCACAGCGGCTGAAAGGCAGGCCGCAGGGGAGCAATGATGTTGGAATGGAGTGTGCTGGTGGTCGCCGGCTATTTGGCCGGGGTGTTGAATGCAATTGCCGGTGGCGGGTCGTTTCTGACCTTTCCGGCACTGGTATGGGCCGGTGTGCCACCGATAACCGCCAATGCCACCAGTGCCGTCGCCGTATTGCCCGGCTACCTGGGCGGTGCGGCCGGCTTTCGCCAGGAGCTTAAAGCCATGAGTCGGCGTCAGCATGTGCAGATGTCACTGGTCGGCCTGGCCGGTGGGCTGTGTGGAGGCCTGTTGCTGCTGGTCACGCCGGCTGAGCTGTTTTCACAGGTGGTACCCGTACTGCTGCTGGTGGCGACATTGATGTTTGCCTTTGGTCAGACGCTGCTGGCTCGGGTGCGCAAGAGTGAACATCCTCTGCCGCTGTTGCCAGGGCTGTTTGTGGTGGCGGTCTATGGCGGTTACTTCAATGGTGGTCTTGGCATCATGCTGTTGGCGATGTTTGCCGCTGCAGGCATGACCAGCATGCTGCTGATGAACGGGCTGAAGAACTGGATCTCCTTTGTGATCTCGTTGATATCAGTGGTCGCTTTTGCGCTTGCAGGTAAGGTGCTCTGGCTGGAAGCGGTGGTCATGATGCTGGCGGCGACCCTGGGGGGCTATCAGGGTGCGGCGCTCTCGCGTCGTCTGCCGGTCGCTTGGGTCAAGGGGTTTGTCGTTGTTGTCGGTCTGGCCATGACAGCAATCTTTTTTGTTCGCGCCTGATGCGTTCAATACAACAGGGAACCGGTACTCAACCATGTGGTATGCAAGGATTCAACGCGCAAGGCACGGCATGTTTTCATGTGTTGGCACCGTGCATGTTCAGATGATTCGCTTCTGGCTGCTGCTGATCGCGGCTGCAGTGATAATGCCCGTACAGGCGGCTGGACCGGGTGACTACTGGCGGTTCGATCAGTATTACGACATGTACCCCGAACAGCGCCCCTGGCTGGATGAATTGAGGCAGGCGGTCACTCGGGAGCCGGTTCCGCTGGCGGCCGACACCCAGCAACGGCCTGTCCGGATCGCCCAGGTGTATCCGGGGTTGCAGGTGTCAAGCTACTGGTCGGACAGCGAGGCGTCATTGATTGGACGGCTAAGGGACCTTGGGATCGAGTATGAGCTGAAAACCCGTTACACCACGCCCAATACCCAGTTGGGC
Organism: uncultured Marinobacterium sp.; assembly: GCA_964390205.1. Classification (GTDB taxonomy): domain Bacteria; phylum Pseudomonadota; class Gammaproteobacteria; order Pseudomonadales; family Balneatricaceae; genus Marinobacterium. Next base: position 6,878 of record CAYMHL010000090.1, read on the forward strand.
GAGCAGATCCGGCAGATTCACGAATTGCTGGCCTGGGATCCGGATTATCTCATCTACACCCTGGACTCGCCGCGACAGCGCATGCTGATCGAGCGGCTGATCCAGAATACCGATACCCGCCTGATCCTGCAGAACATTACCACGCCGTTAAAGGAATGGGAGCAGCGCCAGCCGTTCATGTATGTCGGTTTTGACCACACGGAAGGCGCACGATTGCTGGCCCGGTATTTTGCAGAGCGTTTCCCGGCGGCGGAGTTTGGTGTGCTGTTCCGCAGCAAGGGCCTGGTCAGTCAAATGCGCGGTACCGGTTTTTTGCAGGCCCTGCCGGAAACCCACCAACTGCAGAGCAGCTATTATTCCGATTCGAGCCGCGAAGGTGGGCGCGATGCGGCACTGCGTTTGCTGGCTGAGCATCCATCACTTGATTACATCTATGCCTGTTCGACCGATGTGGCACTGGGGACACTGGATGCCCTTGAACACCTGGAGCGCAGTGATGTGGTGGTCAATGGCTGGGGCGGTGGTCCGGAAGAGGTCGAGCAGCTGCGTGCCGGGCGCTTGCCGATTGTGTTGATGCGGATGAGCGATGAAGCCGGTATCGCCATAGCCGAAGCCATACGTCGTGACCTGTCCGGTCTGCCGGTTGCCAGAGTCTATTCAGGCCAATTCGTGGTGCTGGATGATGGCATGACATCTGCCGAAATTCACCGACATGAAGCGCGTGCGCACCGTTATTCAGGGGGCGTCGATGCTCAATAGACCCAAATTCAAGGTGCTGACGTTTCTGCTGACGCTGGCATCTTCGTTGGTGTTCCTGGCGGTGTTCGTTGGCAGTGCATTTGTCGAATCCAGGCAGGTGATTGAGCAGCAGGCCGATGGCTATAACCGTGCATTGGCCGCTCGCTATCAGCAGCGTCTCAACGAGTATTTTGACCTGGTGGAAGAAGAATCTCATGCCATCAGTGCCAGTGCAGAACGAATAGAGGCCCTGCATGCCGGGGACTTGCAACAGTTCAATGCCAGTCTGGCTCGCTGGGAAGAGGGCTATGAAAATATCCATTATGACTTCGTTGCCGTTGAGGTATTTGATCACGGCTGTCACCTGTCGCGCAGTTACGTACCTGAGCTGAGCGTTCTTCCCTGTGATGAGCTGTTGAACGACGATGCGGATTTTGCTTCCCACGGCTGGCACCTGGTCAAACCGCGTGGCGAATGGCTGGCGGTCTATTCCGAGCCGCTTGACCTGAAGGGTAGCGGCAAGATCATCGGTCAACTTTTGGTGGGTATGCGCCTGAAAGGCAATCGCTACCTGTTGAACCAGCTGTTGATGCCGGCAGATGGCCTGGAGATGCTGGGTCTGTTCAGTGAGCATGAGCCTCTTGCCGTGCTTGAACAGGTCCATGAGCCGGCGGCACCGGATCGGCATACAGTTGTCACCTACGCCGAAGGAACGAGTCCACTGGGTCCGTCTATTCGTGTTGGTTTGATCTCCACCGACATTGCGCAGCTGCAGCTGCGCCGGGTACTGATTGAAACCCTGATCTACGGTTGCCTGCTGGCACTGGCCATCTCCCTGGCAATGGCGCTGCTGCTGTCATGGGCGGTTGATCGCCAGCTGCAGCAGCTGATTACCCTGACCCGCCTGGCCAATCAAAAGCGTGACACTCACTGGCCGCAGACCTGGATCAGCGAATTCAACCAGATTGGTGCCGAGGTGGTGAGTATCGTCAACTGCCTGAAGGCGAGGGAGGATGAGCTGGAGGGTTTGAATCTGCAGCTGTCACGCAACAATCAGGAAAAGCGGCAGATACTTCAGCACCTGATTCAGGCTCAGGAACGCGAGCGGTTGCGCCTTTCCAACGAGCTTCACGATGATATGGCCCAGCTGCTGGTGGCGGTGAAGATGCATTTGCAGTTGCACCGAGAGGCGCTCCAGCAGGGGAACGGTTCGCTGGATAACTTGAGCCAGGCTGAGGCGCTGGTCAACAATATCTACGATACCGTCTATAACCGCATACGCATGCTGCGCCCCTTTGAATTGAATGACTTTGGCCTGGGCGTCAGTCTGACCAGTTTGCCGGCGGTAAAACTGTTGGAGCAGCTGGATTATGCCGTTGAATTCGACATTGCCCAGACGCGTCCCTTGCAGAAAGAGTTGATGTCAAATCTCTATCGCATCGCTCAGGAGGCTCTGTCCAATGTGATCAAGCATGCCGGCGGTACTTATGTGCTGATCAAGCTGATTGATGAGCCGCAGGGGCTGCGCATGATGATTGAAGATGATGGCGGTGGCTTGGGGGATGCGGCATCAACCTCCAGTGGCGGCTTTGGTTTGTTGGGCATCAAGGAGCGGGCAGAGCACATGCATGCCGAACTGACGATCAGCTCACTGGAGGGGGTACGTATTGAGCTGTTCATACCGGCGGAATATGCCTATGCCGACCTGCAGGCAGGACGGACTTTGACGTCTGAGTAGTCCATCTACGTAGTTATACGCAGGCGGTTTGCGGTTATTACCCGTAGAGCCTGCGTAGTCTGTGCAGCCATGTGCGCGCTATTTCGAATGTTTTTATCAGTCTGTTGTATCGATACTGTCAGCTACCGGTAACATGTCCAGTGTGCCGGTCAGAACGACAACTGATCTGGCAACACTTTCCCGGACACTTTTTTAAGCAGCTGCTCGTAGCATCGAC
>CAYMHL010000091.1:0-9513 GCA_964390205.1 uncultured Marinobacterium sp.
TGTTCTCGCCGGTGCAACCTGGTATCAGCAGTCTATGGTGCCATCCGGTGCTGTCCGTCATGACTGTGACCTGCAGCAGGGATCCTGTCAGCTGAAAGTGGGCGAAGGTACACTCCAGCTTGAAGCCGGACCGCTGCCGCTGCGCTCGCTCAGTCCACTCAAGCTATCACTGAGCCTTGACGGTATGGATGCCCGCCGCATACGTGCTGACCTTCAGGGTGCAGAGATGTACATGGGCATCAATCAATTTGAACTTGAGCCCGCAACAGATCCAAAGACCTCGGGCGCGGATAAGACCGACCTGCCAATTCGCTCTCAACACTGGCAGGGAAAAACGGAACTGGCCGTGTGTACCACCGGCAGCATGGTCTGGCAGCTGACGCTGGAGATCGAGACCCCTGAAGGACCACAACAGCATCTGTTCGAGTTTGAAGCGCGATGAATGCACAACTGAAGACACTTAAGATTCTGCTGGTACTGACCCTCTGCCTGTTGGCCGGATTGGCACTGGCGTTTGTACTGCGCCCGCAGCCGGTCGAGACCCGCATCGCCATGGGCGATACCCGACTGGGTGGTGATTTCACCCTGACCTCGGCACAGGGCCCGGTTTCACTGTCCGATTTTCGTGGCAAGGTCAGTGTGATCTATATCGGCTATGCCTCCTGCCCGGATGTTTGCCCTACCGCTCTGGCGGTGCTGACACAGTCGCTCAAGCAGCTTGACGCCCAAGAGCGCGAGCAGGTTCAGGGCATTTTCATCAGCGTGGATCCCGAGCGAGACACACCTGAAAAGCTGGCCGAGTATGCCGCTTTCTTCTCACCCAGAATTATCGGTGTTACCGGCAGTCAGGATCAGATCGACCAGGTGGTGCGCCAGTACGGCGCCTTTTACCGCAAGGTGGACATGAAGGATTCCGCCATGGGATATGCGGTGGACCATTCATCGCGGCTATATCTGATCGATCGAGAGGGCCGGCTGGTACAGACCCTTTTGCACAACAGCTCCCCGCAGGAACTGACTCAGAGCCTGCAAACACTTCTTGCCACACAGGGATAAACGCCAATGAAAAAACTGCTTACGCTTGTTGCCGGTTGTGTTATCAGCAGCTCAGTACTCGCTGCGGACGTCAGTGTTGAAGCACCCTATGCCCGCGCAACGGCGCCGGGTCAGCTCAACAGCGCGGTGTTCATGCAGCTGCACAATCAGGGTGATGAAACCGCCATTGTCGGTGCCAGCAGCAATGCGGCCGAGGTGGTTGAACTGCACACCCATGTGCATGATCAGGGTGTGATGCGGATGCGTCAGATCGATGCCATCGACCTGCCCGCCAACAGCCGGGTAGAGCTGGCGCCGGGTGGTTTGCATATCATGCTGATCGGCCTGCACGATAGTTTGAAGGTGGACAGCCAGATTGAATTGACGCTGGAGTATGCCGACGGCACGGCCACACAACTTGATGTGCCCGTGCAGATGGTGATGCCAGCCGGCATGGAGCACGGCAAGGCTGCCAATGGCAAGGCAATGTCACACGGCCAACACAAGTAACGTTACTTACCCCTTCAGCACATTTTGCAGCCACGCAGACGCCCGTCGAAGTGGCTGTAGATTTTCAGACAGGCCTCCTTCTCCGGCAACACCCCTAGCCCCTGACTGTTGTAGCGATCCACGTACACCAGTGATCTCAGACCGCTGTCAAGCGAGTCCCGCTCGACTTGGTAAGACTTGAAGCCAACCCGGTAAAGCCCTTCATACTGCGGGTAACGCAGCTGGCCCTGCTCCACTCTGACCGCCTCCCCCTTGAGACCGGCCTGCAGCAACGCCGGGACGTTCAGCGGGTTATCATTGTGCAGCGCCAGAAAGAAATCCCCCTGCGCCGGCGTATCGAATACACCCAACACCCAGACATCGCCGTCCGAGCAGGCATACAAGTAATACAATATCTCGCCGTCACGCTCGACGGCCAGACGCTGATAGCGCCAATCAGAACCCTGAGGGTGTTGATAATGACAGCACTCCAGTGCCAACAGGGTTTCACCCTCCGGCATGGCAAAGGCTTCTTGTGGCATACAGCGTTGCCAGTCACTGGCCTGCACGTGCAGATTACGCATAACAGTTGTCCCATTCGGTCTGCAGGCTGAATTGTTCAGCTTCCAGTGTAGGCGTACCGTAATGGTTCTGCAGTGCCGTCACCAGCATCTGCACCCTTGGCGGCAGCCCTTCAGCCAGCAGGGCATGCACTCGCGCCAGCACGTCCTGCTTAAATGCATCGCTTGCTCCCAGACCCGCTGACAGGTTGTCGGCACTGAAATGAAACCTGCGCCCGGCCGCCTGGTTGAAAATCCATTCATAGGCTTGAGGCTTCACTTCAACACGCTCAAACTCGGCCTGTTCCGACGCCGTGCGTCCATCCGGCTTGTACCAGTAGCCAAAATCTTCCAGCAGACGACGTTCAGCGCCGGCCACGCACCAATGGGCAATTTCATGCAAGGCGCTGGCGTAGAAGCCATGGGCGAAAATGATGCGATGATGAGCGTGCTCCGCATCCGCCGGACGATAGATCGGCTCATCATCTCCGGCGACCAGCTCGGTATTGTAGGTGGACAGGAAGAGTCGATTGAAAATATCGATCAATACCTGATAATCCGGCTCACTCACTGCTCATACTCCTGCCATTGATCCCCATTCAGCCACCAACTCATGCCCGACTGCTCATCCATGCGCACTGCGACATAGCCTTTGGCGTCCTGATCAGCTCGGTGTACCAGCACCCGATAGGCCGAGCGATTGAGATAGCCCACATCCCTGATCGCTTTCCAGCGCCCACCATCCGCCAGCCAGGTTTCGCCGGAACGTCGATCGAAGCGCAGCAACACCCAGGAGCCCTGACGGGTATAGGTGGTAGCAACTCCAAACTGACCGCCCTCTCCGGCAGGCATTTCCATCTGATTGAGCATTTGCATCAGCTGACCAATGGCCGCATCCAGCTGCTCAGAGGCCCCGCCCTCACCGGCAGCCATCACTGCCGTATCATCGGCCGAAACCTCATCTTCGCTGCCGGGCGCCGTGCCCAACAACTGCATCCGATTGAGCAACATCTGGTTCTGTTCCAGCAGACGCTGGCTGTCGGTACGCAGTTGCAGCACCTGTTCCTGCAGCAGGGTCAGGCGACCACTGAGTTGGTCAAAACCACTCTGTATGGGATTGGCCGGACGCTGCGGCTGCTCCGGCGCGGCGTTGTTTTGCGCCGGAGCCCTGGCAGAGCTATTGCCCCTGTCTGCGGCAGGCGGAGTACTATCCTGAGTAACGGCATCAGATGCCGATGTCGGCGATGGCGGCTGAGTGGGCGTGCTGGCATTGCAGCCCGCAAGTATCAGCGCCAGCAGCGCAACACCGGATCGTAGAACGTGCATGCACAGGCCTCTGTTGAATTCTGGAAGGCATATTCTATCGAAACCTGTCGCCGGCGACAGCCTGCCAACCAGCATCGCCGCATTCACGACTTCAACTTGCGGTACAACGTACGTTCACTCACACCCAGTGTTCGGGCCAGTGCCTGGCGATCACCGGAGAAGCGCCGCGTTACCGACGTCAAATACTGCGCTTCCAGTGTCTCCAATGGCATGATCGGCAACCGATCCACTGCACTCAGGCTTTCATCCGCTGCCTGAACAGGCAAAGCGGCAGCATCATCGAGCAGCTCAGGCGGTAAATGGCGAAGCTGAATCACACCGTCATCCGCCAGCAAAATGCCACGCTCCAACAGGTTACGCAGCTCACGTATGTTACCGGGGAATGCATAACGGGACAGCCGCGAGAGCGTTTCATCCGCCAGCTGCACCTCATCTCCGCCCGGCAGGCGGCGCAGCAGTGCCGACGCTAGCAGCGGCAGGTCTTCAACACGTTCACGCAGCGCCGGCAAAGGTACCGGAAAGGCAGAAATACGATAATAGAGGTCCTGACGGAACTGGCCGTCGGCCACCATTTGACGCAGATCCCGATGGGTAGCACACACCAGTCGAAAGTCGGCATGCTGGGGCTCCACACTGCCCACCGGTCGAAAAGTACCGGTTTCGATCAACCGCAGCAGCTTGACCTGTAGACTGAGCGGAATCTCGCCGATCTCGTCCAGAAACAGGGTTCCGCCACGCGCCGCCTCCACCAACCCCTTTTTGCGGCTGACCGCACCGGTAAAAGCACCGCGCTCATGACCAAACAATTCGCTTTCGAACAACCCTTCGCTGAGCCCTGAGCACTCAACGGTCACAAAGGGTGCTCGAGAGCGCGGGCTGCCGTCATGCAGCGCGCGAGCCACCAGCTCCTTGCCGGTGCCGGACTCGCCCAGCAGCAGCACGGTGATTTCACTGGGTGCCGCGCGGTGGATCAGCGACAGCATTTGGCTGAAAGCAGGTGCCCGACCGACCAACCCCTCGTGTTCCGACACCTGTGCACGCGCTTCCTTGACCTGATGCATTACCTCAAGAAAACCGATCAGTTGCTGGCGCTGATCCTGCAGCGGCATCATCTCCACATCCACATGTTCCTCACCCTTGGGCGTGTTGTGCAGATGCAGTACCCGCTGACGCTGCCCGGTTTCCCGGCATGTTTTCAGTGGGCAGGCTTCACCGGCCTGATCACAGGGTACCGAATAGCCATGCGACACCGCATAGCAGGTTTTGCCGATTACCTCGCCGTCTGGCTGATAATGCTGCCGGTAGCTCGCATTCGTCGCCAGAATCCGGTAGTCCGTCGATAGAATGGCAGCCGGTTGCGGAATTGCTTCAAGAATCGCTGCCGGATCCACCGCCTTGTTTTGCATTTTTTAATCCCTTTTCTGCTGTTAAGACAGATTTGGCAGACTGCCACATATGACATCACCAGCTGCCTTTAATGTCAGTCTGCGACACTCTGTCACTGTCGGCAACTCTCTTTTGAGCGTATAAACACCGGTAAAAGATGCGCTATGCTGCATGACAACAGGCTTATTCCCCAAAACTATCCTGCCATTACGAAATGGAATATGTGGCACAAAAACTGCATTACACTGAGTAAATACTATTTTTGTATCCGGTTTTAACCTCAAAGGAGACTGGTAATGATCACTGAGGAAATCGTTGATCTTTCCCGGCTACAGTTCGCCATCACGGCGCTGTATCACTACCTCTTCGTCCCGCTGACGCTGGGGCTGTCATTCATGCTTGCGATCATGGAGTCGGTGTACGTCATGACCGGCAAGCAGATCTACAAGGACATGACCAAATTCTGGGGCAAGCTGTTCGGCATCAACTTTGCCCTCGGTGTCACCACCGGTTTGACCATGGAATTCGAGTTCGGCACCAACTGGGCCTACTACTCGCATTACGTGGGCGATGTGTTTGGCGCTCCGCTGGCGATCGAAGGCCTGATGGCGTTCTTCCTTGAATCCACCTTTGTCGGCCTGTTCTTCTTCGGTTGGGACCGTCTTTCCAAGGTCAAGCACCTGATGGTGACCTGGCTGGTAGCGCTGGGCTCCAACCTGTCAGCCCTCTGGATTCTGGTCGCCAACGGCTGGATGCAGAACCCTGTGGGTTCCGAATTCAACTACGAAACCATGCGCATGGAGATGACCAGCTTCGCCGAGGTGTTCCTCAACCCGGTGGCGCAGGTGAAGTTCGTGCATACCGTGTCTGCCGGTTATGTCACCGCTGCCATGTTTGTACTGGGTATCAGCGCCTACTATCTGCTGAAAGGACGTGACCTGGCCTTTGCTCGCCGCTCATTCGCCATTGCGGCCGCCTTCGGCCTGGCTGCCAACCTGTCCGTCATCCTGCTGGGTGATGAGTCCGGTTACGAGCTGGGCGATGTGCAGAAAACCAAACTGGCCGCGATCGAAGCCGAATGGCACACCGAAGAAGCACCTGCAGCCTTCACCCTGTTCGGCCTGCCCAATGACGAAACCATGGAGACCGATTACGCGATCAAGATCCCCTACGTCATGGGTATCATCGCCACTCGCTCCCTGGATGAAGAGGTCACTGGTATTCGTGATCTGATCGCCGAGCATGAGGTCCGCATCCGTAACGGCATGTATGCCTATGAACTGCTGCAGAAGCTGCGTAACGGCGAAGAAACCGACGCCCTCAGAGCCGAGTTTGATCGCGTCAAGGTGGACCTGGGCTATGGTCTGCTGCTGAAGAAGTATACCGAGAACGTAGTCGATGCCACTGAAGAACAGATTCAGATGGCGGCCCGCGACACCATCCCGAGTGTAGGACCCGTGTTCTGGGCCTTCCGTATCATGGTGGCCAGTGGCTTCTGGATGTTGATGGTGTTTGCGCTGGCGTTCTACTTCACCGCCAAACGTACCGCTTTCAACAAGCGCTGGTTGCTGAAAGCCGCACTGTTCTCCATCCCGGCTCCCTGGATTGCCAACGAGATGGGCTGGTTTGTCGCCGAGTACGGTCGTCAGCCCTGGGCCATCGGTGAGATTCTGCCGACTTTCGTCGCACCCTCAGTGCTGACCAAAGCCGACCTGCTGGGCAGTCTGTTTGCCTTTATCGCCCTTTATACCCTGCTTGCAATCGTTGAGATCTACCTGATGGTTCGGTTTGCCCGCATCGGCCCGAGCAGCCTGCACACCGGTCGTTATCACCATGAGCAGGACGAACAATCCGCTGCCGAGCCGACCAAGGCCTGATCAGGCGAAAGGAGAAAGACGATGCTATTCGATTATGAAACGCTGAAACTGATCTGGTGGGTGCTGGTTGGCGTGCTGCTGATCGGCTTCGCCATCACCGACGGCTTTGACATGGGTGCCTGTGCCCTGCTGCCTCTGCTGGGCAAGACCGATGACGAACGTCGCGTGGTCATCAACACCGTTGGCCCGCACTGGGAAGGCAACCAGGTCTGGTTTGTGACCGCCGGTGGCGCCCTGTTCGCCGCCTGGCCGGCGGTTTACGCCGCGGCCTTCTCGGGCTTCTACTGGGCGATGCTGCTGGTGCTGTTCGCCCTGTTCTTCCGCCCGGTGGGCTTTGACTACCGTTCCAAGCTGACCAACACAAAATGGCGCAAGGCCTGGGATGTCGGCCTGATTGCCGGTGGTGTCGTACCCTCGCTGGTATTCGGTGTGGCCTTCGGCAACCTGCTGCTGGGCGTGCCTTTCCAGCATGACGAGCTGCTGCGTCCGAGCTATGACGGCAACCTCTTTGGCCTGCTCAACCCCTTCGGCCTGCTGTGCGGTATCGTCAGCCTGGCCATGCTGTCCATGCACGGTGCGGTTTGGGTTCAGCTGCGCAGCCACGGTGATGTCGAGCGCCGCGCTCAGGGTTATGCCCAGATGCTCGCCGTGATCACGTTGGTGGCATTTGCATTGGCCGGCATCTGGCTGAGCCTGGGCATTGATGGCTACCGCATCATCAGCCAGCCGGCGCTGGATGCCCTGCCCAACCCGCTGGCCAAGGAAGTGGAAGTGGCGGCCGGTGCCTGGCTGAGCAACTACAGCGTTTATCCGCTGACCATGCTGGCACCGATTACCGGTTTTATCGGTCTGATCGGGGTGTTCCTGATGGCGGGTCGCGGTCGCACCGGGTGGTCATTCCTGTTCAGTGCACTGGCACTGGCGGGCATCATCGCCACCGCCGGGGTATCCATGTTCCCGTTCGTGATGCCGTCCAGCCTGAGCCCGAACTCCAGTCTGACGCTCTGGGATGCGGCTTCCAGCCATCTGACCCTGAACGTGATGACCATCGCCGCGATCATCTTCGTACCGACCATTCTGGGCTACACCCTGTGGTGCTACCGCTCGCTGTGGGCCAAGATTTCGGTGGAATACATTCAGGACAACGATTACTCATCCTATTAAGAAGGAGATACAACCATGTGGTACTTTGCCTGGATTCTCGGTGTACTCCTGGCCTGCGCCTTCGGCATCATCAACGTGATGTGGCTTGAGGCCGAGGACATCGACAGCGACTGACAGCTGTCTGTCAAAACGATCATCTCTCCCCAAAGGCGCCCGACACAGGCGCCTTTTTATCGTCTGCCCCGTTTCTCATGCCCCCTGCAGACTCGGTCAAACAGCAGCGGAATTGCCAAAGCCCATACCTCAGTACCCCGGCTATCCGTTATACTTGCCGACAGATCCATTTTTCAATTAGGCCCCGGCCCCTGGACCACCATGACAAGACTTCTACTGTTGATTTCGTTACTGCTGTCTTCATCACTGTCTCACGCCAGCCTGCTGGCACCCTTCCGTGAAGAGGACGGCAGCACCAAGTGGCAATATGTCGCCAACTTTTCCAGCGGTGTACTGATCATTCTGCTGACCATAGCGGCGATCGTGCTGTTCGTGACCTGGCGTCGCGCTCGGCGCTATAACCTTGAGCTTGAGGAGATCCGCAACCACCTGGAAGTGCGTGTCAAGGACCGTACCGCCAAGCTGGAAAAGGAAGTGGCTGAGCATGTGGTGACCACGCAGCGACTGCAGGCCTCCGAGTCCTATATTCAGAATATTCTCAGTTCCATGCCGCTGGCGCTGGTAGGCCTCAACAGTGATGGCACCATTACCCAGTGGAATCGCCGCGCCGAGCAGCTCTCCAACATCAAGACTGCCGATGCCATTGGCCGCAACCTCTGGTCCATCTATCCCGATGTCACGCTGAGGCCCGACCACGTCAAACATGCCCTGGATACCGGCGAAGCCACCAGCCTGCGCTACAGCCAGCCGGGCAGCTATCACATGGATATCACCGTCTATCCGCTGGAAAACTATGCCGAGCCCGGTGTGGTATTGCTGGTGGATGACGTGACCCGTCGCGTGACCACGGAAAACCTGCTGATCCACCACGACAAGCTGGCGTCCATGGGTGAGCTGGCCACTGCCATGGCCAATGACATCAATACGCCTCTGCAGGCGATCCTGTTCGATCTGCGCAGCTTCCACAGTATTCTCGAAAACGGCCAACTGCTGCCCAGTGACAGCAAGCAGGCAGGTGAAGTCGAGCGCCTGCAGAACCTGCTGGAGCATGCTTCTGAAAATGGTCGTCAGGTTGAATCCGTTATTCGCAACCTGCTGCAGTTCGCCCGTGGCCGCAATGCCCAGGCCGAGCAGGCCAACGTGGTCGATATTCTCGAACATTCACTGACTCAGGCCAGTGAAGCCCTGTCGCTGCCCCAAGCCATTCCGTTCGGCAAGATCAGAATCGAACGTCATTTCGAACACGATATTCCCATGGCGCCCTGCCACATCACCGAGCTGCAGCAGGTGTTTTTGAGCCTGTTCCGCCACGCCTATCAGGCCATGGCAGAAAAGGCCAAGGCTCAGGGGCTGGACTTTGTGCCGACACTCAAACTCTATGTCGGCACGTCGTATGACGCCCTCTCCATCCGCATTCAGCACAACGGTATCGGCCTGACCAGCGAAGAGCAGATGCACCTGTTCGAGCCCTATGTGCACAGTGCCAAGGCGGATCAACCGGAAGCGGCCGCCGACAAGCGTCTCTCCTTTGCCTACTTTGCGATTACCGAACAGCACCGCGG
>CAYMHL010000092.1:0-9277 GCA_964390205.1 uncultured Marinobacterium sp.
CAGGCGGGACAGCAGGCTGAGCAGGCGTGGGCGATTTCACGGCAGAGGTTTCACTGCTTCCCTGCCGTGATCCAGATTCGACAGACACGCCCTGAGCAGCAGAAGCAGAAGCCGCCTGACCCGGCGGCACAGCGGGTTGAGCGGGTAGCGCAGCCTCAGCGGGTCGCGACATCTGCCCGGGACGCTCACCTTCGGCATCTGTTTCTTGCGGCGTCACCACTTGGACCGGCTCACCTGTTTGCAGGGGTGTTTGATTTGTTAACAGGGTTGACGGCACCTCACCACCACTCTCGGCACCGTCTTCGCCACTGGAGCCTTCTATTGGTGCTGGTACCGCTTCGAGAGATGTTAAAGGACTGGTGCCCTTGGCTTCTCCAGACACTTCCCCTTCCGGCAAAAGTTCGCCTGTCGGAGGCAAGGCCTTACCGTCAGAGGTGTTCAACGCCGTCGCGCCCTGTGCCTGCAAAGAGCCTTGAAACAGCAAATGAAAACCGGCCTGCGCAGGGGCTGCTGATGCGGTCCCGCCGGATAAAGGCGCAGCCGGCAGGGTTGCCAGATCCAGTGGCAGCGGTGAACTTGAACCGGTTTTGATGATGGCCATGACGTTTTCCTGCAGGGGGTGACAACAGGAATATGCAGTTTTAGTGCCAGACTTCAGATATAGCGTGGCCGCACGTGCTGGGAGCGCTCATCGATCTCCTGCTGCAACTTGCGTTCACGTTCATGTGACTCCGCCTGACGTGCCTTGGCGATCAGGCGCTCGATACCCTTTTCACGTGCATAAGCCTGCTGCCAGTAGGCCTGCACCTGCTGCAACTGCTCGCGCGCCTGCTTCAGGGCCTGCTCCTGCTGCTGCAGGGTGTGATTGATCTTTTGCATGAACGCCTGCTGGGTATGAAGTTCGGCAATACTAAGGCCCTGGCGACCACTGGCCGTGAACTGCTGCTGATATTCACCCAGATAGCGCTGCAGCTGCATGATCCCCTGCTCCCCCTGGCTGACCCGCTGGCGGGCATCCGCCAGAAAGCGCTCGGCCTCGCGCCGCTTGCGCTCGGCCAGAGTCCGAACCACTTCCAGTCGCTGCGAACGGGGCTTGCTCATCGTCCTCTATCCTCTCAAGGGGTACGCCGCAGGGTTTGCCCCTGAGGCGCATTCTGTACCTGCGGTGGCGGCGACATCACCATTGCCAGCTCCTGCACACAGCGCTGCATCGGCATGGGCTCATTCATGCCCTGCTGCAGGTAGGCGCGAATGGCCGGCAGCATATCGATGGCTCGGTCGGTCTCGGGATCGCTGCCACGGGAATAGGCCCCAACGGCGATCAGGTCGGCATTCTGCTGATAACGGGAATACAGCCGCTTGAACTGCAATGCAAGGTTGAGCTGGCCGGCATCCACAATCTGCGGCATGGCACGACTGATCGAGGCCTCAATGTCCAGTGCAGGATAATGTCCCTGTTCGGCCAGGCTGCGAGAGAGTACAAAATGACCGTCCAGAATCGCTCGGGCCGAGTCGGCCACCGGATCCTGCTGGTCATCGCCTTCAGTGAGTACCGTGTAGAAAGCGGTGATGGAGCCGCCGCCAGTGGTGCCGTTACCGGCGCGCTCCACCAGCTTGGGCAATTTGGCAAATACCGATGGCGGATACCCCTTGGTCGCCGGCGGCTCGCCGACCGCCAGCGCGATCTCGCGCTGCGCCTGGGCGTAACGGGTCAGGGAGTCCATCAACAGCAGCACGTTTTTGCCCTGGGCACGGAAATACTCGGCAATGCGTGTGGTCAGCTGCGCCGCTCTGAGGCGCATCAGCGGCGAGTCATCCGCCGGCGCCGCCACCACCACCGAACGGGCCATACCTTCGGCGCCCAGACTGTGGTCAATGAACTCACGCACTTCGCGGCCACGCTCACCGATCAGGCCCACCACGGTAATTTCCGCTTCGGTAAAGCGGGTCATCATGCCGAGCAGCACGGATTTACCCACACCGCTGCCGGCAAAGAGCCCGAGACGCTGACCGCGGCCGACGGTGAGCAGGCCATTGATCGCCCGCACGCCCACATCCAGTGTCTGTTCGATCGGGTGGCGGTGCAAAGGGTTAATGGTTTCACCGTGCAGGGTCACCATGTCGTCGGGTTTAAGCGGCCCCTTGCCATCCAATGGCCGTCCTATGCCGTCGATCACTCGCCCCAGCAGGCCAAAGCCCACCGGCACCAGGCTGGCGCCGACGCGGGGGCGCACGGCAGCACCGGGTGCCAGACCATCGACACTGTCCAGCGGCATCAGATAGACACGGTCACCGGAGAATCCCACCACTTCGGCTTCGACGCTGCCCTGATCCTGCAGCGACACCAGACAGTAGTCGCCCAGCGCCACCTTGAGCCCGACCGCTTCCAGGGTCAGGCCGATCAGGCGCGTGACCCGCCCCTCCACGTCCGGGCGCGGCGGATCATATTCAAACTTAAGGTAACGCTTAAGACGTTGATCAAGATCCGGCATGGGCAACACTCAAGGCACACATTCAGCGGTTGTCCGTCTCTTCGGTCTGAATCAGTCGCGCCAGCAACTGATCGGCCACCTGACGGAAGCGCTGTTCCACCTGATAGTCGACACGACAGCTGCCACTGTCAACCCGGCAGCTGCCGGGTTCAAGACTGTCATCGGCCTGTACACTGAGCTTGAGGTCCGCAACCAGTGGCGCAAGCGCGGCCTGCTGCTGCGGATGTACGCTCACCACCACCTCGCCGCTGCCTTCGGGCAGCTGGGACAGGGCTTCACGAGTACTCTGCAGCAGGTGATCGATATTGATGCTGAGTTCGGCCTTCACTGTAGCTTCCGCCAGTGCCATGACCAGATGAATCAGGGTCGATTCCAGGGCTTCGCGCTGCTGTTCCAGCGGTGTCTGCAGTTGCTGCAGCAGCGTATCCAGTTGCTCCAGGCGCGCTGCAATTTCCGCCTGCCCGGCTTCAAGCCCCTGCTGCAGCCCCTGCTCGTAGCCCTGTTTACGCCCCTCTTCCTGTCCCTGGCTCAGCCCCTCGGCGTGGCCCTCCTGACGGGCGGCCTCACACAACTCTTCCCACTGTGAAAGAGTCAATTTTTCGGCGAAAATTTCCTCTTCCACCACGGACACATCCACCTCGGCCAGCGGCTGCTGCGGCTTGCGTGCCAGCGCCTGCACCACCGGGGCTTCAGTGCCCACATCCGGCGGCAGCCAGCGTTCGACAGAGCCGACATCAGCAGCGCGTATACGAACCGGAGCATCGCCTTTCATCAAATCATCTCTTCACCGGAGCCACCCAGCACAATCTCGCCCTCATCCGCCAGACGGCGCGCCACGGTAAGAATCTCTTTCTGTGCTTCTTCGACCTCGGATACCCGCACCGGCCCCTTGGCCTCAAGGTCGTCACGCAACAGCTCGGCGGCACGCTTGGACATGTTCTTGAAGATCTTTTCCTGCAATGCCGTATCGGCGCCCTTGAGCGCCAGCACCAGGCTGTCGGTGGAGATTTCGCGCAGGATCACCTGAATGCCGCGATCGTCCACATCGGCCAGGTTTTCGAACACGAACATCAGATCGGAAATCTCGTTGGCCAGGCCTTCGTCGTTGTCGCGAATGCCTTCCATCAGTTCGGCTTCCAGCGAGGACTCCATGAAGTTCATGATATTGGCGGCGGAGCGGACGCCACCCAGTGTACGCGACTGACTGGCCTTGCTGCCGGCAAACTGGCTCTCGAACATATCGTTGAGCTCCTGCAGTGCCTGCGGCTGAATGCGATCCAGTGCCGCAATACGCATGAGAATCTCCAGGCGGACCTTCTCATCAAAATAGGACAGCACGGACGCCGCCTGATCGGCATCCAGATAGGCAATGACCACCGCCTGAATCTGCGGATGTTCATAACGCAGCGCCTCGGCCACCTGGCGCGGATCCATCCAGCGCATGGTATCCAGCCCCGAGGTGTTGGTGCTGAACAAAATGCGGTCGATCAGGGTTTTGGCTTTTTCCTCGCCCAGCGCCTGATTCAGCATGGCCCGAATATAGCGGTCATTGTTGATACCGATACCGGTCTGATCACTGACCACATTCATGAAGTCGGCCACCACCGCTTCCACCCGCGATTGAGGCACATTGTCCAGCTGCGTCATTGCCTCGCCGATACGCTGTACCTCTTTCGGCCCCAGATGCCTGAGGATCTCGGCGGCATCGGACTCGCCCAGGCTGATCAGCAGTATGGCCGCTTTCTGGATATCCGAGAGATCACTCTCATCGCTCATGATCGATTACCCACTGCCGTACTGCCTGCGCCACTTTTTCCGGATCCTCTGCCACCATGCTGCGAATGGCATTTAATTGATAATCAAAACTTTCATTCGGCGTCGGCAGGATACCGCGACCACCGCTGCTGCCACCCAGCGTGACCTTGTCATCGGCAACGCCGCCGCCCTCCAGTCCTTCAAGGTCAGCCGAGATTTCACCGGCGGGTCCCAGACTCAGGGTTTCCTTCTGCTTGCCGGCGTCGGCCAGGCTGCGCAGAATCGGTCGCAGCACGCCCAGAATCAGCAGCAGCACGAACAGCGCGGCCATAACCTGCTTGACCAGATCCCAGAACCAGTCCTGTTCCCAGATGGCCGGCTCTTCCAGATCGATGGGCTCGGCCGGCATGAACGGCGAGTTGATCACGGTGACACTGTCGCCACGGACCGCTGAATACCCCACGGCGTTGCGCACCAGCGCCTGCAGGCGCTCAAGCTCATTTTCGGACCAGGGCATGCGCCGACTTTCGCCGGTTTCCGGATTGATGCTGGTCATATCGTCCACCACCACGGCGACACTGAGCCGCTTGACCACACCGGTCTGATGGCGGGTATAACTGAGCGTGCGATCCAGTTCATAATTGCGTACCGCCTGCTCGCGGCTGGAACCGTTGGCCGCGCGCGCTGCAGCGGTTCCGCCCTCAGCCTCCAGCTCTTCAGGTACGGAATTGGGACCTGGCGGCTGGTTGGACAGTGCCCCCGGCACACCCTGGGCCAGTTCACCGGAGGCTCGTCGTTCTTCCAGGGTTTTTTCGCTGCGCAGCGCCGGCAGGTCGGGGTTGTAGATCTCGTCGGCCTGCTCGACCTCGGTGAAGTCGATCTCGGTAGAAACCTCGGCACGGAAGTTACCCAGTCCCAGCACCGGCTGCAGAATGCTGTTGATGCGGTTCACCAGGGTCTGTTCGATGTTGCGGGTATATTCCAGCTGCTTGGCGGCCAGCACCACATCCTGATCCTGATCGCGGGTATTGAGCAGACGCCCCTTCTGGTCAACGACGGTGACGTCTTCCACCGCCAGCTCGGGAATGCTGGAAGCGACCAGGTTGGCGATGGCGACCACCTGATCACGCGCCAGGGTGCGGCCGGAAAACATTTCAATGAATACGGACGCCCGCGGCTTGCGCTGGTCGCGCACAAACACCGACTCCTTGGGCAGAGCCAGATGCACCCGCGCCGAGCGCACCGCCAGCATGCTGCTGATGGTACGCGCCAGCTCACCTTCAAGCCCGCGGCGGAAGCGGGCATTTTCCATGAACTGACTGGTGCCCAGCCCCTGTTCCTGATCGAGCAGCTCAAAGCCAATGGTCTTGTCGGCCGTGAAGCCCTCGGAGGCCAGCTTCAACCGTGCTTGATGCACATGCTCTTCCGGCACCAGAATGGCACGACCGTCGGCATCAAACTTGTAGGGAACATTGAACAGCTTGAGTTGCTCGATCACCTCGTTGGCGTCGGCAAAATTGAGGTTGGAGAAGAGTACGCGATAATCCGGTTTCTGCGACCAGAGCACCACGGCAAAGCCAATGGCAATACTCGCCGCCAGGCCTACCATGAGGCCGAGCTGACGCAGAATGCCCAGGCTGTTGAAGCCGGACATCAAACTGCCTTTGTTGCTGGCCTGTGCTGCCGAATTATCCATTTAATCCTAACCGTTAGCCGCCTCAGATCGGCATTTTCATTACATCTTCGTAGGCAGTCACCAGACGGTTACGTACCTGAGTCATCGCCTGAAATGAGACCGAAGCCTTTTGTGCCTGAATCATCACCTGGGGCAGATCCACCGTGGGATCACCCTGCTCATAGGCGGTGCGCAACCTGGATGCTTCAGACTGGTGTTCATTAACCTTGTTCACGGCCCCCTTGAGCAACTCGGCAAAACCGCTGCTTTCCGCGCGACTGATCGCGGGGGTATTAAACTCGGGCCGAGCAATGGGCGCCACGCCCTGCTGCATCTCGGTCCTGATCGCACGCATCTGTGACAGCAGGCCATTGATATCCGCACGTTCTATCATGCTTCCCTCTCTCCCTGCGGCAATATTTTGACATTATAGAGGCCAACCTCTGTGCATCAAGCGAGGTCGCCCTTTAGCCGACAATATACTGACGGATTACGGCATCCGCCAACACTCCATGGCAATAAAGCAAAAAGCGGGCCAATCGCCCGCTCCGCCATGATACCCGAGATTCAATGTGCAGTAACGCGGCTCAGTAACTCACGTTGGGTATGACGCCATGTTTCAGTCGCACGTACATCAGCGCCACGGTGATCGCATCACCCAGAGCGGTATGTCTTTCCAGCATGGGGATATCCAGTTTGCCGGCGATGGTGTCAAAGCGCAGGTCCACATCACCACCCACATGTTTCCACTTGATAATGTCATGGTAGACATGGGACAACTCGATCGCCTTGTTGGGCAGGCCGAAACCGTAACGGGGTCGGATGAACTTGTCCAGCATACGGATATCGAAGTTGACGTAATAGCCCAGAATGGGGCGATTACCGACAAACTCCAGCACCTTTTCCAGTGCTTCCTCCAGCTCGATGCCATCGGCCAGATCACTGGCACGGATCTTGTGGATCTTGATCGAGTCACCGCTCAGGCTTTCCGGCGGCTTGAGTTTAAGGTCCAGGCGCTCACTGGTGATGACCTTACGCCCCTTGATGCGCACGGCACCGATCGACAGAATTTCGGCTTTTTTGACATCCAGACTGGTGGTTTCGCAATCCAGCGATACCACCTCATCGCCCTTGTAGGTCTCGAACAGGTGAGCCCAGGGACCTTCGCGATGTTCGCGTTTTTCTTTCAGGCGCCGTATAGAGCGCGGAATGATCATCGCGGTTCAACCTCCCAGATGATATCGCTGTGCCAGGTGTTTTTTGAATCCCTTCACCACATGCAGTGCATCGCGCAGCAGATCCCGCTCCAGCTTGTTCAATTGCTGCAGGTCGATCCGGTTCGGGGTCGGATCGATTCCGTCTGCGGCCTCCTCGGCACGGCGAATCTGCTGCCGCAGCCGCAGCTGGATGAACAGCGCCAGCGCCTCGGTCATGTCACGGCCATGCTGCTCCTGCATCACGCCCTGTTCCATCAGCTGCTCGATGCGCTGAAAGGTATTGGTCTTGAGGATGCGATGTTCCAGCGCCAGCGTACGGACACCGTGGACGATCGGGAAAATGCCGCCTTTCTTGATATCCAGCTGGCCGCGATCCTTGAGATTGCCGAAAAAGGTCAGCGGTGTGTCGAACTCCACGGCCGCGCGGGCAAAGTGGGAGAAAAACACGTCGTTGTTGCGCAGGTGACGCAGGAACCAGTTGCGCGCCACCTTGAACAGCGCTTCATTGCCTGCCACCGGCTTGGCGTCCACGGCGATCGCCAGCTTCATCAGCGCGTTGCCTTCGCAGGTCGCGGCCCAGTCACTCATGCGCTGCGTCCAGTCACCCACCGAATTGACCCACTCGGGATTGGACACCATGATGTTGCCCGGACAGGGCGGAAAGCCGAACGAGATCAGGGTTTCACTGAACCTGTTCATGGTCGCCTGCATCTCCGGCCAGGACAGGTTGTCACGGAACAGCAGCGCATTGTCCTGATCGGTTTTCATGATCTGCTCGGCACGCCCCTCCGAGCCCATGACGATCAGGCACACATGGGGCTGCATGTCGGCCGGAATGGTAAGGTCGAACAGCTTGGAGATGATGCGGCCGTTCATCGCCGCCAACAGATCCATGGTGAAACGGATCTTGACCCCGGTGGAGATCAACGCCTTGATCAGGTCATTCAGGCCATGGGCTGCCTCACGCAGCTGATCGATGCTGGCCGCGCGTTCGATGCGCAGGCCGATCACATGGGAGTGGCTGGAGAAATAGCTGAGCACGTCGGTCAGCTCCACCACGCCAACCATCTCCTGCCCCGCCATCACCACCACACGCTCGATCTGCTGCTGGGTCATGGTGACCAGGGCGTTGAACAGATAATCCTCATGATCGATGCTGACCAGACGATAGCTGGCGATGTCGGATACGTCGGTCTCCAGCGGCAGCTGCTTGAGCACCACCGCATCCAGCAGGTCGGTACCGGTGACCATGCCCAGACGGCCGCCCTTGCGTGCCAGTGCACAATCCGCCTTGGCGCGGCGCATGCGCTCGGTGGTCTCGCGAATGCTGGTGCCCTGCTCTACGATCAAGGGCTCGCGCACGGCGGCATCGGTGATCTTGGCCAGCATGAACTCGGCCATGTCCTGGTTGCTGCCGTGCTGGGCGACGATCTCCTGCTTGACCGCCAGGTTCTGCTGGAAATAGTCGGCAAACTGGGCGTTGCTCGCCATCAGATCAAGCAGGGTACGGGTGGGCAGCAGATGACAGATGGTTTCCTCTTCGGCGACAAAGTTGTGAATCGCCTTGCCCCGGATCGCCGACCAGCCGCCGAAGTAGTCCTCGTTCTCGTAATGCACATAGATATGCTGGGACGCCCCGTCTGCAGCGTCGGTGGCTTCGCTTTCGCTGACCCGCCCCTTGAGGATCACAAACACCCCTTCGGGGACACCTCCGGCGGCGATCAGGGTCTCGCCCTTCTGGTAGTAGGCGATGTCCAGATTGGCACTCAGCAGCTTCTGTTCGTCTTCGTTCAGCAGGCTGAACGGGATGTTATCCATGTTGAAGGAAGTAGGCATCCGCTTGCCCTCCAGCTGTATGGATCGAAATCAAACGGGGGCATACCTCGTTTAACAGGCATGCCCCCGCACTTGGTCAGTGGGACGCCCGGATCAATGCACCTGAGTTTCAGCGGCTCCGCGGGGGATACGGATATCCTCGATGATATGCTGAATCTCCTCCGGTGGCGCCGGCGTCATGCTGGACACCAGCATGGCCACGGCAAAGTTCAGCATCATGCCGACGGTGCCGAAGCCTTCCGGCGAGATGCCGAACCACCACTGGTCGGCCGTGCCGCCCATGAACTTGAAGTAGACGATGT
>CAYMHL010000093.1:0-9088 GCA_964390205.1 uncultured Marinobacterium sp.
AAGACGGTCTGCGTTTCGCCATCCGTGAAGGTGGTCGTACTGTCGGCGCCGGCGTGGTATCCAAGATTATCGAATAATTTTCGGTAATTACCTGTTGCAAGCAGGTAGGGAGGTGCATATAATGTGCCTCCCTGTTACGCAACAGGCCAGTAGCTCAACTGGCAGAGCAGCGGTCTCCAAAACCGCAGGTTGGGGGTTCGAGTCCCTCCTGGCCTGCCATTCCTGATCGGGAATGGCATCACACAAAGCGCAAGCTTTCATTAAGCCGAGGCTCCAAGCGTGAACTCTAAAGTGACTTCCGAAGGATCTAAGCTCGATGGCCTGAAATGGGTTGTCGTGGTCGCATTGGTGGCGGCTGGTGTTGTAGGGAACTCCGTTTTTGCGGGCGAGTCTCTGCTCTATCGAGTTCTGGCACTGGTTGCGCTGGCTGTAGTTGCAGGTTTTGTTGCGCTGCAGACTGCGAAAGGCAAATCGTTCTTCCAGCTGTTCAAAGAAGCCAAGAACGAAATTCGCAGAGTGGTCTGGCCGACGCGCCAGGAAACGCTGCAGACAACGGCGATTGTTGTACTGGCTGTATTGCTGGTCGGGCTGGCACTCTGGGGGCTTGATTCCCTGTTGGGGTGGCTGGTTTCCGGCGCTATTGGTTAAGAGGTGTAAGCATGGACATGGACAAGAAGCGTTGGTATGTCGTGCATGCCTACTCCGGCTACGAAAAGCGCGTCATGAATGCCCTGAAAGAGCGGATCGAGCTGCATGGCATGCAGGATCTGTTCGGTGATGTTCTGGTGCCGACCGAAGAAGTGGTCGAAATTCGTGACGGCAAGAAGCGCAAGTCAGAGCGCAAGTTTTATCCGGGCTATGTCCTGGTGCAGATGGTCATGAATGACGAGACCTGGCACCTGGTCAAGAACACCCCGCGCGTGATGGGTTTCATTGGTGGTACGGCGGACAAGCCGGCGCCGATTACCCAGAAGGAAGCAGACGAGATTCTGCAGCGTGTTGAGAGTGGTGTAGACAAGCCGCGGCCCAAAACCGTATTCGAACCGGGTGAGATGGTGCGTGTCATCGACGGTCCCTTTGCTGACTTCAACGGCGTGGTCGAAGAGGTCAACTACGAGAAGAACCGTCTGCAGGTTGCCGTTCTCATCTTTGGTCGCTCGACTCCGGTCGAGCTGGAATTTACTCAGGTCGAAAAGGCCTGAGTTTGGTAACGAAGCCGCCCGAGGGCGGTTTCGTTGTTGTAGAAATGGGGAGCCCGAAGTGGCGCTTGAACCCAAAGGAGTAGCTTAATGGCTAAGAAAATCAACGCTTATATCAAGCTGCAGGTAAAAGCAGGTCAGGCTAACCCGAGTCCTCCCGTAGGTCCGGCTCTGGGTCAGCACGGTGTTAACATCATGGAGTTCTGTAAAGCGTTCAACGCACAGACCCAGGGTATGGAGCCGGGTCTGCCGGTACCGGTTGTTATCACTGTATACAGCGACCGCAGCTTTACCTTCATCACCAAGACTCCGCCGGCTGCCATTCTGCTGAAGAAGGCTGCAGGTCTGAAGAGCGGTTCTGCGCGTCCGAACACTGAGAAAGTGGGTACTGTTACCCGTGCTCAGCTGGAAGAGATCGCAACCACCAAGATGCCGGACCTGACTGCATCCGACATGGATGCGGCTGTTCGCACCATCGCGGGTAGCGCACGTTCCATGGGTCTTGTTGTAGAGGGTGATGAATAATGGCTAAGCTGACCAAGCGCCAGAAGGCGATCCGTGAGAAGGTTGAAAGCGGCAAGCTGTACCCGGTAACAGACGCTGTTGCGCTGTTGGGTGAGATCTCTGCAGTCAAGTTCACCGAGTCTGTTGACGTTGCCGTGAACCTGGGTGTGGATCCGCGTAAATCCGACCAGGTTGTGCGCGGTTCCAGCGTACTGCCGAACGGTACTGGTAAAGACGTTCGCGTCGCTGTGTTCGCACAGGGCGAGAATGCCGAGAAAGCCAAGGCAGCCGGTGCTGACGTGGTTGGTTTTGACGATCTGGCTGAGCAGGTTAAAGCCGGCAATCTGGATTTTGACGTTGTTATCGCGACTCCTGACGCCATGCGCGTTGTGGGTCAGCTGGGTCAGATCCTGGGTCCGCGTGGCCTGATGCCGAACCCGAAAGTCGGTACCGTAACGCCGGACGTCGCTACTGCCGTCAATAACGCCAAGGCCGGTCAGGTGCGTTTCCGTACCGACAAGAACGGTATCATCCACTGCTCCGTTGGCAAGCTGGGCTTTGAGCCCCAGGCAATCCAGCAGAACGTGGAAGCGCTGCTGGCCGAGCTGAAGAAGCTGAAGCCTTCTTCTGCCAAGGGCGTTTACGTCAAGAAAGTAACCCTGTCCACTACCATGGGCCCGGGTCTGGCGATCGATCAGTCCTCTCTGAGCTTCTGATCGGCGCTTAAGGTTTTTTGAGGGTCTTCGTGACCTGTAATACAGAGACGAAGGCCGTCAAAGACCGCAGGTGATGCCCCGCCTACGGGTGGCGGCATCTTAATGGAAACACCAGCCTGCGCAGACGGTGAGATTCACGCGAATCAAAACCACCGTACTCATAAGCCCCGCAAGGGGTGGTTGGTAAACAGTCGAAAGACTCAATCCAGGAGTAAATCGTGGCATTAGGACTCGAAGACAAAAAAGCGATCGTCGCTGAAGTCCAGGAAGCTGCCAAGTCTGCTCTGTCTGCAGTTGTAGCCGATTCTCGCGGCGTGACTGTTGAAGAAATGACTACTCTGCGTAAAGAGGCCCGTGAGAACGGCGTATGGCTGAAAGTCGTACGTAATACTCTGGCCCGTCGCGCAGTAGACGGCACTGACTACGCATGTCTGCAGGACAGCTTTGTCGGTCCGAGCATCATCGCCTTCTCCACCGAGCACCCGGGTGCCGGTGCGCGTATCCTTAAGGAATTCGCGAAGAAGAACGAGAAGTTCGAACTGAAAACCGCCGCCTTTGAAGGCGAGCTGGTTGACATCGCAATGCTGGCAAGCCTGCCGACGTACGACGAAGCAATCGCCAAGCTGATGAGCGTTCTGAAAGAAGCATCTGCCGGCAAGCTGGTTCGTACTATTGCGGCCATTCGCGACCAGAAAGAGCAGGAAGCGGCCTGAGATTCGTTCTCGGTTGTTTTTTGAAAGTTTTAACGAGCTATCGCTCTACCCAATTATCAGGATTTGAATCATGTCTCTGACTCACGAAGATATCATCAACGCTGTTGCTGAAATGTCCGTTAAGGACGTTGTTGCTCTGATCGAAGCAATGGAAGAAAAATTCGGTGTTACCGCTGCTGCTGCCGTTATGGCTGGCCCGGCTGGTGATGCTGCCGCTGCTGAAGAGCAGACTGAGTTCAACGTTATCCTGGCTTCTGCCGGTGACAAGAAAGTAAACGTCATCAAGGCTGTTCGTGGCGCTACCGGTCTGGGCCTGAAAGAAGCCAAAGAACTGGTTGACGGCGCTCCGTCTACAGTGAAAGAAGGCGCTTCCAAAGAAGAAGCTGAAGCTCTGAAGAAAGAGCTGGAAGAAGCCGGCGCGACTGTTGAGCTCAAGTAATCGCGTTGATGCGCAAAAAGCAGCGTAAAACTGCTTAAAAAGCGTATGGCTGGTGGCAAAACGCCACCGGCCTTTTTCCGTTATTTATAGACAGCAAATAAATAATGGCTACACAGCCCATTCGCAGGCATGCGAGGGGACTGGCTTCTCAACCTGGGTGCAGATGCTGGGGAACACTGATGGCTTATTCATATACTGAGAAGAAACGCATTCGCAAGAATTTCGCTAAATTGCGGCAGGTTATGGATGTGCCATACCTGTTGGCGATTCAGCTCGACTCCTACCGTCGCTTCTTGCAGGACGGCAGCATTGGCGAAGGACGTCGTGACGAAGGCTTGCATGCTGCGTTCAATTCCGTATTTCCAATTGTCTCTTACTCTGGCAACGCAGCCCTCGAGTACGCCGGCTACCGCCTGGGCGAACCCGTATTCGACGTGAAAGAGTGTCAGCAGCGTGGCATCACTTACGCCGCACCTCTGCGCGTCAAAGTGCGCCTGGTGATCTATGACCGCGATTCATCTACCAAAGCGGTCAAGGACATCAAGGAGCAGGAAGTTTACATGGGCGAAATGCCCCTGATGACCGAAAACGGTACCTTCGTTGTCAACGGTACCGAGCGCGTCATCGTTTCTCAGCTGCACCGTTCACCGGGTGTGTTCTTCGACCACGACAAGGGCAAGACACATTCTTCCGGCAAGCTGCTGTACTCCGCACGCATCATTCCTTACCGTGGCTCCTGGCTCGACTTCGAATTCGATCCCAAGGACAGCCTGTTCGTGCGTATCGACCGCCGTCGTAAACTGCCGGCCACCATTCTGCTGCGTGCGCTTGGCTACGAAGCGGAAGAGATCCTGGAAACCTTCTTCGAGACTACCGGTTGGACCCTGGAAGGCGACAGCATCTGGATGGACCTGATTCCGGAACGCCTGCGTGGCGAAACCATGTCCTTCGAAATCAAGGACCCGGAAGGCGAAGTCATCGTTGAGGCTGGTCGTCGCATCACGCCGCGTCACATCCGTCAGATGGCAAAAGCGGGCATGCAGCAGTTGAACGTGCCGGCCGAATACCTGATCGGCAAGGCGCTGGCCCGCAATCTGGTGGATCCGAGCACCGGTGAACTGGTGGCCAACTGCAACGCCGAGATCACCGAAGAGCTGATCGGCAAGATGCAGGTGCTGGGTATCGATCGTGTCGAGACACTGTATACCAACGATCTGGATTGCGGATCGTTCATTTCAGACACTCTGCGTATCGACCCGACCCGCAACCAGCTGGAAGCCCTGGTCGAAATCTACCGCATGATGCGCCCGGGCGAGCCGCCGACCAAGGAGTCTGCTGAAGGCCTGTTCGAAAACCTGTTCTTCTCCGACGAGCGTTATGATCTGTCCGGCGTTGGCCGCATGAAGTTCAACCGCCGTCTGGGTCGTGATGAAGTGACCGGCAAGGGCATCCTCGACAAGGACGATATCCTTGACGTGATGAAGACCCTGATCGAGATCCGCAACGGCAAGGGCACCGTCGACGATATCGACCACCTGGGCAACCGTCGTATCCGTTCCGTGGGCGAAATGGCCGAGAACCAGTTCCGTGTCGGCCTGGTCCGCGTTGAGCGTGCCGTGCGTGAGCGTCTGTCCATGGCGGAATCCGACAACCTGATGCCGCAGGACCTGATTAACGCCAAGCCGGTGGCCGCTGCAATCAAGGAGTTCTTCGGTTCTTCTCAGCTGTCCCAGTTCATGGACCAGAACAACCCGCTGTCCGAAGTCACGCACAAGCGTCGTGTCTCCGCACTGGGCCCGGGCGGTCTGACCCGTGAGCGTGCCGGCTTCGAAGTGCGCGACGTACACCCGACGCACTACGGTCGCGTATGTCCGATCGAGACCCCTGAAGGTCCGAACATCGGTCTGATCAACTCGCTGGCGGTATTTGCCCGCACCAACGACTACGGCTTCCTGGAAACGCCGTACCGTCGCGTGGTGGATGGTCAGGTAACAGATGAGATCGATTACCTGTCCGCGATCGAAGAAAACAAATACGTTATCGCCCAGGCCTCTGCGGCCATGGATGATGAAGGCCGTCTGACCGACGAACTGGTAGCCGTGCGCCACCTGAACGAATTTACCGTTATGGGTCCGGAACGTGTCCAGTACATGGACGTGTCGCCGCGTCAGGTGGTGTCTGTTGCAGCATCGCTGATTCCGTTCCTGGAGCACGATGACGCCAACCGCGCACTTATGGGTTCCAACATGCAGCGTCAGGCTGTGCCGACTCTGCGTGCCGAGAAGCCGCTGGTGGGTACCGGTATCGAGCGCAACGTGGCCCAGGACTCCGGTGTCTGCGTCGTGGCCCGTCGTGGCGGTGTGATCGAGTCCGTTGATGCCGCGCGCATCGTGGTACGTGTGCACGATGACGAGGTTCAGGCCGGTGATGCCGGTGTCGATATCTACAACCTGACCAAGTACGTGCGTTCCAACCAGAACACCTGTATCAACCAGCGCTCCATCGTGCGCCCGGGTGAATCCGTTCAGCGTGGCGACGTCATGGCTGACGGTCCGTCCGTGGACCTGGGTGAGCTGGCTCTGGGTCAGAACATGCGCATCGCGTTCATGCCCTGGAACGGTTACAACTTCGAGGACTCCATCCTCATCTCCGAGCGTGTGGTTCAGGAAGATCGCTTCACCACCATCCACATTCAGGAACTGACCTGTGTGGCGCGTGACACCAAGCTGGGACCGGAAGAGATCACCTCCGATATTCCCAACGTGGGCGAGTCTGCACTGGCCAAGCTGGACGAGGCCGGTATCGTGCATATCGGTGCCGAGGTGGGTCCGGGCGACATTCTGGTGGGCAAGGTAACGCCGAAGGGCGAAACCCAGCTGACCCCGGAAGAGAAGCTGCTGCGTGCGATCTTCGGTGAGAAGGCGTCCGACGTGAAGGATACGTCTCTGCGCGTGAAGACCGGTACTGTCGGCAAGGTTATCGACGTTCAGGTGTTCACCCGTGACGGCGTACAGAAGGATGAGCGTGCACTCTCCATCGAGAAGTCCGAGCTGGATGCGATCCGCAAGGACCTGAACGAAGAGTTCCGCATTGTCGAGCAGGCAACCTTCGAACGTCTGCAGCGCAAGCTGGTCGGTCTGTCTGCCGAAGGCGGTGCAGGTCTGAAGAAGGGCGAAGAGATCACCGATGAGTTTCTGTCAGGTCTGAAGAAGTCCGACTGGTTCAAGATCCGTGTTGCTGACGAAGCGATCAGTGAAGAACTGGAGCTGGCCAAGAAGCAGCTGGAAGAGCGTCGTGAAAGCCTCGACAAGCGCTTTGAAGACAAGAAAGGCAAGCTGCAGACCGGCGATGATCTGGCACCGGGCGTGCTGAAGATCGTCAAGGTCTATGTCGCCACCAAGCGTCGCGTACAGCCGGGTGACAAGATGGCCGGTCGTCACGGTAACAAGGGTGTTATCTCCGTGATCATGCCGGTGGAAGACATGCCGTACGACGCCAATGGCGAGCCGGTGGACATCGTCCTCAACCCGCTGGGTGTACCTTCGCGTATGAACGTGGGTCAGATTCTGGAGACGCACTTCGGTATGGCCGCGACCGGTTTGGGTCGCAAGATCAACGCCATGCTGGAACAGGAACAGGCCAAGGCCGAGAAGGTCAAGGCGCTGCGCGAGTTCCTGGATCAGATCTACAACGGTGAGCACGGCGGTCTGGCCGGTGGTCGACAGGAAGATCTGGACAGCTTCAGCGATGATGAAATCCTCGAACTGGCTGCCAACCTGCGTCGCGGTGTGCCGCTGGCAACACCGGTATTCGACGGTGCCAAGGAGAGCGAAATCAAGGCGCTGCTGCGTCTGGCTGATCTGGACGACAGTGGTCAGGTTCGCCTGTACGACGGCCGTACCGGTGACCTCTTCGACCGTCCGGTAACCGTTGGTTACATGTACATGCTGAAGTTGAACCACCTGGTCGACGACAAGATGCACGCCCGTTCTACCGGTTCCTACAGCCTGGTTACTCAGCAGCCGCTGGGTGGTAAGGCACAGTTCGGTGGTCAGCGTTTCGGTGAGATGGAGGTTTGGGCGCTGGAAGCCTACGGTGCCGCCTACACCCTGCAGGAAATGCTGACCGTGAAGTCGGACGACGTGAACGGCCGTACCAAGATGTACAAGAACATCGTCGACGGCGATCACCGTATGGAACCGGGCATGCCGGAATCGTTCAACGTGTTGATCAAGGAAATCCGCTCGCTCGGTATCGATATCGAGCTGGAAAGCGAATAAGTCCTGAATGATCACCTGCCGGGGGCTCCCTGTAATGGGAAACCCCGGCGCAGAGAACTCCGCGAGGAGCTATAGACAATGAAAGATCTGCTGAATCTGCTGAAGTCCCAGGGCCAGTCCGAAGAGTTCGACTCCATTCGCGTCTCCCTGGCGTCACCGGACATGATCCGTTCCTGGTCCTACGGTGAAGTCAAAAAGCCGGAAACCATCAACTACCGTACCTTCAAGCCGGAGCGTGACGGTCTGTTCTGCGCCAAGATCTTTGGCCCGGTGAAGGATTACGAGTGCCTGTGCGGCAAGTACAAGCGCATGAAGCACCGTGGTGTGATCTGTGAGAAGTGTGGCGTTGAAGTGACTCAGACCAAGGTGCGCCGTGAGCGCATGGGTCACATCGAGCTGGCGTCTCCGGTTGCCCACATCTGGTTCCTGAAATCGCTGCCGTCCCGCATCGGCCTGATGCTGGACATGACCCTGCGTGACATCGAGCGCGTGCTCTACTTCGAATCCTTCGTGGTAATCGAGCCGGGCATGACCACGCTGGAACGCGGTCAGTTGCTGAACGATGAGCAGTACTTCGAAGCGCTGGAAGAGTTCGCTGATGAATTCGACGCCCGCATGGGTGCCGAGGCGATCAAGGAACTGCTGTCGTCCATCGATCTGGAAGAGGAATGCCAGCAGCTGCGCGAAGAGCTGCCGCAGACCAACTCCGAAACCAAGATCAAGAAGCTGTCCAAGCGTCTGAAGCTGCTGGAAGCCTTCCACAAGTCAGGCAACAGCCCTGCCTGGATGATCATGGAAGTGCTGCCGGTGCTGCCGCCGGACCTGCGTCCGCTGGTACCGCTGGACGGTGGCCGTTTTGCGACCTCCGATCTGAACGATCTCTACCGTCGCGTGATCAACCGTAACAACCGTCTCAAGCGTCTGCTGGACCTGAACGCGCCGGACATCATCGTGCGCAACGAAAAGCGCATGCTGCAGGAGTCCGTCGATGCGCTGCTGGATAACGGCCGTCGCGGCCGTGCCATCACAGGTTCCAACAAACGCCCGCTGAAATCCCTGGCTGACATGATCAAGGGCAAGCAGGGTCGTTTCCGTCAGAACCTGCTCGGTAAGCGTGTGGACTACTCCGGCCGTTCCGTCATCGTGGTTGGTCCGTACCTGCGCCTGCACCAGTGTGGTCTACCGAAGAAAATGGCGCTGGAACTGTTCAAGCCGTTCATCTTCTCCAAGCTGGAAC
>CAYMHL010000094.1:0-9010 GCA_964390205.1 uncultured Marinobacterium sp.
AAAGCGGCAATGTTCTGCCTGCCACTGATGCCGATACGGCAAAATATGCCGATCAAGTGACTATTTCCAGTGCTGGAAAGACCTTTGTGGAGAATGCTTCCACTCTGAACGAAATACCACCCAGGACCGAGGCCCAACAGAGACTCATTAACGAGGGGAATTTAGACTCTTCGTTTGCGGACGAAATGTCAAACATGATGGTGAACTCGGTAACAACCATGTTTGTTAGTTTGGAGTCTATCCGCGAAAACCTGAATGGTCCTCATAGGCTCGCAACTTCTGGACGCTTGGTTACCCAGGATTTTGAAGCTGCTTTTAATCAAGACGCGGCTATATTTAAAATAGCCAGGAAAGAGCTTTACGATTCCGAGAAATCTAAAGGAACAGAACCTTCGAAGATTCTTGAAATATTGATCGATTTTACAAATAAAAATGCAAGCCCGGTATATAAAGAAGCTACTGGAGAAGGTTGGTTTGGTTAATGAATATTAAATATATACATAAAAAATACTAAGGACTGGAGGCCTATATGTCTTATATTACACCGGTAACATGGAAGGGAATCTACAATGGTCCAAAACGAGAAATTCATCTAAACATTGATGAGCCTGCCAAAAGTGTGGTTAAAGAGCTTCAGGCATTGAAGAAGGATGGCCTAATCGATCAGGACACTATGGTGGGAGCCGGTCCTACTAAAAACTTGTTGTCTGAAGATGCTGATCAGGACTGGGTGGCAGAAGTCACTTTCTGGAGCGAGCGCGAAAACGCACAGTGGCAAGCATACAGAGCGGAAGGTACAGCAACAGGTTTACAGGCTGCGAATTACCAGCAGCAATGGCTAACCGAGCGTAGACAACTCACAACCGAATACCTCGATCAGATTTTCACGTTAGCTGATTCTTTCGAAGACCTTGATCTCGATGCAGGAATGTTCAGTACCCTATTCAGGGGCTCTCTTGAGCAAGAGGATGGTCAACCTGTATTGCCAAGCAATATGTCTCCGGACGAGGCCGAATCGGTGGAACTGTTTTGGAATCAGAATCAAGAGAAAATAGCCGAGCTTGAAAAAAGCCTGTCCAAACTGGTTGAGTTTCCCTCCGATTTGGATGGCTGGCTGTCCAGCCAGGATGAACCTGTAGCAGATGAAGTTCATCAGCTGGTCGATCGTATGAAAAATGCCTGGATAGATGGAAGTGACCAGATCGATAATTCATTCAGACCAATGGAGGTCTGGTACGGATCTTCACTTCCCTCAAGCGAAGACTATGATAATGCGATGGTCGTGGATGAAGATATGTCAGGTCTATGGGTTGAATTTAAAAAATACGCCCCAGATGCTCAAGAAATTCAGGACTACACAATATGGAACGATATTTCCGGGTTATTTGAGATGGCCGCAGCAAGGTATATGAAGCAGGAAAATCAGATCTTGTATCAAGAGATGAGTACTCTTGTTTCTGGTCTCTACTCGGAGTTCGATACACAATTTGGTAGAGGAGCAGGCTTTTCTGATTTTAGCTTGCAGGATATGGTGGACAATTATCTGGCGGGTAAGCCTCTGGCTCAAATGGATGATGGACGTGTCCATCCTGACTTTCAAGCTGTAGAGTCTTTTTGGGAAAATCATGAATTGGCTTTGCTACATTACAGTGATCGCCAAGAAAGACTGAACACACCACCTAAAATGTCTGATTTAAATCGTTATATGGCTGATAATCGTGCGGCTATTGAGCGGTATATGATGACCAACCTGGACTCTCTTCTAACCCAGAGCCGAGGAGACACAGTGACAGATGAAAACAAGGCAGCCTATCTACAACTCAGAGCCTCAGCGCGAGCATGAAACCTACGGTTACACGAGCTAAAGAGCACTTTTGCAAAATCGGCTAAGGTTGAAGGCCATGTGGCTTTCAACCCAACTCATGTCCGCTCTGTGCGCAAAACAGCCCCTGCAGCCTGTATGACAGCCACGGGCCATTCAGCACGAGCAGTACCTTCTGCCCGAACGGGCTAAGACTTCGGCTGTGTCATTTTTACCGAGCCCCATCCTCCAGGCTCTTCTACCCACTCATTCAAAACGGCCACCACCAGGGAGAGGATTTCAGGCTGTCCCGGCAGCCTCTGAGCTGCTCGCCATACATCCGGGCGTTGGCATCAACCTTGCGGGCGACACCGACCAGCCAGCCCTTGCTGTTGTAGGTTTTCCGCTGCCAGCCGCCGTGCCCTTCGTGGTACGCCAGGTACTGGTTGTAGGCATCCCACTTGGAGATGCCCAGTGTCTTTTGGGATACATCGGCATACCAGCCCATGAAATCAACCGCATCGTCGTACTCATCGCGGTCGGCGCCCCAGTTGCCGGTTTTTTGCTTGTACCAGTCCCAGGTGCCGTCCTTCACCTGAGCATAGCCATAGGCGCTGGACACACGCCACCACATGGGGATACCCAGGAAAGTATCCCTCGGGGGCGCTGCATCGTGCTTGAAACTGGATTCCTGCCGCATGATGGCCAGCTGTACCTGTATCGGTAAGCCATACTTCTTTTCGACATCCAGCGATGCATCAAACCAATCGGGCTTTTCCCGGAAGATCCTGCACGCATTTTCCACGTTAGACGGCGGCGTGGTGGCACAGGATGCCAGCAGTAGAGGAAGCGTCAGAAGTAACAAGGGCTTATGCATAGGCGAATCGGGAGCTCAACTTGAAGGGCGGGCAGGTCTGGGCGCTTCGGGCTGCTCTCTGTCCGGGCAGCCCGATGCTGGAGTATCAGCCGCGATCAAAACCGCTTCTGATACCGGTGGCAGTATGGGGTTTTGCCCGTGCGCACGTAGTAATCCTGATGGAACTCTTCCGCCCGCCAGAATCGGGTCATCGGCAGCACGCGGGTGACCACGTCCAGCCCCTTGTTTTCAAGCAATGCGATCAGCTTTTCGCTGATGCCACGCTCTTCATCATCATGCACGAAGATGGCGGAGGCATACTGAGGGCCGATATCGGGGCCTTGGCCGTTCTCCTGAGTCGGATCATGAATCTCGAAGAACAGTTTCGCCAGTGTTTCAAAATCGATCTTTGCCGGGTCATAGAGCACTTCGACGGTTTCCAGATGACCGGTCTGCTTGCTGCACACCTGTTCATAACTGGGGTTATCCACATGCCCACCCATGTAGCCGGAGACTACGGATACCACACCGGGTTGCTGTTGCAGTAGATGCTCCACGCCCCAGAAACAGCCACCGGCGAAGTAGGCGGTTTTCAGCGTGCTGCCCTGTTGCTGCGCCAGCTCTTCCGCGCTGATGAAGTCCATGGAGATGGAGTTGACGCAGTGGCGCACATTCTTGCGCGTCAGCATCTCGCCCTCGAACACATGGCCCAGATGCCCGCCACAGTTGGCACAGAGGATTTCGGTACGACGGCCATCCGCATCGACCTCGCGGCGAATGGCCCCTTTGATTTCATCATCGAAGCTGGGCCAGCCGCAGTGGGAGGGAAATTTGTCCTCGGAGCGGTACAGCGGCGCGCCACACTGCTTGCAAACATACACCCCGGTCTCGAAGTGTTCGTTGTAGCGGCCGGTAAAGGGGCGCTCGGTCCCCTTGTTGAGGATGACGTACTCTTCTTCAGGGGTCAGTTGTTTGTAACTCATCACGGCACCCTTGCGTTTGATTGGTGGATGGCCCGATTGCTCTGCAGTCAGGGCCGGGACAGCTTTTGCTGTTGTACCTGCAGCAGCCAGTTGCGGATCTCTTCGCTGGCGCCGGCCATCAGAGTTTCGAAGGCTGTCACGACGGCGGCAACGTCTTCACTGGCCGCCGGTTCGGACAACTGCAGGGGCCGCTCGGCAATAATGACGCGGCTGTTGGCATCCACCAACTGCAGATAGCCGCGCATGACCGCCACCGGCTGCCCCTGGTGGTATTCACTCTGAAAGGCATCGAGGCGGCTGATCAGCTCATATTCGGCAGCCACCCGCACCTCGTCACTGCTGATGCGGACGAAGCGACCATCCTGCTGCAGCGCAGTGACCAGATAATCGCGCCATAGGCTGGGAATAGTCGCGCCCCAGCGGGCATCCTTGTAGACACTGACGGGCTGCCCTTCGGGGACGACCAGCAGATAGTTGCCACTGAGCAGATCCTGCGCCTGAGGACGCAAAATGCGCAGATCGGCCAGCTGCACCTCGCCCTGGCCTTCATCCGAGTGGGCCGCCACCGGTGTCAGTGTCCAGCTCTGCACCGGCTTGGCTTCGGGTAGCAGACTGCAGGCACCCAGTGTCAGTGTCATACCCAGCAGCAGTGCACAATATCCCAGTTTCATTGATCTCACGGGCCCAACCTCTCAGGGAGTAAATTCATTTGCCGGCGCCTTGCCGGTCAGGTAACCGGCCGGATCCTGCTCCAGCCGCGACAGTATGCGGTTCAGGGTGCCCAGGCTACGCTGCAGCTCCTGCATCACCGGCCCCACTTCCGAGATACCCTGCAGTCCGCGATCCAGGGCCCCTGAATTACGGCTCAGCAGTTGTTCCAGCTGCTGGCTGCTCTGCGCCAGTGCCTGCATCGCTTTTTGTCCTTCCGCCAGCATGGGTTCGCCACGGGCGACCAGCATGCGGTCGGCATTGGCCAGCAGGGTGCCGGCCTCGCGCATCACCGTCTGCGCATCACGAGCCGCCAGGGTCAACTCGTTGAGGGTTTCACCCAGTCCGGCACGGGACTCCACCAGCTCATCGGAGACCTGTTCCAGATTACCGATGATGCGGGATATGCTGCCGATATTTTCCGGCGACAGCAGCTTCGCGCCCTGCTCAACCACTTCGTTGACGTTGGCGAACAGGGCCTCACTGTTGCCCAGCAGGGAGCCGATGGCCGAAGGCTCGGCAAGGATGATCGGCGGAGAGTCTTCCGGCTTTTGCAGGGGCGGCGCCTGAGGATTGTCGGTACTGAGCTGAATATTGGCGGCACCGGTAATATTGGCGATCGCCATACGGGCTTTGGTGCCCTGATTGATCGGCGTTGCGGCACTGATTTCCATATCGGCCAGTACCCGGCGCGGATCGGCCGGATCAAGCTGCAACTGGCGGACTTCACCGACACGCAGGCCGTTGTACTGCACCAGACTGCCGACGGTCAAACCACTGACCGCTTCTTCAAAGACGACTCTATAGGTTCGGGTTTCCTGCTGCTTGCCCGACTGCACCAGCCAGACGCCAAAGCCCAGCGCCAGCAGCAGGCCTGTAAGCGTAAACAGGCCAATGATCACATGATGTGCACGCGTTTCCATAATCAGTTCTCTCCTGCCGCTGCATAGGCAGCGCGGCCCCGGGGGCCATTGAAATAGGCCTGTATCCACTCGTCTTCATGGTGAGACACACGTTCCGGCGTGTCGGCCACCAGCACCCGCTTCTGCGACAAAACAGCTATACGGTCGCACGCGGTCCAGAGCGAATCCAGATCATGGGTGACCATGAACACGGTCAACCCCAGCGCATCGCGCAGGGTCAGCAGCAGCTGGTCGAAGTCTGCCGCACCTATGGGGTCCAGCCCTGCCGTGGGCTCGTCCAGAAACACCACGTCGGGGTCCATCGCCAGCGCCCGCGCCAGCGAGGCGCGCTTGACCATGCCGCCTGACAGCGAGGCCGGGTAGAGATCACCGGCATGGGACGCCAGTCCCGACAGGGCCAGTTTAACCTCGGCCAACTCCTCGGCATCCTTGCGCGACAGCCCGGCATGTTCGATCAGCGGCAGAGCGACATTTTCCCGTACCGTCAGCGAGCTGAACAGGGCTCCGCCCTGAAACAGCACGCCCATGCGCTGCTCCAGTTGCGAACGTTCACCGGCTGACAGCGCCAGCAGATTCTGACCGAACAACCGCACCTCGCCGGCACTGGGCCGAATCAGGCCGACGATGGACCTGAGCAGTACCGACTTGCCGGTTCCCGAGCCACCCACCACGCCCAGAATCTCGCCACGGTAGAGATCCAGATCCAGGTTCTCATGCACCGAATTGCGACCAAAACGGTTGCACAGTCCGCGTACTTCTATCAGCGTTTCCCGACTCACCACCCCATCTCCATAAAGAACAGCGCCGCAATCGCATCCAGCAGGATCACCATGAAGATCGACTGTACTACGCTGGAGGTGGTGTGCCGACCGACCGAGGCCGCACTGCCGCTGACCTTGAACCCTTCCATGCAGCCGATCACCGCGACCACAAAGGCAAACACCGGCGCCTTCACCAGCCCGACCAGATAATGCTTGAGCGGTACATCGGCGATGATGCCGAGGAACTGCCCCAGCGGAATATCCAGCGCCACCAGAGACACCATGGCGCCACCGGCAAAGCCCGACATCACCGCCACGAAGGTCAGCAGCGGCAAGGTAATCAGCAGGGCCAGCACCCGCGGGATCACCAGCAGCTCGATGGGGTTCAGGCCCAGCGTGCGCAGTGCATCCAGCTCTTCGTTGGCTTTCATGGAACCGATCTGGGCGGTAAAGGCACTGGCGGTACGACCGGCCAGCAGGATGGACGCCAGAATCACACCGAATTCACGCAGGAAGGAGTAGGCCACCAGGTTGACCGTATAGATTTCGGCGCCGAACTCGCCCAGCACCGTCGCGCCGAGGAAGGCGACCACTGCCCCCACCAAAAAGGTCAGCAGCGCCACGATGGGCACGGCATCCAGACCGGTTTGATGCACCTGATTGACCCAGGCGGTCATGCGCCAGCGGCTGGGCCGAAACAGAATGCCCATCAGGCTTTGCAGCACCAGCCCCATAAACCCGCTGAGCTGCCAAAAATGACGCGCCAGCTGCTCGGTCTGCTCGCCCAGCAGGGCCAGCGCCTGTACCAGCGGCGATACGTTTTCCGCCTGAGGCGGCGCCTCCCGTCTGAGCGCACGGATCAGCGTCTCCAGCAGAGCGCGACGCTCAGGCTGAAGCTCGGTTTCGGCTGCCAGCACCTGTTCCAGGCGATCAACGCCCAGCCAGTGGGCCAGCAGCGTCGCACCGGCGGTGTCCAGCGCACTGATCTCCTTGAGCCGTACTTCGCCCTCAGGGGCCGGGTTGGCGGCCAATACGGATTTGATCCGGCCATGCATTGCCAGCGTCCAGTGACCGCTGAGCCGGAGCTGGTCACCGGATTTTTGCAACATCGGGGGGGCTGCCTCCACCTGTAGTGTCATACTCTCGTCCTTCACGTGTATGGCGTCATTGTCACTGCCGTACACCGTTGCTGCAAGCCGAAGCTATGGTCGTTTTAATCGAGCAGCTCGGCAACGGAATCCAATGGCAGAAAAAGCTTCAGTGGCTGACTGGGCAAGGGAATAAAACCGAACTGTTGATAAAACCCGGCCGCCTGTTCGTTTAAAGCCTCAACAACAACCGCATACACCGCCATGACCTGACTTGCCTGAACAATGCGTTTCAAGGCATCCGCGAGCAAAATACTACCCAAACCCTGCCCCTGGTGAGAAATGGCGACCGCAAGCCTGCCCAGAAGGACAACCGGAACCGGATAGCGAGGCAGACGCTTGCGTTGTCCCTCGGGCAAACACTTGGCGTCCAAACTGCCGGCGCTGAGACCGTAATACCCGATGACCTGCCGCGGCGTTTCCGGCAAGGACACAACGAATACCTTGTTCACTCGCCGCTTAACATCCTGACCGGCGTATTGATGCAGGTATTCATTCAGCGCCGGTTCGCCACAATCAAACGACTTTCGGTCATGTGACCGATCAAGGGGCGATATGCTCAGATTCAACGCGGCCACTGCTTAAGACTGAACACGGCGTTTATGTTCGGCAAAGGCGCGCTTGAGTTTGGCATTGGGCGCGGGGGGCTGCTCCAGCGCATTCAGGAACAGATCCCAGTCAGCCTGACTCAACTCGAGTGTCTCATGCTCGTGGATCACCTCATCGGCAGCATGCAGTGCCTGCCCGAGCACGAACTCGGACAAACTCTTGTGGGCATACGACGCCGCACGCTCAAGCTTCTGTTTGGACAAGGCATCCAGGCGAATATGCATGCGCTCCTGTTTGACAGTCTCTAAGTTGGCCATAATTTGATCTCCCGTTGATTGATATATTGTGCGCCAGATGTGCGTACATATCAAGGCAGCGACAGATCGCCCGACGCCAAAAGCCGCTCAGTCCTGTTGGCCGAACGACGTTTTGCGCGTCTGTAATCCCCCTCCTCCAGCCTGTATAATGTCCGGTTTCGACCGGGCTGCCGACGCCCCGTGCCCCGGGCACGCCAAGCGCGCTGTCGGCAACCATCCGAGCGGCCAACGAATCAGAGATACGGACCCCAATGGACAAGACCTACCAGCCACACGATATCGAGAAATCCTGGTACCAGACCTGGGAAGAGAAGGGTTACTTCGCACCCTCCGGTGAAGGCGACGCCTACTGCATCATGATTCCGCCGCCCAACGTCACCGGCAGCCTGCACATGGGCCACGCCTTCCAGCACACCATCATGGACGCGCTGACCCGCTACCGTCGCATGCAGGGCCGCAACACCCTGTGGCAGGTGGGTACCGACCACGCCGGCATCGCCACCCAGATGGTGGTTGAGCGCAAGCTGGCCGCCGAGGAAGAACTGACCCGCCACGATCTGGGCCGCGACGCCTTTATCGAGAAGATCTGGGAATGGAAGGAAGAGTCCGGCGGCACCATCACCCGCCAGATGCGCCGTCTGGGCAACTCCGTGGACTGGCCCACCGAGCGCTTCACCATGGACTCCGGTTTCTACCGCGCGGTGCAGGAAGTGTTCATCCGTCTGTACGACGACAAGCTGATCTACCGCGGCAAGCGCCTGGTCAACTGGGACCCGAAACTGCACACCGCGATTTCCGACCTGGAAGTGGAGAACCGCGAAGTCAAAGGCAAGATGTGGTACCTGCGCTATCCGCTGGCGGATGGCGTGAAAACCGCGGCCGGTGAAGACCACATCGTGGTCGGTACCACCCGTCCGGAAACCCTGCTCGGCGACACCGGTGTAGCGGTGAACCCGGAAGACGA
>CAYMHL010000095.1:0-9005 GCA_964390205.1 uncultured Marinobacterium sp.
CTTCTCGTTGCTCTCAGTTGTTGCAACAAAGTTAGGCTTTTCAGCAAACTTTTTGACATTTTTACTGGTTGGGAAAAAATCCGCATAGTTGAACTGGTCGAGCACAATCAATGCTTCGATGCGCTTCAACAAAGCCTCCACTTTCTTCTTGTTTGCCGGGCTATCGGGCAGGGCTGTCTGTTCCCTGCAGCGCACACCCATGTAGTTGAAGTCCATGTAGAGGTTGCCAGTTTCTTTCCGTGCCCGGACCTTACCCATAGCACACCCCGCCGTTTGCCATCGGGATCTCCAGGCTGCTCGCATGTGTAACGTTGAGCATGTCTTCTTCGATGGTCTCCCAGATGTAGAGGATCTTCCGGCCACCGAAAGGGCGAATGTAGTGCTTGCCTTCAATAAGCACTGAGTCCTTCAGGTTCTGCCGGATAGTGCGAGGGTCGTACTTGATGCGGGAGGACAGCTCTTCCGTTGTCAGGTATGTGTTGTTCATGAGATCATGCCTCTTCGTCTTTAAGCTATCGTTCGATGATTTAAATTATCACCTGATTGTTAATATAACGCATCAGATGATTATTTCAAGCATCTTGTGATAATTATTTTTATCAGAGGTATGCATGATTCGTTATCACCTCAAGGAACTGATCGCCGAAAAGGAATTCCAGGAGAAAAGAAGGATTACTGTTTCTGAGATTGCTAAGGAAACGGGAATCAACAGGATGACCCTGTCGAAGATGTTGAACCACCAAGGCAGTAGTACGGTGACGGATAACCTGGATAAGCTCTGTTTTTACTTCAATTGTGAGATTGAGAGCCTCATAACGCATGTCAAAGATGAGGGGGGAGAGGGCGACCCTCTGGCTCAGGAGTAGAGTGGTAGCCAGTACGGAGTGTGTTCAGGCCTCTGGAGCCGCTGTGGTCACGGAGGCCTGGAGGTAGAACAACAAAGGGAGATTTCCTCGAATCCACTCTGGATGAGCAGACGGGCGATCAGTGTAAGGAAAGGGCACTCAAAACCTGGCGTTGGCTCGTATGAACCGCCAAGAGTACAGATGATAGGCAAGGATGCCTTAAGGTCAGGACAAAAAGCGATCAGTTGGATTGAAGCGTTTTTATGTCACAGGTTTTGTCACAATTTGTCACATGACAGTATTCTGAACACACAACGAAAAAAGGCAGACCGGTAAGTACCTGATCTGCCTCTTAAAATTTGGTAGCGGGGGCTGGATTTGAACCAACGACCTTCGGGTTATGAGCCCGACGAGCTACCAGACTGCTCCACCCCGCATCAACTTGATGACGCGTATATTAAGGATTGAAGACGCTAAGGTCAAGTCCTTGTTACACTTTATTTTTCTGTTTGCGGATCTGCTCGGCCTGATACCAAGTAATGAACTCCGACAGCAGCCTTTGCTGTCTGGGTTCCAGCCCTGAGAAGTCGGCACACCATAAGAGTCCTGTCTTGCGGATCAGGCGCAGGGTACAGTCCACCTGGTGAATCAATTTGCCGGTTCTGAACCTGAGGCGGGCCGGGTAGTAGCGCAGCGTCAGTTGGGCGTCGGTGGTGAAGGCGATCCCGGTGGCGGAGAGATTATCGATCTTGACGGCCTGGCCGTTGACCTGCACCCGCAGGGGTGTGCTTTCATCCACTTTCAAACGAAAGGCGCGGCGTCCACTGTCGGCAATGTCGGGAATATGGATTTTGGGTTTCATTCTAGGGCCCGCTTTTCCAGCACAAATTCGATACGGCGATTGATGGCACGGTTCTCGGCCGATGTATTGGGTACCAGTGGCAGTGATGAGCCGTAGCCGGTGGCCGTCAGACGTTTGGGATTGATGCCGGCATCTACCATGTAGCGTAGCACCGTCGTGGCTCGAACTGCGGACAACTCCCAGTTGGACGGAAACTGCGGAGTACTGATCGGGATATCATCAGTATGGCCTTGGATTTCCAGTTTATAGTGGGGGTTCTGGGACAGCGTTTCCAGCAGCGCATCCAACATCGGCAGCATGGCATAGTTGAAGGTGGCGGAGCCGGACGTGAACAGCAGCCCGCCCTTGACGCGCAGAGACAGCTTGCCGTCCTTGGGC
Source organism: uncultured Marinobacterium sp. (assembly GCA_964390205.1). Lineage (GTDB taxonomy): Bacteria > Pseudomonadota > Gammaproteobacteria > Pseudomonadales > Balneatricaceae > Marinobacterium. Next base: position 2,086 of record CAYMHL010000095.1, read on the forward strand.
GTACCGATCTCGACAGCTTCCTGCATCTGCATCTGTTCAAAGGCGTCGTCCAGATCCTGGTTCAATCGCTCCCAGTCCAGCTGCATGGCACGTGCCCGGCGTTCGGCTTCGGTTTCCTCGTGTTCATCGGTGCTGCCTGACTGATCGGGTGGCTGCAGGGGAGAGTCATTGATGTCCGTGTCCCGGGTCGTGGGCGCATTGTGTTCCAGAGGTACGATGCTGTTGGGTGCACCGGATACCGCACGTTGGAAAGCGGTCTGAAAGGATTTCACCGCTTCGGCAAAGCGCTCCTTTTCGACATTGGACATGGAAAACAGCAGCACGAAAAACACCAGCAGCAGGGTCATCAGGTCGGCGTAGGTCATCAGCCAACCGGGAGAGCCCGAATCTTCAGTGAGTTCGCGCCGGCGGCTTCTCATGTACGCTCCTTGGTTGCCTGAGACGCTGCCTTGTCGGCGTTCGCCTGCTTGCCGATTTTGATCGGCTTGCGTTGGGCTTCCGGCAGGTATGACGCCAGCTGTTCATACACATGCATATAGTGATCATTGGTGAGGATGCTGATACAGCCTTCACGGATGATCTCCAGGTTGGTCACTTCCGCCAGTGTACGGGCATGCAGCTTGCCGGCGATCGGCAGAAATACCATGGTGGCCAGCAGCGAACCATAGAAGGTAGTCAACAGGGCCACCGCCATCGCCGGGCCGATGGTATCGGGGTTGGACAGCTGGCTGAGCATCTGAATCAGACCGATCAGGGTACCCAGCATGCCGAAAGCGGGGGCATAGGCGGCCATTTTACGGAATACGTCCTGCACCGTGTGATGGCGCGCCATCAGGGAATCGATCTCGTTCTGCAGCGTATTGCGAATGACCTGTTCGGACGCGGCCTCCGACAGCAGGTTGCAGGCGCGCTTGAGCACATGGGAGTCACTCTCCACGTCGCCCAGCTTGAGCAGACCGTGGCGGTGAGACACGCGGCTCAGCTCCAGCATGGTATCGATCATCTCCTGGGGGTTGGTGTTGTCCCGGGTAAAGACGATCCAGGCCGCCTTGAACGCATTGAGCACGTCCTTGAACTGCACGGTCAGCAGAGTCGCAGCAATGGTACCGCCGGCCACGATCATCAGGCCGGGGACGTTAACGAAGACATCGGCGTTGCCGCCCAGAAAAATAGCGCTGATGATCAGAGCAAGACCTGAGATAATGCCCAGAAGCGATGCGAAATCCATGAACGTGAATACCCTGAATCAGTCGATGATTGGCTGCCGAAAACGAAAACCGAGTATAACAACAGCGAGACGATGACGTCAGACTACTTTATTGGCCTGCCGCAATGGAAGCATCCGGAGTGGAGCAGCAGCCTGCTGCAGGACCCTGATCAGGGGGATCTGGAGCAGTACGCCGCCAGCTTCAATTCAGTGGAGGGCAACACCACCTTCTATGGGCTGCCCGGTGAGGCTGCTGTACGCCGCTGGGAAGAGGCCACGCCACCCGGATTCCGTTTCTGTTTCAAGTTTCCGCAAAGCATCAGCCATCAGGGTGCATTGCGTCACGTGAGCGCCGATCTGGGCCATTTTCTTGACCGGCTGCAGCCGCTGGCACCCAAGCTGGGCATGCTCTGTCTGCAGTTGCCCTCCCGGTTCGGACCGGATCAGTTGCCGGACCTTATCCGTTTTCTGGGTGAGCTGCCGGCGGGGCTGAGGTATGGGGTCGAAGTACGCCATCTGGCCTTCTTCCAGCGTGGCGATGCCGAAAAACGATTCAATGAGGCGTTGCAGGCGTTCGGGGTCAATCGAATCAGTTTCGATACCCGGGCGTTGTTTGCCAACCCTCAGTCCGACCCGATTACCCGTGAAGCGCTGGAGCAGAAGCCGAGGCTGCCGCTACGGGTGCTGGCAACCGCAGAGGCACCGATGCTGAGGTTCATCTCACCGCTGGATCTGCAGCAGGGGCAGCGCTGGCTGCAGCCCTGGATTGATCAGGTGCTGCGTTGGCTGAGCGAGGGCAAGACACCGTTCATCTTCATGCATACGCCCAACAATGGCCAGGCACCTGAGCTGGCGCGCTGGTTTGCCCAGCAGTTGCAGCAGCGCCAACCGAAGCTGACGACAGGGTTCCATGACTGGGCCGAACGTAGATGGGTACAGCGCCAGCCGGGTCTTTTCTGAAGCCGTCTGCCGACTTCAGTGCAGTGCGTTGGGCTGAGCCAGAGTGAAAGCGGGAATCAGTGCATCGAAGCGGTTGCCATCGGCAGTTTCCATGCGGTACAGACCCTGCATGCTGCCGACTTCGGTCGCCAGTACGGTGCCGCTGGTGTATTCGTAGGTGTGTCCCGGTTCGATCACCGGTTTTTCCCCCACGACACCTTCGCCTTCCACTTCCTGAACGTGTTCGTTGCCGTCGGTAATGCGCCATTTGCGGCTCAGCAGCTGCACGCTTTCCGCATTCTGGTTGCTGATGCTGATCCGGTAGGAGAACACGAAACGGTGTGCCTCCGGCTCGGACTGGTCCGGCAGATAGGTGGTGACAACATTGATCTTGATATTGCGGCTGTACTCGGTGGCATCCATCAGTAAAGGACTATCCTCTCGGGTTTATTCGCTTGAAGACGGCGTGTCGGCCGCGTCGGTCAGAGCATCGCTGATCGCCACGAATTGGGCCAGGGTCAGGCGTTCGGGGCGCAGTCCCGGATCGATTGCCAGGGCTTCCAGCTGCTCGGCGCTGATCAGTGGCTTGAGGTTGTTGCGCAGAGTCTTGCGGCGCTGACCAAAGGCGGTGCGGACCACATTCTGCAGCTGCTTCACATCCTTCGCCGGAACCGGCGGCTCGGCATAGGGCACCAGACGTACGATGGCAGAGTCCACCTTGGGTGCCGGTGAGAAGGCGCCGGGCGGGACGATGAACAGAGGCTCTACACGGCAGTAATACTGCGCCATGATGCCCAGTCGGCCGTAATGGTTGTCACCGGGCCCGGCCGCCAGGCGGTCGACCACTTCCTTCTGCAGCATGAAATGCATGTCCTGAATCAGGCCATTGAAGCTGAGCAGGTGGAAAATCAGCGGTGTGGAGATGTTGTAGGGCAGGTTGCCGACAATGCGCAGCGGGCGGTCATCCTGCTTCAGACCGGCAAAGTCGAATTTCAGCGCATCCGCTTCATGGATGTTGAAGGTGTCGGCATGGCGGAAGAACTGGGTGCGCAGTACCGGGATCAGGTCGCGGTCCAGCTCGACCACATCCAGTTCACCTTGACAGGCGTCAAGCAGTTCCTCGGTCAGCGCGCCGAGACCGGGACCGATTTCGACCAGGTGCTGGCCATGCTGAGGGTTGATGGCGCGGATGATGCGGCCGATCACGCCCTGATCGTGCAGAAAGTTCTGACCAAAGCGTTTGCGCGCCTTGTGCCCTGCGGGTTTTTTACTCATGAAGTCAGTTACCTGATTGGTGTCGTGCCATATCCAGCGCGAACTGAACAGCGGTTTGCAGACTGCCCACATCGGCCCGACCGGTGCCGGCCAGATCCAGTGCAGTACCGTGATCAACCGATGTACGGATGATCGGCAGCCCCAGGGTGATGTTGGCGGCACGACCAAAGCCCTTGTACTTGAGTACCGGCAGCCCCTGATCGTGGTACATGGCCAGCACCGCATCAGCCTCTTTCAAATGATGCTCGGTAAACAGGGTATCAGCCGGCAGCGGGCCGATCAGCTGGGCACCGCGGGCACGGAAGTCGTCCAGCACCGGGGTGATGGTGTCGATCTCTTCGCGGCCCATATGACCGCCTTCACCGGCATGGGGATTGAGGCCGGCCACCAGTACCCGCGGATGGCGGATGCCGAAGGAGCGGCTCAGATCGTGCAGCAGCACTTCGATCACCTCTTCCAGCAGCGGGCGCGTAATCGCGGCGGGTACGGCTGCCAGCGGCAGATGTGTTGTCGCCAGCGCAACCTTGAGGCCTTCGGTGGCCAGCATCATCACCACCTTGTGGCTGCCGGTCATCTCTTCGAGAAACTCGGTGTGACCACTGAAGGGGATGCCGGCATCGTTGATGACGCCCTTGTGTACCGGAGCCGTGACCAGCGCGTCAAAGGTGCCGGCCATACAGCCCAGCGTTGCCTCTTTCAGAGTGCTCAGCACATAGGCGGCGTTGGCCGGATTCAGTGTGCCGACCTGGCTCGGTGCCGTCAGCCCGACGGGCTGACAGTAGAGGCTGCCCGGCGGAGCCGGCTGTGCCGGTTCGGCCGCATGAAAGGGCAGGATCTGCAGCGGCAGGCCCAGCAGCTCGGCGCGGGCCTGCAGCAGTTCAGGATCGGCGATGGCGATAAGCTGGCAGGCATGAGCCTGTTGCGCCAGCTGGACGCAGAGCTCGGGACCAATGCCGGCCGGCTCGCCGGGGGTGATGGCAATACGGGGACAGCTCACGTTAAATCTTGCGCTCGATATAGGCCTGGGAACGGATTTCACGCAGCCAGTTGCTCAGCTCTTCAGTGAACTTGCGCTGACGGATACTGCTGCGTGCCTGTGAGGTCAGCATCTCTTCACCCAAGTCCTGGGTGCGGTAATCCTGAACCTGCAGGATATGCCAGCCGAAGCGGGATTCGAAGGGTTCGCTGATCTCGCCCTTGGCGGTGCTGTTCATCACCTGCTCGAACTCGGGCACCATCTGACCGTTTTGGGTCCAGCCCAGATCACCGCCTTGAGAACCGCTGGCGGCATCATCGCTGTAGCGGCGTGCCAGTTCATCAAACGGCTGGCCTTCGCGCAGGCGCTGGTAGAGGTCGTTGATCAGCCGGCGGGTCTGCTCGGCGCTGCGGATCTCGTTGGGGCTCAGCAGGATATGACGTACCTTGGTCTGCTCAACCAGCTGCACCTTGCCGCCACGCTTGTCTTCCACCAGCAGCAGGTGGAAGCCGCCCGGTGTGCGTACCGGCTGGCTGATCTCGCCCGGAGACAGCTTGCTGATGGCGCGGGCCAGGGCTTCAGGCAGTTCGGATTCACGACGCCAGCCCAGTTCGCCGCCCTGGAGGGCGTTGGGTGCATTGGAAACGGCAATGGCCAGTTCGGCAAAGGGGGTGCCCTCAACCAACTGACGGCGTGCATCCGCTGCCTTCTGTTCGGCTTGACTGATCATCTCGGGGGTGGCGTTTTCCGGCAGGGCGAACAGGATATTACGCAGCTGGAACTCGGCCTGCACTTGTTGCTGACCCAGTTCCGAGTTGAGGAAACTCTGCACTTCCTGTTCGGATACGCTGATGCGGCGGTTAACGCTGCTCTGCTGAACCTGAGTGAGCAGAATTTCGCGACGGATCTGCTCCCTTGCCAGGGCATAATCCTGGCCCTCGGCAATCAGCGCTTCGCGGAACTGCTCAAGGGTCAGGTTGTTTTGTGCTGCAATGCGGTTCAGGGCTTCATTGAGCTGACGATCGGAAACACGAATACCCTGGCGTTCCGCAATCTGCAGCTGAATGTTTTCCAGAATAAGGCGGTCCAGCACCTGCTGGCGCAGTACATCCTCCGGTGGCAGCCGGGTCTCTTCACGGGCACCGATCTGTTGGCGAACCAGCTCCAGGCGCTGATCCAGTTCGCTGGCCAGCACGATATCGTCATTGACGATCGCAGCAACACGGTCCAGTACTTCGGCCTGCAGCGAGGCCAGGGGAGCGGTCAGCAGCACCAGGGCCAGCAGGGGCTGTCTGAGTTTAGAAAGCGCCATTCTCATCCTCGTCATATCCGGTGATATCTTTCAGGAATTCGCGTCCTTCGCCCTGGCCGAAAGCGCCAAGACCACGCAGTACGAACTGCAGGAAGATACCAGTATCAGTTTCAAATTGGTCGACAACACCCACTTCGTCCGGGTCGACAACCCAGCTTCGGCCAGTCACACTGACCTTCCAGCAGCAGCTGGCGTATTCGACACCCAGCAGGGTCTCAAGGTTCTCATTGTTGTCCAGATCCTGCTGCCAGCGGCCATAGCCGGTCCAAGCGTTACTGAGCGGCCAGCGGAACGCCAGATCCAGCTGCTGGTGGGCAGAGGGGTTCTGTGGGTTGTCTTTGTATTTTTCCAGGTTGTCGCGATAGTTCAGGTAGAACAGGCGCTTGTCGCCCGGTAGATAACTAAGCTTGTAGTTGTGTTCAAGTAGTTCGTAACTGTCCCGATCCACCTCACCGTTGTGGGTCAGGCGCAGGTTGCGGGTGAAGTTCCAGTTGGCCAGAGTCGCCAGGTTGGAGCTGCTTTCCTCACCTGTGATATCGCCGGGCCGCAGAGCAGGTTGCTCTCGATCCTTGAAATAGTGTGCCTGTGCCACGCCGACACGCAGCTTCTCAATGCCTTGATCCGAATACACGGCGCTGGACAGGCCCAGAGAGGCCTGCTGAGTGTTGGCGACACGATCGTTGCCACTCCAGCCGGTTTCATGGAACAGGTTGTAGTAGGTAAAGCCGAGTCGTGAAGAGTCGAAAGCCGGAATGTCAGCGTCCGGCTGGTCTGCATCCGAGTGCAGCAGGAACAGACGTGGCTCCAGTGTTTGGATGTACTGACCATCTGCCAGGGCGAAATCACGTTCGAACACCAGACCGGAGTCCAGACTGAAAATGTTGGCGCTGATCGAGCGGTTGCCGTTTCGGTCGGCGGCTTTGTCGTTTTCAAGCTCATATTCGGAATGCCACAGCATCGCCGCCGGGCGCAGGAAGCCAAAGGGCCGTTCAAACGCAGTACTGACACGTGGGCGTAAATGTACTCGGTCACCAACTGTTGCCGCAGCAATACCTTTGGGTGCATAGATACTGTCCAGGTCACGCTCGAAGCGCGTGTATTCGGCGGTGTAGTCGAGGTTGAACAGGCCCGCGAGGCGATTTTGGTTGCCGGTCAGCAGCAGCTGAGGTACCCGCTCGTATGGCGTTGAGCCGTCAATGGTCTGGTAGCTC